>JAHDCI010000054.1:0-11636 GCA_020629955.1 Myxococcota bacterium | reverse complement strand
CGCTACCCCGCTACCCCGCTACCCCGCTACCCCGCTACCCCGTTACTTGGCATTACTCTGCGCGGCGCATAAAGCGCGAGAAGCCATAGCGGCCGATCAAGAGAACACCGATAAAGAGCAGCGCACCCTGCCAGAAGGGGAGCAACGAGACGACCCAGATGCGCGTATGGTCGAGCACCCAGAGCACCCCGAAGAGCGCCATCATAAAGAAGACGAGCCCGGTGATGCGGTCAAACCCCGGAACGTCGGTTAGGTCGACGGCTCTTCGAATCGCGAAGAGTGTGGCGAACATCGAGAGGATCGGTAGCCATTGAACGACGAGCTGGGCATCAAAGATGCTGCCTCGTTCAAAGAGGAAGAGATAGGCCGCCAAGGTCATCGCAAAGACGCCCGGAATACACGCGAGATAAACCAGCGCCGAGAACACAAACTTTGCCGGGGATTCTTTTGCGCGCTCGCCCGAGACGATCCCAACGATGAGCGCCAAAACGGGGAGGGCGACGAAATACGCGATCAGCAGCGACGGCCGCTGGGAGAGATATTCGAATGCGTCGCGTAGGGTCACTGAGCCTGCACCCTATCAAAACTTCACGCCGCGACGCGCCACTTTTGATTGCGAGAAGCTATTTACAAAGTCGGTCCTCGTGCTCACGTTCGCGCCGTTATGAATACAAAGAATAGAAAGCGCGGCTCGAAGTGGGAGCGCGCCAAGGACAGAGGCGAGGGCCTCACGGTCGAGCGCTTCGTGCGCGCTCCCGTCTTTCAGTTGCGATACAAGAACGCGAAGTCAGGTGGCGGAAGCGTCTCCGTGATGTTGCCTGTTCAAATCGCGTACGCACGTGGCATTCCGAAAGACCTCGCCGGCATTCTGGTGACCAGCGATCTTCAAGGGGTGATCGGCCAGACCTTGCTCGGGCAAGCTTTTGCGGGCGCGTTCGATGAGCACGCGAAGAAGCACGGGCTTCCCAAGAGCGAAGATCTCGGAGCCATTCTTGCGGGTGATTTCTACAGCGCGCCCACCGGAGATGTCCGCGGCGCGACGGGGGATGTCCGCCCAGTCTGGGATGCGTTCGCGGACCGATTTCGATGGGTGCTCGGCGTGCAAGGAAATCACGATCGATTTGAAGAGCATCGTTCGGGAAAGCCGGCCCACTATCAGCGTGAGAACGCGAACCTGCTCGATGGTGAAGTCATTGAGCGGGATGGGATCCGCGTTGGGGGCGTTGGAAAGATCATGGGCAAGCCGAGCAAGGAAGGGCGACGAACTCCATTGTCGTTTGAAGAGAGCCTGCTGGAGGTGATGCTCGAGGAGCCGGACATCGTGGTTCTTCACCAAGGTCCGCCGGGAGCGAGCAATCGTCATCGCGGAGGAGAGCCGATGGTGGGCGAGATGCTGGGCTTGCCGAGCCATCCAGGATCGCTGGTGATCTGCGGACACCGCCACTGGGACCACGCGCTTTCCGAGTTCAAGAGCGGCGCCCAGGTGCTGAATGTTGATGCTCGCGCGGTCGTGCTTTTGCCGAGTTGAGCCATGAGAAAATCGGAATCATGGCGAAGAACGTCGTGATACGCTTCGCCCATGGGAGTGGATTTGCCAACGAAGGGCGAAGCGTCTTACCGCGATCTCGTTAAGCGCTCGCGCGTATTTCTGATCGCCGCGCTCGTTTCTCTGAGCGTTCTTTCGGGTGCTGGTGCAGCGGCCCAAGAGACGAATGCCGTGGATGGTGCCGCGCCGGTCGGCCCTTCGGAGGCCGGGGATGAGCGGGCCCGAGTTCATCACGCTTCGGGAACGGCGTATTACGAATCCGGCGCCTACGATGACGCCCTGCGCGAGTGGGAGCAGGCGTACCAGCTTAGCCCGCGCCCGGAGCTCCTCTACAATTTCTACCTCGCCCATCGCGGACTCGGAAACCTCGAAGAGGCTCGCTCCGCTCTTAGGCGCTATCTCGATTCGGGGATCGAAATCGACAACCGGGAAACGCTCGAGCAGCGAGTTGAAAACCTCGACCGTCAGATCGCGGCGCGCGACGCCCAAGAGAGTGAGCCCGGTGAAGAGAGCGCGCCTTCGACCGCTCCAAGCGCGCCCGAGCCGGAAATGGAAGAGGATGCTGGCGGGGGTGTTTCTCCGGTTGCGATCGCCGGTTTTGTCGGTGCGGGCATTGGACTCGCCATGGCCACCACCTTCGGGATCATGACGTTAAACGAGGACGCTCGGCTCGCGATGGTGTGCCCTTGCGAAGAAGGCGCGGCCGATACGCTTCGGCGGAACGCATTGCTCACCGATATCGGCTTTGGAATTGCCGCAGCGGGCCTCATCACGGGGCTAGTCTTTCTGTTTGTCGGAAGTGACGACGAGGATGATGAGCAAGGCGCTCAAGTGAGCTTGTTGCCTTGGCTGAGCGAAGAAAACGCCGGCCTGATTCTGCGCGGGAGGCTCTAATGCGAATCGCGATTTTGTCGCTGCTGCTCGCCATCGGTGGCTGTTCGTTGCTCTTTGACGGGTCCGAACACGAGACGGGAGCCGATGCCTCGGTCGATGCTCAGACGGATGCCTCGCAGGACGTATCAGGCGATGTGATGGGCGATGTTTCGGGCGATGTTTCGGGCGATGTTTCGGGCGATGTCGACGTGGGAGACACCTTGCCGGATGCCGACCCCTGCGCGGATCGCGACGGGGATGGGTTTCTCCCAACAGACTGCGGCTCATCGAGGCCCCCCGATTGCGACAACGAAGACCCGGCTATTTTTCCGGGATCTGCCCCGAACTGCGACGCGCTAGCGAGCCATTGCGCGCATCCGGATCATGAGCCTCTGTTGGGCAGTATCGAGGCGAGCGCGATCGGTTTGCTCAGCGATGTCGTGATTCCGATCCCTGAAACCAGTTCGGTGGAACACGCGAGCCTCGCCTATGCCAGTCCTGAACTCGCCTATGCGGGCGCGCTTGTGCGCGATGATAGCGGGACGGGCCATCCCGTCGTTTGGTCGTTGGACCTCGTTGATGAAGAGGATACCACGGAAATTTTAACTGCCGCCGAGACCTTGTCGTGTTCTGGCAGATCGAGCTTTACGAACGTTCATGCGGTGTCTCTTGCCTGGAGCGACTCAGGGCTCCTTCTTGCTGTCGCAGGCGAACTCGGAGATAGCCGCGGACTCGGTCTTTACCAGTATCAACCAGGGGCAGGAACTTGGAATGAGCTAGAATGTGAAACACACTCCGGTTCCGGCGCGACCCTAGGGGTGACCATTGCCCCCGGAATTTCCCGCGCTTTCGAGCTAGTAAGCGGTGAAGAAGGTCGCGGAGGCGGCGTCCAAAGTACAACCGGCGTCGATGGTGCGCGTCGTTCAGCGCCGCTACGAGGCACATGGTCCCCACCGCTGATCGAGGCAGATCAAGAACTTGTGGGCTCTCGAGAATCGCAGGACGGCGGGACGCCCAGCTTACTCCTACAGAGCGACGGGGATCATACGCGAGTCAGTACCGACCCAGGACTTCATACAATGGTCGGAGGCTTCGCAAGTTCACATGGCGCCGACAATCTGGACCGTTTCGTTTTCCTCCATCACGGAGCAAATGATGAAGACGGAGTTCGTTTCAGGGCGCATTTCGGAGAGTGCGATCCTCGCTCGGGGCTCACCACATTAAGCTGCAGGGCCTCGGAATGGCAGGCTGAGAGTTTTGCCGACATTGCTCACATCGCGGGGCGCGGTTTCAATGATCAGCGCGCGGTCTTCGCTATGGTCTCCGAAAACCTGTTCAGGTTCGACCTTTACTTCTCGTCACTCCGTTACGACACGAGCGACGACTTTACGATGGAACCTGCGCGAATGCTCTCCTACGGCGAAAGCAGAGTGATTCGCGATCTAGCGTATTCGATTCGAGGTTCACGTATGGGCGTGGCCGTGATCTCCGATGCAGCGGGCGGATCTTGGGAACTGCGAACCACGACCTACGCGTTCTGCGGCTCCGCGCCGTGATGTGTGAGAGTAAGGCGCGCGCTCCTACGGCCCGACCTCGGAGACTCTTCCGGCACCGGCGGACGGTATCGAATCATCGCTGGTATCGAAGTCCGGGCTCGAGTCCTCTCCCGGTGCGCCGGTCGCGACGCGGGTGCCGTCGTAGGAGCAGCTGACGCTGAAACCGTAGCGGTCCTGAGCGTCGGGGAAGGGCCAACGAATCGTTCGGATCTCGGACCACTCATCGCCATCGCGGAAATAGATATAGAGCGCGCCTTCAAGCGATTGGTGGCCGTGGCTGCCGACGAATACGCGACTGCCGTCGCCGCTGATCGCAACCTGAGAGCCGAAGAAATCACCGACGGAAACGGTGGGGGCTTTGAGGTAATCGGTCTGCTCCCACCCCGCGCTTTCGCGAAAGAGATAGGCGGCGCCCGCGCTCGTTGTAGCGTTGTTTTCCGCGCTCCGATTCACTCCGATCGAAGAGCTCGCTTCAAAGGTCGCCGAAGCCACGATAAACGCGCCGTCGCCACTGATCGCGACGCTTGCCCCGAAGTGATCGCCAGCATCTGGGAACTCCGCTTTGAGGTACGCGACCTCCTCGAAGTTCGCCCCGCGCCACTCGTATAGATAGGCTGCTCCTGCCTCCTCCGCGCTCGTATCCGAGCCATCGCCCGGGACGCCGCTCGACTCCCCAATCGCTCCCACGACGATGCGGCTGCCATCACCGCTGATGGCGACTGAGGTTCCAAAAAGAGCACCGGGCCGCGCATTCGACGGGTTGATGTACGAGACCTGGGACCAGCGCCCGCCATCTCCTCGAAACACGTACGCGGCGCCTGCGCTGGTGGCGGCGTTATTCGTCATCGCGAACGCGCTATTGACGCCTGGGACTGCGCTATCTTCGAGCGGCGCCCCGACGACCAGCACCTGGCCATCTCCGCTCAATGCGAGTGACCAACCGAAGCCGTCGCCGGCGTTTGTATTCAGCGGTTTCAAGTACGCAGTCTCGACCCACGTATCGCCCGTTCGCTCGAAGATATAGACCGCGCCTGCTCCGAGCGCGCCGTTGTTGTCGGCGTCAAGATCGGCCAGGGTCGAGAGGCTCGCTTCCGCTCGAGCGCCGACGGCGAGCACGCGACCGTTTTCGCTGAGCGCCAGCGAATGCCCAAAGAGATCGTTGGCGTCCGCGTTTGAGGCTTTCAGAAACTGCCGTCGAAGCTCGCCTTCGGGGCTATTCCAGAACACGTAGACCGCGCCTGCTCCAGGAGCGTCATTATCCGCACCGGAGGCACCAACACCGCGTTCGGAGCTGGCCTCGTCGTAGGCGCCGAACGCTGCTGTGCTTCCGTCCCCGCTGATCGCGACAGCGCTTCCCAGATTGTCGCCTTCGTCTGCATTAAACGCCTTCGCGACAATGGCCGCGAGCGGCGGGGAAGGAGGCTCCTCGGCGGCGTCGATCGTCGAATCGGGTGGAACATCGGCGGGAACGTCCATCGCCGCATCACTCGCGTCGACACCCGTATCGACACCCGCATCGAACGAGGCATCGATGCCTGCGTCACTTTCCATCGGCATACGTGGAACGCACGCTGCGCTCGCAACATCGCAACGGGTTCCTTCGTCGCAAGCGTCCTCCACCAGGCATAGTCCCCGCTCGCAGACGCGCGCGAAGCATGCGGATACCGCGGGGCAGTCGGTGGACTCGACACACTGGGGGCTCGCGCAAACTTCGCCGGCGCTCTCCTCGCACTCCGGCGCGACGCAGGTTCCACCAAGGCATGCAATCGCACTGGGGCTATCGCCCGCTCCTGGACAGTCGATTCCGACGCAGCTTCGGAGCAGATAGAACGTTGTCAGGGTATCGCCTTCGACCCGGATCCGGACGGGCCGCTCGAGCACCGTCGTGGCGCCAAGGACAAGCGCGACGCTTCCTTCGTACGTTCCAACCCCAAGTCCCTCAAACGTCGCCGCTCGTGCTCCAGAGAACCAGCTCTGGTTCTCCAATGCAGCGGTTTCCATTTGTTCGCCATCGAGTCGAATTACGCTTCGATCAAACTCGACTCCCGCCAGCAAGTCTGTCGCGACGTCCACCCGCAGCGTGTGACCATCCGAGCAGCCAGCGCCGATCATCGCGAGCACCATGGAAAGGAGTCGGAGAGCAACCAGCCCCCGTTCATGAAGTGCAAGAACGTCACGCGGCGCGCCGCTTCGCAAAACACTAGAAGTCGAGTTCAACGACCTGTCCTCCGCCAGATTGGGGTACCGAGTTGTCGCTCGGAGGTCGACCCGGACCCGAAGATTCAAAGGGTGCGCCAACCGCCAAGCGTCGCCCGTTGTATGAGCTGCTCACGGCGTAGCCGTAACGATCCTCTTCGTCCGCAGAAGGCCAGCGCAGCGTGCGAACATCCGCCCAGCCCTCACCGTCTTGCGCGTAGATGTGAAGGGTCCCTCGATTTTCCTGACTTCCCACCGCGCCCACGAAAACGCGAGATCCGTCGAAGCTCAACGCGACCTGTGACCCGAAGAGCTCCATCGCCTCCGGGGTCGGCGATTTGAGGTAATCCGTTTGTGCCCAATCTGCGCTTTCGCGGAATAGATAGACCGCCCCGGCGCCGCTGGTGGTGTTGTTGACAGGTCCTCCGACGCCGCCCGACGAGCCATCTTCCTGAGTCGCTGCGACCGCGACAACGCTTCCGTCAGCGCTGATTGCAACGTCCTCGCCAAAGCGATCTCCGGCGTCGGGAGTATCGGCCTTTAGGAACGCGACTTCCTCATACGCTCCGTCTCGGAACTCGTAGAGGTATGCGGCGCCGGTTTGAGGCGCGCTCGTATCCAGTGGCATGTCTCGGCTGGCGCTGCTTTCGAGGATCGCGCCGACCACGACTCGCTGACCATCTGCGCTCACCGAGATCGAGTGACCCAAAAGGGACTCCTCCATTTGCTGGTTGGATGCTTTGAGATAGCTGATCTGCGACCAGTCTCCCGCTCGACGTTGGAAGATATAGGCGCCGCCGGCGTTGTTCTGCGCGTTGTTGTCCGGGTCGCTTGGGTCGGCACTTGCCTCGAACGGTGCGCCGACCGCGAGCGTCAGACCGTCCGCGCTGAGATCGAGTTCCCAGCCGAATCCATCCCCTTCATCCGCGTTGGGCGCCTTGATGTAGGCCGATTCCACCCAAACGCCGTCCGTGCGCTCGAAGATGTAGACAGCGCCAGTGGACGATCGAGAGTTATCTCCGAGTCCCTCGTCGATGACTCTCGATGCGCTATCTTCGTAGGGCGCGCCAACTGCGAGTACGCGACCATCCTCACTTAGCGCGAGCGAGTTGCCGAAGAAGTCGCCTCTCTCTGCGTTCGACGCTTTTAGAAACTCTTCTTGGATCTCGCCCTCCGCGTTTGTCCAAAAAACGTAGACGGCTCCCGAAGCGGGAGCGTCGTTATCCGCTCCGGAGGTCCCGATGCCCTTCTCCGAGCTTGCTTCGGTCGGCGCGCCGAATGCGGCGGTGCTGCCGTCCCCACTGATCGCCACAGACGAACCGAGTCGGTCATTATCATCGGCGTTGAATGCTTTGGCGACCATTGCCTCCAGCGGAGGCCGCACGTCAGATCCACCGTCTGCCGTATCGCTATCGATCGAAACGTCCGCGCTCGCATCCATTCCAGCATCGTTCTCAGTGACCATTCGCGGAACGCATGCCTGAAGCTCAGCATCACATCGGTCGTTGTCGCCACAAGCGTCTTCCACAAGGCAAAGACCTCGTTCGCACGTTCGCGAGAAGCATGCCGAGACTTCGGGGCAGTCTTCTGCCTCGACACATTGCGGGCTCGCGCAGACTTCGCCGGTGCTTTCGTCGCATCCGGGCTCGACGCAGATGCCTCCAAGGCAGGCCACCGCACTCGGCCCGTCACCAGCTCCAGGACAGGTTATGCCGACGCAGCTGCGAAGGAGATAGAAGGTGGTGATCGTGTCCCCCTCGACTCGAATCCGGATTGGACGCTCGAGCACTGCATCCGATCCGAGATGAAGCGCGACATTGCCGTTGTACGTACCGGTCTCGAGATCGTCGAAGGTCGCCACGCGGGCGCCGGAGAGCCACCTCTGCGTTTCTGCCGCACCCGTCTCAATCCGTTCGCCTTCGAAGCGGACGATACTTCGGTCGAACTCAACCTCCGGCAGAAGGTCGGTCGCAATATCGATCCGTAAGGTTGCGCCATCTGAGCAGCCCAGGCTTGGCAATGTGAGCATGCAAACGAGCCCGAGCACCTCTTTCGAAGCTAAAGTCAGAGTCTTCACTCTCTGTATCGTACCAGTGTTTTTGTGAACGGACGTCCGACAAGCATCGACGCGCGGATTCTCGCGCGATAATCTCCGCGCCATGAAGCCTTTCTCTACGCCCCTCTCAGAGCGCATTGGTCTTGAGTATCCGATCGTCTGCGCGCCGATGTTTATCATCTCGAACAAAGAGATGATCGTGGCTGCGGCGAATGCCGGGATTCTTGGCGCAATGCCAAGCCTGAATGCGCGCACGCCCGAGCAGTTCGAGGCAGACCTGCTCTGGATCAAGGAGCGAACCGAACGCCCTTACGCGATCAATCTCACGATTGGGCTCACGGACCCCGAGCGTCTCAAAAAGGATGTCGAGCTGGTTTTGAAGCACGAAGTGCCGGTGCTGATCACAAGCTACGGAAACCCCGGCCCGATCGTGGAGAAGGCCCACGAACAAGGTGCGGTTGTGCTGCATGATGTCGTCCGTCTCGATCACGCGAAGAAGGCCGAGTCTGTCGGGGTCGACGCGATCATTGGTGTCAGCCAAGGCGCGGGCGGCCACGCCGGCGAAATCAATCCCTACGTCTTGATCCCCCATCTTCGGGACAACTTAAACATTCCCGTTGTCGCGGCGGGCTGCATTTCACGCGGCTCACAGATGGCCGCGGCGTTCTCCCTGGGCGCGGAGCTCGCGTATATCGGAACCCGCTTCATCGCATCGGAAGAATGCGGAGCGCCGCCGCCTTATAAAGAGCTCGTCGTGGGCAGCTCCCACCGCGATATCGTCTACACCAACGAGGTAACGGGCGTGAACGCGAGCTTCATCAAGTCAACGCTTCCGAAAGAGGGCGATAACGATCGGAAGCGCTGGAAGGATGTCTGGAGCGCCGGCCAAGGCGTGAGCCAGATCCACGATGTATTGCCGATATCGAAGATCGTCGAAAATCTGGTGACGGAATATCACGCCGCCAAGGCGGCGATGCCGTAGTGCGGGGATCGAATTGATAGAAGGGATGATCTTTCGTTAGGGGCGCCGAGGCGAGGTTCGATCGACGAACAACATGCCGAGTATATCGAAGGAAGAGCGAAGCTGGGATCGGCGCTCCTGGCGGAAGAGGGCCCTTCTATCAATTTGAACCACGCACTAAACAAGAGCATCTTCGCTGAGCGACGAAACGGTCACAGTTTTGTGATCGCTATTGTGAGGCGGGCTCACACCACTATAGTGAGATCATCGCGTTTCGCGCACCCTCCCTTCTTCGATTGATACGACAATGACCAAGGTTCTCCATCTCGGCTCCCCCACTCACGAACGGGTGAAGAAGTGGGCGCTTGGCCATTGGTGGACGATCGAGCCGCTGGTCCGGCACACGCTCTTTCCCGACTTCGCGCCTCCTTCGATTCGGTGGAGCGTCAAAGGTCCGGACTACGCGATCAGTGGACGTCTTCGCGCGCAGGGAAATTCCGATCTTCTGGTCTTAGTGCACGGCCTCGGCGGTTCGCACGAGTCGTTCTATATGCACGCGGCTGCGCTTCGGGGGGACCGAATGGGCCTCGATGTGCTCCGGCTGAACCTTGCGGGCGCCGACCACAACGCCGACACGTTCTATCACGCAGGGTTTCACAACGACTTGCGATTGGCGCTGCAGAGCCCCTCCCTCGCTGGTTATCGAAATATCTACGTGATGGGCTTTTCGCTCGGCGGACATATCACTTTGCGCGGGGCTTGCGAGGGTCTTGATACACGCGTTCGTGCCGTCGCTGCGATTAGTCCTCCGCTCGATATCGGGGAGAGCGTGCGTGCGATCGACCGCTGGCTCGACGCAGTCTATCGGCAACATGTTCTCGGCGGGCTGAAGGCCATGTACACGAGTGTCTACGAGCGCGTCGGTGGCCCGATTTCGAAAGAAGAGGCGCTTCGCATTACGAAGATTGCCGACTGGGACGAGCACGTCGTCGCGCCGACACATGGTTTCGATAGCGCGAGGCACTACTGGGAGTCGGAGTCGATTGGCTCCAACATCGCGCAGGTCGATCTCCCCGCGTTGCTCGTCGTGTCTCGTCACGATCCCATGGTGAAGTACGGGACGGTCAAACCCAGCCTCGCGCATGCCTCGCCGAGCACACTCGTTCGGACGGTCGGTCAAGGCGGAGGCCATGTCTCCATCGCTCGGATCAACCTTGAGCTTCCAGGAATGGCCGGAACGGGCGACGTTCAGACGCAGGTCATTGCGTGGCTCAAGGCCCAAGGCCGCAAGCGGGGCTGACTCCCACCTCTCCTGACAGAGACTGCCGGCGCGGAACAATGTACGACGCCGGCCTTGCAAGACAGTGCGTCTCGTTCACACTAAAGCATGAAGCGAATCGCATTCACACTGTCTCTCGCAATGTTCGCCCTGAGCGGGTGTGCGGCGCCTACTGTCGAAAACGATCTCTGCGAAGTCGTCGCCAACCAGGTGCTCGAGTGTGGATACACGCTCGACCTTGCTGCCTGCGAAGCGGCGCCCGACCGAGTCGCGTCCTTCGAAAATGCCACCTGCGCGGAGCTCGCGTTTCTCGAGGGAAGTGCAGACGATCCGAACGCTGGACTATTTGGGGTCGGGGCGGTCGCCGAAGATCTGCCAATGAATGGGTTCGGTAGCGAAGAGGAATGCCGTGGCGGAGACGACCCCGATGTGATCTCTCTGCCGATCGACCGCGTCACCCTTCGAGGGGACACTGCGGAGATTCAACTCCCCGAAGGCCAGATGGCGATCGTGCCCGCGAGCGAAGTTGTCTACTCCGCTGCGGCTGGAACCGTGCTCGTCCTCTCGGCACCCGGCAGTTCCCTTTCGCTCTCGGCCGCTTGGTCGGCGCTCCTCGCGGCCATCGGACCGATACCGGTCGTTGGCCAGATCGCGATTGCCGCGGCGGTCGTCGTGACCGTTGGCATTCTTGTCTACACGTATTGGGATGAGATTACGTCCTACTGCACGTGGCTTTGGGAGAGCGCGCAGAGCCTTTGGTACAGCACAAAGGACGCAATCGCTTATGCGTACCGTGCGTCGGCTCGGACCATCAACGGCTGGTTCGTGGCTTCGAGTGTGCTCACTCCTGCCACCGCGGCGATCGGCGCGGGGCTCGCGGTCGAATCTCTCATCGACCAGGCCTGCTCCCAACGAACGGGCTGCTGGGTTTTCTTTAAGTACGCGAACGAAAGTGATTTCCAGCGTCATATGTCCGCTGGCGGGATCCTCGCGAATAGCGACGGTCTTACCTACATCACCTGGGTACCGCTCGACCCTGCGGAAGTGGTTCAGAACCTCTTCCTTGGCGACGAACGGCTCTCCGACCGAGGCGATTACGTCATCATGTTTATGCTCCGCAGCGGGATTACACTGACGCCTGCGGTAAGTGATCCGCTCGAGCTTACGTA
>JAHDCI010000282.1 GCA_020629955.1 Myxococcota bacterium | reverse complement strand
CTAGCCCGGATCCGTCGATTGATTTCGAATCGGGCGTCGCGTCATTTTCATCGACTCAACCACCATTCCGTTGTTGCTGCTAGATGACGCAAAATCGATACAGCGGGCTCTCTTCACCGAGCGCGCGAATGAGTTCGAACATCTGATCGGCGAACGCGCGGGATGCTCGGTTCAGCGTCCGGGCTTCTTCGCTTTCTCCGAGTCGCCGTCGAAGCTCCTCCGTATCATTGTGATCATGAAGATGCTGGTCGTATCGCCGAAGCAGTTCGTTGCATACCGCGTTGAGGTGCGGCGCACGTTCTCCCACGCGCTGGAGGCGCTGGACGGGCGTTAGATGCGCCATCTCGAAGGCATCGCTCGAGGTCATCACAGCGCCCGAACGCGTTCGCTCGAGTAGGTAAGCGACCGTCGCGAAGCAGGTCATGCAGCGTGCGTGCCTCAGTTTCAAGCTCCGGCGCTGTCGCTGAATCCGCATCTCCGTTTCGAGTGCATCGCCTCGAAGTTCAGCGCTTAGCTCGCTGCGTTTCGTTCGGAGCGCTGCCTCGTGGTTCAGCAGTAGAATTCGCCAATACCGAATGATGTCGTTGAGGAGCATCGTTGGGAGAAACGCGCGAAGGCCTCCAAGCTCCCAGTAGCGATCGAGGATCTTGCGGAGGAGTTCGTCATACGCCCGCTGGCCGGCGAGAGGGGCGCTCTCGAGAAGCAGCAGCATACGCGGCGTCAGACGGTTTTGTGCGTCATCTTCGGGGGATCCGAGAACCTCTAGAAAATCGAGGGCCGATTGCGGCTCGAGAAACGCGCCATCACGAGACGGTTCCGGGAAGCCGGCTTGGCGTTGTGCCCGAAGCAACCCAGCTTGAATAAGGACCCCGTCAAGGCGGCTCGCCATTTCTCCATCGGAGCGAACAATGAACGCATCGAGATCGCTCGTTTCGCTCATCTCCGCGCGCCCGCCGGAGCCGGTCACGTAGATGCACGTATGATCCCCTAGCGCAACGCGCAGGTCTTCGTCGGTCTGCGCGGTGAATGCCTCGCGCAGTTCATCGAGCCGCACGAGGGAAATTCGCTGCCGCTGGGAGAGGTGGGGCAGGTTGTCGTTCGTGATCACGTTTGCCATTCCATCAGATTGGAAAAGAGTTCTGCTTGCGAGATCGCATCATCGATCGCGCGATGCGTGTGCAGCGAAGCAGGGCGAAGTGACTTTGGGATTTGCGAGCGTCCGGATGCCGCGAAAGGTCGTTTTGATTTCGTCGAAAAGAGAGTCCGAAGATCGAGGCCATGAGAGTGCCGAAACGGGCTCTCTCCCAGGAAGCGGTGAAAGTAATATTGCGTCCACATCCAGTCGAACCCGAGCGGATAGGAGACGAAAATCGGCGTACCCTTGGTGATCGCGTGAATCCAGTTTGAGAAACGCGTCATCGCTTCGCGTGGGTCTTCGCCGGTCGTGACGAGCGCCTCTCGGTCAAGCCCGGAGACGGCAAGTGCCTCGGGATCGAAGCGCTCGGAGATCGGTTTGAGTTCGAGCTCGAAGCTCTGCGTCTCACAGGAGCGTGCATACCCAGAATCGGTCCGGGAGCCTGCCACGCATGCACCAACTGCGAGCATTGAAAACTCGCCTGGGATCGGTCCATCGGTTTCGACATCGACCGAGATATAGGTCTCGCCCATAGCCTGGCTAGCGAGAGCGCTTGTACTCGACGAGCGCACGATATGCGTCGGTCAGCGAAGCCGCGAGTTCGGTCGCGGCGCGGTGCTTTTCCGCGTCGTCTTTGTGTTTGTCGGGGTGGTATTGCTTCGATAGCCGCTCGTACGCCGCCTCGATCTTTGAAAGGGAGGAGCCCGGCTCCAATTCAAGATTGGCGTAGTAGCGAAGGATCGCTTCGGGATCGTGCTTCGGGGACCGTCTCGCGAAAGTTGGGGAAGGGCGGGAAGCGCTGCGCCCCGCCGCTCGATTTCGTGCTCGGCGGCGACGCTCCATCTCCGCTTTCAGTTCCTCGTCGCTGAGATCCTTGAAGCTCACGAACGATCCTCATGGGTACGGACGAGGAGTCGTCCAAGAAGCTGCTCGCTATACCGACTGAGTTCCACGAAGACCACGCCCATTCCGGGCGGGTCCTCCTGCACGCGCACGACCTCGCCGACGCCTTCGATCGTCTCGATATCGTCCATCACGACCGTAAACTTCAGGTCGACTCGCGTTCCCACGGGGAGGGGCTGCTTGCTCCGAACGAACGCACCCGTGCGGGAGATATTGGTCACGTACTCGTGGATAAATGCGTCAAACGATTCGAACTCTTTGTTGATCGTGACGCGCGCGTCTTCTCTTCGTTCCGAATCGGTCATCGCTCTACTTCGCTGTGAGGTCGAACTGCTCGAGGTGGTAATCCGTTCGAGGTTCTCGGCGGATCCGTCGCATCAGAGCCTTCTCGGCTGCCTCGAGTGCTTTCTTCTCTTCGCGCTCCATCGCATCGCACACCGCTGGGTGTGCGGTGACGATAATTTCGTACCCGGGAAGGTTGTCTTTTTCCCGCTCGAGCTGGCGGAAGATCTCGTGGCAGACGGTCGTCTTCGATTTTAGTGTTCCGGTCCCATCGCAGTAGAAGCATGGTTCGTAGAGCAGGCGCCCAAGCGATTCGTGGGTGCGCTTACGCGTCATTTCCACCAGACCCAATTCACTGATCCGCACCGCGGTGGTGCGGGCTTTGTCTTTGCGAAGCTCGCGCTTTAATGCCTTGTACACCTTCTCGCGGTTCGCGCTCTTATCCATGTCGATGAAGTCGAGAACGATGAGCCCACCGATGTTTCGGAAACGGAGCTGCGAGGTGATCTCCTGAACGGCCTCCAGGTTTGTGTGAAGGATGGTGTCCTCCACGTTCTTCCCTTTGCCCGTGAACCGTCCTGTATTGACATCGATCGCGGTGAGCGCTTCGGCTTGGTCGATCACGAGATGGCCGCCGCTGGGAAGAGGAACTTTTCGCCCTAGGGCGCGAGAGATCTCGGCTTCAATACCGTAGGCGTCGAAAAGTGGGTCCGGACCCTCGTAGAGACGAACATCCTCGACGCGTTCGGGAAGAAAGGTGCCAAGAAATTCTCGCAGCCGCCCAAACTGAGTGGCGTCGTCGATGATGATCTCGCTGACGTCTTCGGTGAATTGATCTCTGGCCATTCGGCCCACGAGATCGGGCTCTTCGTGTACGCAGACAGGACCCTTCTTCCGCTTTCGCGAGGCCTTATGCGCTTTCTGCTTCTCCAGAGCTTTCTGCCAAACGGCTTCCAGGTACGCGATATCACCACGGAGTTGATTCTTGGTGACGTTCTTCCCAAGGGTTCGAACGATCACGCCGCCCTCTGCGGGTCGAATCTCTTCGACAACCGCTTTGAGCGTCTTCCGGATCTTATCGTTCGCGATCCGTTTCGATACGCTCACCTGCTCGACGGTCGGTGTGTACACGACATAGCGACCGGGAAGGGCGATATGACAAGTGACGCGCGCCCCTTTCATTCCGATGGGGCCCTTGCTCACCTGCACAAGAAGCTCCTGACCTTCTTTCAGAAGATCGCGGATCGGAGTGCTTCGGGAAGCACGTTTGCGCTTTTTGTCGCCGCCGTTCGAGTCGTCCTTGGGGGGACGAAGATCTTCGACGTGGAGAAACGCGGCACGATCTAAACCGACGTCGATAAACGCGGCCTGCATTCCGGGGAGCACGCGCGTCACTCGACCAACATAGATATTACCGACCGGACTCTGCTCGGTGGCGCGCTCGATGTGGAGTTCGCCGAGCCGGCTATCTTCGATCAAGCAGACGCGGGTTTCTCCGACGCCGACGTTGATCACGAGGCTATTTTTTTGAGCCATATAGCTCCTAGAAAACCCCGCGATGGAAAACCGCGAGGTGGAAATGGGCTTGGGATTGGACCGAAGCGTTCGGCCCATCGTAGCGCTCCGCGTGGCACGGAACCGCGCAGAGCGGTCAGATTAGTTGAGGTCGAAGATCTTTTCGATCTCCGCCACGATCTTCTCTTCGCTCTTCGCACGTGTCACGGCGATCTCTTTCACGATCAGATTGCGGGCCGTCTCGAGCATCTTTCGCTCACCAAAGCTTAGCGTCGATTTTTCCGCTTTCAGGCGGTAGAGGTCGCGCATCACTTCGGCCACGTCGAACACCGACCCAGACGAGATCTTTTCCATGAAGCCACGGTAGCGGCGATTCCAAGTCTGATTGTCGAACGCGAAGGTTTTTTCCTTCAGAATCGCGAAGATTTCGCGGATGTCCGCTTCGGAGATCGGAGGACGAAGTCCGACGTTTTTGGCGTTCCGGACGGGGACCATAATCTTGTGGTCCGTGTCGAGAATCTTGAGGATGTAGAACTTTTGACGAGCTCCCCCGAACTCTTTTTCTTCGATCGAGACAACTTCGCCGACCCCGCGAGCCGGATAGACGGCCTTGTCTCCTACTTTGAACTGGTGCTCACCCGCTTGCATTTGAGCTCCTTCGATTGGGCGCCCCCGGCTTTAAAAGTCCGGGTGGATAGATAACCGGCGGGCCCGTTGAGTTATTCTCGGTTTCCGCGCTCCGCCGTTTCCGGACACGTCCGGAGAGGGCGCCAATCTAATTGAGGGAGGCTTTCGGGTCAACCCGGCGAGCTTTCGCGAGGCATTCCGTTCGGCGTGTGAGAGAACTTCCGCTTGACAGATGAGGTGACATGACAATACGGTACCCCTCATTATTTCTCACACGGCGCTTGCGTGGTCCGTTTCCTTTTGTCCTGCACTCACATCGACGGACAGAT
>JAHDCI010000281.1 GCA_020629955.1 Myxococcota bacterium | reverse complement strand
ACTTGCTCCCGCGCGCAGGCCGATTATGACCCACCATGCGTCGCGATTCTGCAGGCACTTATGAGGTTGAATCCTCGCTCGAGCTCCCCGCGGAGCCTGCGAAGGTGATCGAGGTCTTGACGGAGGTTGTGACCGAAGAGCGCCTTGCGCGGATCTCCGAAATTGCCCGCGCGCGCACCGACCGGGTCGCGCTGGTGCTCGAGTCGATCGACGACCCGCATAACGCCTCTGCCGCCCTTCGTTCCGCGGAAGCCTTTGGCGTCTCGAACGTTCATGTCGTCCCGGGGCGTCACGGTTTTCAGGCCGCGCGCGCGATCACCAAGAACGCGCATCGCTGGCTGGATATCGAGCGGCATGAGGATGCACAGGCCTGCGCCAAGCGGCTCCATGAAGAGGGTTACTCCGTTTATATCGCGTCGATGGAAGGCGATATCCCGCCGGAGAAGCTCGCGGAAGAAGAGCGCGTCGCGGTCGTCTTCGGGAACGAGCATCGCGGCCCTTCGCCGGAGATTCGCCAGTTCGCCAAAGGCACGTACGCGATCCCCATGCGCGGTTTTGTCGAGAGCCTCAATGTCAGCGTGGCCGTCGCGATCACGCTTTACGCCGCGACACTCGACCGGCCCATCGATACCCAAGACCTCATCGACGCCCGAATTGCCCGCATGTTGGTCCAAACGGTGCGAAACGGCGATCAAATCGTGCGTGACGCGATCGACGCGGAATCGTAGAGAATTCTCGACATTTCCTACGCGGCATTGCTCGCGTTCGAAGATCTTCCTTTGAACCACTCATTTCTTCCCTGAGACTGAGACCATGCGTTTCCTTCTCTTGGCTCTCGCGATTCTCAGCGGCGCGTGCGCTTCTGAGCTCGAACTCTCGGTGGATGTGAAGACGGACCTCGTCCCGGGAGTCGAGTTCGACCGCGTCCGTGTTTTTCTCAACGGAGCCATGGTCGCCGAGGCCGATGCTTCCCTCGGCGAATCCGATTTCGGCGAAAGCTCGCTCACCGGAGAACGCGTCGCCGATCTGAGCGGTCTAGAAAAAGGCGAGTACGAGCTTCGAGTCGTGCTCGACGTACCCGCCAGCGGTGCCACGCAAGAACGGACCGTGCTGGTCGATCTCGACGAGAGCCTCGCGGTCGTGGTTGTGCTGACGCGCGACTGCCGCAACGTCGCGTGCCCAGGGGACGGCTCGCCCTCCGCGATCTCGTGCCTCGGGGGAAGCTGCGTCGACCCGACCTGCGTGACAGGCAACGAACCCAGCTGCCCGGAGCCCGAGTGCACCGAGAATGCCCAATGCGGAACCAGCGTCGAATGCGCGATCGGGATCTGCGCCGCGAATGTATGCCTTGAGGCGCCGAGCGACGATCGATGTGAAAGCGGAGAATACTGCTCTCCGGAAGAAGGCTGCCTGCCTGTTCCGGTTCGGTTCGAAGACGCTGGAACCGAAGACGCTGCAATGGAAGACGCCGCTATGGAGGACGCCGGCCGCGATGTGGGGCCTGACGCGAGCCCGGATGTCGGCCCCGATGCTTCGGTGGAAGTGGACTGTCCGGAACCATGCACACAGCTCGTCGTCACCAATACTGCGTTGAGCGGGCCAGGTTCGTTGCGCGACGCGCAGCGGATCGTCTCCGAGGCCGCGCCGGCCTGCGCTCAAAACTTCGCGATCGTTTTCGACATCCCAAATGAAGACGCCGGCTTTCTCACCGAAGGCGGTCAGCAGTTTTGGCGGATCGCGGAGCCAGTTGCAGTCACCTACGCCTTTGAATGCCCGACCATCATCGACGGGGCGACGCAGACACTCGCCCACGGAGATACGAATTCGGCGGTGCTCGGAGAGGTGATGGTCGGCGCCAACCCAAGTGCGCGACCGCCGCTCGATGGACCCGAGATCGATCTGGAGAATATCGAGATCGAGCTGATGCGCGCAGGCAGCGCTGTCCGCGACCTGAGCGCTGCCCAGATACGATTGCATCCGAGCACGCTTGCGGAGCGGTGCGCGATTGGAACGCTCCCCTACAACATCGCCTTTCGGTACTCCTCAGGCGCTCGGATCCGTTGCATCGGAGGCGAGTCGATGACGTTTCGCGAAGTGGTCGTCGCCTCCCAGAGCGACCGCAACGCGATTCAGCTGTGCAGCGGCGTCCGTATCGAAGATTCGTATCTCCGCCTTCAGGCCGGCCCCGGCTTTTGGGATCTCTGGTGGGCCGACGGCCGCAGCGATTGGGAGCTTTCACGAAGCTACATCGAAGGGGGTCGCTGCGAGACGGGTATCGAGGGCACGAACTCGCGTGGCACGATTCAAGATTCAACCTTTGAGACCAACTGTACCGTGGCCGGCATTCGAGTCGTCGGGAACGCAGATTTCGACATCGCTCGAACCATCGTCCGAGGTGGAGATGGACCGGGCATCTTGGTCGGCAACTACGAGGGGACCGCGGGGCACGCGAATATTCGCGAGAGTCTCTCGTTTGAGAACGCCGGCATTGGCATCGACCTCTCAAACTCGCTCTCGCCAAACGGCGCTTCGGCCGAAGTGGGAGATTGTGGAACCGGCGATGCAAGTCGCGGCAATCGCGCGCTGCCCGCGCCAAGTATTCGAGCCGGGGAAGTCGTCGGCGAAGATGTCGTCATTCGCGGGACCGCCTGCATCGGAGGAGAGGTTGAGCTTTTTGCCTCCGATACAGATTTCTCCGGTTCACGCTTCCTTGCTCAAGTGGCCGTCGAGCCAGATGGCACCTGGCAGATCGTCGTGCCCTCCGCGGAAGCAGGAGCCAGCGTAACCGCGACGGTCACCCATCCCGACTACGGCACCTCGGAGTTTTCCGCGGCGCAAAGCACTCGCTAGTGCCGAGTTCGAATCGGCCCTGTTCGGGCCAGTGCGGCGAACGCTTCAGTCGTTGAAGTGAATAGCCGAAACTCGGGTACCGCTCCGTCGAAGGCGAAACAATCACGGCTTTTGAAACACTGAATTCGCGAACACGGAACAATGACCTTCGATGCGATTTTGGCTTGCGCATTCGCGACCGTTCGGTCATCTATTTCGCGGAGGGTTTATGAAGGTTCATTTCGCTTGGTTGGTTGGTGTTCTTTTTGCGCTTGGTTGTGGGTCGACGCCAAGAGAGGTCGATCTCGGTGTCGACCCGGGGACAGGCATCTCCATCGAGGATGCAAAAGCCGATAGCCTCTACCCCGTTGAGTCGCTCGCACTCGGAGAATCGCTAACGCTGAGTGTCCCCGAACCCTACGAACGGGACGACGAACGAGGCGATACAACGATTCTTCAGACGCCCCGTTACGTCGAACTTCAGCTCGAGGCCGGAGACGAAATCCGAATCGTCAGCCGGCGGATCAGAGGAGCGATCGAGCCAGCGGCCTACCTGTTCCATGATCGCCGTTTCGTTCCCCCAACCAGTTACGTTTATGAATGGGGACAAGGTGTTAGCGAAGAGGAATTTCCGTATGCCGACGAAGATTTCGGTCGCATATCGCGTTCACGAGAGGCCCTCATTATCGACTATCGCATCGCGGAGAGCGGTCGCTATTTGATCGAAAGCCGAGATTCACTCTGGCTTGCGAGTGGAGACCTCGAACTTTCCGCCGAGTGCACCGGCGGTCGCTGTGCAGGAAATACGGACCACGCCGATAGCACCTGCATTCTGGCCGCATTTCATTCGCTGCGCGAGGGACACGAGGGCGCGGTCGCCGAAGCATTTCAAGCTGAACTGGAGCGTCTGAGGGTCGACGAGTCGGAGCGTTCCTGCGCAAGTGCCTGCGATGGGGAACACGCTGAAATCTGTGAACAAGTGGTCAACGAGCTGACGTTCGCAAACGAGCAGGGAGAGCGATGTGTCGCAGAGCTCGACGAATGCATCGCCACCTGCGTACTCGTCAACGACGGGACCCCAAGCTCCTCGGACGAAGGTCGAGGCGTTGCCGAAGTTTGCTTTTCTTCCGACAACACCCGCTGCGCGGCGTGGGCGGCACAACATAGCTCTTGCGGCGGCGAGGAGCGGATCGCCGGATCGTCTCGTGCGTGCGAAACTCGATGTGATGCGACCGTTGGCGCATGGCATTCCGGAATCGCGACCGAGAGCTGCTACGAATCCTGCGAGGCGACGTTGGCCCAGGACAACGCAGAGCTTGAGAGCTACGCGTCAGGTGGGGCCTTTGAGGCGTTCGACGCGAGCGACCATCCGGCGGTCTTTTCTTCCCGAGAGATTCCAAACGCGATCCTGCGGGTGGCCGCGGAATGGGCGACCGAGCAGGCCGGGGACTCTGACGATCACGAGTACTTGGTTGAAGAAGACGCGTGGATTGTCGAGCGTGCGGAAAACCCCGGACGTAGCATCGGCTATTTCGTGTTCGTCTCAATGACCGGTCCCGAGGTTGAGGAGGGAGCCGGCCACTTCCTTACCATCAACGGAGACGGCGTAGTGCTGACGGCGACCCGTCGAAGCGATCCGTAGCGGATTCACGCTTAAAAGATGAGCGAGACCGCGTTCCTAAGGGACGCGGTCTTTTCTGTGCAACAATCCCCAGAATTCGTGGCGGTTCCTATTCACCGAGGAAGTTCCCCTCTCTTACCTACGGACCTGTACGCTCACCCCCCGAACCTCCCCGCAAGTCCCTCGGGCATTCCCGATATTCGGGGTTGTCAGGGCGGAAACGAATGGATTCACGCAGCTCTTCGAGGGGAGGGGAAAGAGTGGCGCTCTTCTAACGAGCCTCGGAAAGCTCGTTGATGCGCCGCGCGATGACGGCGGCGAATGTGAGGGGGCGAATCCTGGTGAGGGATCCGGG
>JAHDCI010000280.1 GCA_020629955.1 Myxococcota bacterium | reverse complement strand
AATCGAGCGGAAATCTCCCCACTTTCCTTCCGATTTCCAACGACCTCGTGTCAGTTTGGCAGACGCTTATGACAGAACGACAACAAGAGCTCCGAAGTGGCACCGTTTTGGTGGTCGACGATGACACGTCCAACCTGCTGAGCCTGCGCAAGATCTTCGATAAGGAAGGGTGCCGCGCGCTCGGCGCAAGCGGGGGCGCAGAGGCGCTGCAGATCTGCCGGGAGCATCACGTCGATGTGGTTCTCACAGATTTGATGATGCCGCAGATGTCCGGCATTGACCTTATCCGCGCCCTGCAGACGGTCGCGCCCGATGTGGAGGTCGTCGTGATGACCGCACACGGTACGATCGAAACTGCCGTCGAAGCGATGCGTGAGGGGGCCTACGATTTCGTTGAGAAGCCACTGAAGCGCATGCAAATCGTAAAGACGGTGCGCAAAGCGATGGAGCGGCACGCCCTTGTCGCTGAGAATAGAGACCTTCGGCGTGAACTAAAAGCGCTCAAATCCGGCTCACGAAAGATCGTCGGTAGTTCTGTTTCGCTTCGGAGCGCGCTTGAGATTGCGACCCAGGCAGCACCCTCGACGGCGAATGTCCTGGTCCTTGGCGAGAGCGGTACAGGGAAAGAGCTGCTCGCGCGACACATTCACGAGACCAGCGGCTTGGATGGAAAGTTTGTTGCGGTAAATCTCGCGGCGCTTCCGGAGACGATCGTGGAAAGCGAGCTCTTCGGTCACGAGAAGGGCGCATTCACCGGTGCCGTCAGCCGCCGGGAAGGGCGGATTGAACAAGCCAAGGGAGGAACACTTTTTCTCGACGAGATCGGCGAGCTCTCCCCGGCCGTTCAGGTGAAACTACTCCGCGTACTTCAGGATGGGGAGTACGAGCCTCTCGGCGGACGCACGCAGAAGGCGTCGTTCCGTTTGGTCGCGGCCACCAATCGCGATCTCGCAAGCGCCGTGGAAGCACACGAGTTCCGCGAGGACCTCTTTTATCGACTCAACGTTATCGCCGTGACGAGTCCGCCCCTCCGCGATCGCCGCGACGACGTGCCACTGCTGGTCGACCACTTCCTTGGGCACTATTGCGCGAAGAACAACAAAGCCAGCATGGGGGTCGCTCGTGAGGCCCTCGACAAACTGGTTGCGTACGACTGGCCGGGCAACGTTCGCGAACTTGAGAACGTTGTCGAACGTGCCGTGGTTCTCTCGAAGACTCCCACGCTCGAGCTTGCGGACCTACCCTCATCGGTCACGAACGCGCAACCGCGACAAGCCGAGGAGTTGCGATTTTCGATCGGAACGCCGCTTTCGGAGATCGAACGCCGCTCGATTCAGAGCACCCTCCTTCATACCGATGGCGACAAACAGTTGGCGGCGCAGCTCCTTGGGATTTCCGTTCGGACAATCTACCGGAAGGTCGGTCCGGAAAAGTAGGGGAGCTCGTCACGCTTTCCCTCACAGAATTCGGAGCAAATGAAAATCTCCGTGCTATGAACTCGTTCATGACAACACGCTCTGAACGTTGGAACTCGATTGCGGACGATGGCGTGGATGTGCTGGTCGTTGGCGGCGGGATCGTCGGCACTGGCATTGCGCGCGATGCGGCTCGGCGGGGGCTCAGTGTTGTCCTCTGCGAGATGGATGACCTCGCGTATGGGACAAGCTCCCGATCGAGTAAGTTGGTTCACGGCGGGCTCCGGTATCTTGAGCAATACGAGTTCTCGATGGTCTTCGAGTCCGTGAGTGAACGCCGAACACTGATGGATTTGGCGCCTCATTTGGTGAACCCGCTCGGCTTTCTCTTTCCCGTGTATCAAGACGCTCGGAAGCCCCTCTTTCTGATCAACGCCGGCATGTGGCTCTACGACGGATTGGCGCTCTTTCGCGCACCGCGTCGGCACGAGAATCTCAAGGCGGACAAAGTCCGCGAAGTCGAGCCTCTTCTCGATCAGCGAAACCTCAAAGGCGCGCCCCTCTACTACGACTGCTCGACCGATGATGCTCGTCTGACGCTCGAGACAGCGCTTGATGCGCAGCTCGCCGGCGCGACGATTCTTACCCGTGCGAAAGTGACCCGTCTCCTGAAAGATGAGCGCGGGCTAGTCGTCGGGGCACGCATCGAGGACCCGAGCGGTGAGCTCGCCTCTCGTGAGATTCGCGCCGGCGTCGTGGTGAACGCAACGGGGCCGTGGACCGACGATACGCGCTCGATGAGTCATGTACCCGGTGAACAATTCCGGGCGGTGCTTCGAAGAACCAAAGGTATTCACGTGGTGGTCCCAGCGGAGAAACTGCCGTTGAACCACGCCGTCGTGTGTTTTCACCCGGAAGATAAGCGCGTTCTCTTTGCCCTCCCATGGGGCGACCGGACCTACATCGGGACAACGGATACCGATTATGAAGGCGACCTCCGGGATGTCGCCGCCACAAGCGAGGATGTTCACTACCTTCTGCGCGCTGCAGCACGCTACTTCCCGAAGAATGTCCTCTCGGCAGACGATGTGATCGCGACTTGGGCTGGGCTTCGTCCACTCGTCGCGCCTCAGGATTCGAGTGTTGGTGAAAGCGCGGTCAGCCGTGAGCATGAGATCCTCGTCGGTCGGGATGGGCTGATCACGATCGCTGGCGGTAAGCTCACCACCTATCGGAAGATGGCGGCGGAAGTGGTGGACCAGGCGCTCAACTGGATGCGACTTGGCGGTAAGCTCCAGAAGACCGTCCGTCCGGCAAAGACCGAAACCATTCCCCTCCCGGGGGGCGACGGCTGGCCGGAAGACGACAACCACGATGCTGTCGCTGCGCAGGTCCGCGAGGCGAGTGGTGGCTTGCTCTCGCAGGAGACCGCTCGGCACCTCGCCGATACCTATGGCATGCGCGCCATTCCGCTCGCCGAGAGCGTGCGGGAGACCCCGGCGAAGGCCAAACCGCTGGTCGACGGGCGCCCGGAAATCGAAGGACAGGTGTACTGGGCGGCAGAGCAAGAGCTCGCGCTAACGGTCTCGGATGTATTGATTCGCCGAACCCAGCTCTTTTACCGTGACCTTGATCAGGGGCTTGGATGTGCCGAGCGGGTCGCGGAGATCCTCTCGGATTCCCTCTCGAAGGACGGTCGCTGGCGGCGCGCGAGCGTCGAAGAGTATCGCGAAGAAGTGGACCGTTCGCGACGTTGGCGCCACGAGTAGCCCTGCGTTGGCTACAGTGAGATTGTAGTAGGGGGGCTTCGTAATCCCGTGGCGCCTCCGGGGGGATAGGCGCAGCAAATCGTGAGATTGTTTCACGCCCTAGCGTCGTCTCTTTTAGGCGACACCGGATCGCGCCACTTCGGGGCCAGGAATCCCCAGATCGTAGTCTCTCAGTCACACGATCTCGTGGGATCGCCCTCAAAAGCTGCGGCACAGAGTTTGCTACTTGTACGAGCGCAAAGTTTGTGGAGAGGTGATGGGATCAACAAAGCGCATAGCCAATCGATATGAAGTCATCCGCGAGATCGCGCGTGGCGGAATGGGAAAAATCCTGCTCTGTCGTGACGGGGCCACAGGACGAAAAGTCGCCCTGAAGGTGATTCGCCATGACGTCGGAGACGATGCGACCAACAAAGCGCGCTTTGAGCGCGAATGTCGCGCCGCGAGTCGGATCCGAGGAGAACACGTCGCGGAGGTCATCGAGACCAATGTCGACCCCGAGGCCGGGCGATATCTCGCGATGGAATATCTCGAGGGCAATACCCTCACCGATCATATCAATCAGCACGGTCCGCTGACGGTTCCGCAGGCGCTCGATGTCGCGATGCAGATGGCCTCCGCGCTCGACTCGGTTCACCGCGCGGGCGTGGTTCATCGGGATATTAAGCCGTCGAATATTCACCTCGTACGAACCGCAAACGGAATGCGCGTGGTGCTTCTCGACTTCGGCGTCTGCCGATTTCAAGGGGAGGCAGACCCGGTTCAGCGGAAATTGACCGAGCCGGGCAAGCCGGTGGGAACGCTACGCTACATGGCCCCCGAGCAGCTCTCGCGCCCAGACAAGATTGGTCCGGCGACGGATATTTACGGGCTGGGTTGCGTGCTTTTCGCGAGCCTGACGGGCGCACGTCCCTTCCCGGATTGCAAAGGCCCTCTCGCAAAGGTTGTGACCGCGATTCTGGACGGCAAGAACCCACGCATTCGCGAGGTTCGTTCCGATCTGACCGAAGGTGTCGAGAAGCTCATCGCGCAGACGATGCACGTCGAGATGCGGAATCGTCCGGCGATTCCAGAGCTTCGAGATGCCCTCGTGCAACTCGGTGCGAAGCGTCCGCGCGCAGCGGCGAAAAAGCCCCAAGTGCAAGCGCAGCCGGCTCCGAAAGCGGGATCGATTTTCGCCGACGCTCGGAAGGTCGAGGACGCGAAGCCAGCGGGGTTCCCGCTGAAACGTTCAGATGCCATTGCTCGGCGAAACTTGGCGCGAAAACAAGAGCGTGAAGAATTGGTCAAAGCGGCCCGTAAGGTGACGCCCGCTCCCTTCCGGGCCCCGTCGGAGGCGCCTTCCTACCGCCCCCCGGTCCCGCCTGCTGCGGCCCCTTCGGCAGCGGTGCGCCCTTCGAGTGTTCCGCCCCCCGCGCCAAAGCAGAGCGTTCTCCCTTCTCCGGCGAGCGCGCGACCCGCGATGCCGCGACCAAGTGCGCCCCCGAGTGCCAGCGCTCGCCCGAGCGTCCCGCCGATTCCTCGTCCAAGCGCGCCGCCAATGCCGCGACCAAGTGCTGCTCCTCGCGCGAACCTTCGCCCAAGCGCCCCACCGGCTCCTCGTTCGAGTGCTCCACCGGTTCCTCGCCCGAGCGT
>JAHDCI010000279.1 GCA_020629955.1 Myxococcota bacterium | reverse complement strand
GCGATCACCTTTGGATTTATGGGCTCGCGGCGATCGCGGTGAGCATCATGGCCTACGGCGCGTCGTTCTCGGAGAGCTTCGTAAACAAGTATCCGATGTACAAATATGCCGGCGCGAGCAGCTTCGATTTTTGGTCGTGGGAGCTAATGTACGCCGCGCAGTTTCTCGGCCTCGAGTTCTTCTTTCGCGGAACATGGATCAAGTCGCTCGAGCGCACGATGGGGTCCGCGGCGATCGCCGCGATGGTGGTTCCTTATTGCATGATCCACTTCGGAAAACCTTTCCCGGAGACCATCGGAGCAATCCTCGCAGGGACTGCGCTCGGCACGCTCGCGGTGAAGAGCCGCTCGATCTGGCCAGGCTTCTTGGTGCACGTGACGGTGGCGATCTCGATGGACCTCGCTGCGCTCGCGCGAAAAGGCGAACTCTTCGGAGGATAGCGCACCGCTCAAGTCCCTTCGGTCTGCGCTGCCGCCTTGTTCGAAGGGGGCAAAGAATGCGAGACTCGCTCCGCCGTGGAGGAATCTATCAAGCCGATCGACGCTGATCCGGTCGAAGACGATCCGATCGAAAGCGAACCGCTCGCGGGGCGATACCAGCTTCGAGAGAAGCTCGGCGCAGGCGGCATGGGGGAAGTCTATCGAGGGCACGACCTTCGGCTCGACCGAGAGGTGGCCATCAAAGTGCCCCGCGTCGCCCATCTCGAGATCGCGCCCAATGCGATCGAACGCTTCGAACGTGAAGCGCTCGCGACGGCGAAGCTGGGTCACCCGAATATCGTGGAGATCCGAGATTTCGTCGCCGAGGGAGAGCGCCCCTTTCTGGTCATGGAAAACCTCCAGGGTACGAGCCTGTCGGAGCACTTGAAGAAGCGGTCTGCGCTTGAGCTCGCGGAGGCGGTCGAGATTCACGTTCAGCTCCTCGCGGCGCTCGATGCCGCTCACGACGCAGGAATCCTGCATCGGGATATCAAGCCGCAGAACGTTTTCCTGGTCCCGCTCGACTCCGGCGCGACCCTCGTCAAGCTTCTCGATTTCGGTCTCGCGAGTTTGATGGAGGAGAAGGATTCTGCACGCCTGACGATCACGGGAATGACCGTCGGTACGCCTGCGTATATGTCGCCCGAGCGTCTCGATGGGGCGGCCAGCATCGGCTGCGATCTCTTCTCTGTCGCCGTGTGCATGCTGAAATGCCTCACCAACTCACTTCCGGTTTCGTGCGCGGGAAGGACACGAAACGAGCTTCGCGAACACGCGGACGCGCGCGGCATCTATCAGCCCGATTCCGTCTGGCGCTTGCTTGAAAAAGCGCTCTCGAAAGATCCGGAAGCGCGCTTCCGCTCGGCGAAGGAAATGAGCAACGCGCTCCGCGGGCTGATTTCAACGGAGGCGAATGGACCCACGGTTGAGGTCGAGGGACGCGCTTCCGCACCTTCCAATTCGCAGCCTGCGACAAAACCGATGAAGGCGGGTGCGAACCCTCGCGAACTCGAAGCGGGTCCCAAAGACGAGCCTTCTATCGCTCGACCGCCGAGTTCAGTTCCCTCGCGCCCTGGGGTTTCTGCGCAGTCTTCGATTCAGCAGGAGAAGACCTCACGCGGCAAGCTCTGGCTCGTGATTTTGGTGGTCGTCGCGCTCGGCGCAGCCGCCCTTTGGGCGCTTCGCTGAGGTTGTTCGACGCCGCCTGAGCTGGCGTGCTACGTCTCCTTCATGACGAAGGTCTATCAAAGCGTCGAGGACGCCATCTCAGAGATCCGAGATGGCGCTCGAATCATGGTGGGAGGCTTTGGCCTCTGTGGAAACGCGGAAGCGCTCATCGCCGCGGTTGCCGAGAGCGGGGTCAAAGACCTCACGCTGATCAGCAATAACGCGGGCAACCTCGGAAAGGGGCTCGCGGCGTGGCTCCGCGCGGACATCGTCCGGAAGATCTTCTGCACCTACGTCGGAAATAACGAGGACCTTCATAAGAAGATGGCGGATGGTTCTGTCGACGTGACGATCCTTCCCCAGGGTACGTTCGTGGAGCGGATGCGCGCCGCGGGCGCGGGCATTCCCGCCTTCTTTACCCCCACAGGCGTGGGTACGGTGGTCGCAGACGGGAAGGAGATCCGCGAGTTTGACGGCCGCGAATACGTGATGGAGCGCGCGCTTCACGCAGACTTCGCGCTCATCCGCGCTCGCAAGGTCGACCCGGCGGGGAACATCCGCTTCTACCGCACCGCACGGAACTTCTCACCGATCATGGCGATGGCCGCAAAAATGGCGATTGTCGAAACGGACGAACTTGTGGGCCTCGGCGAGATCGACCCCGATGACGTTCATTTGCCCGGTGCGTTTATTCAGCGCGTCGTGCACGTGCCGGAACACGAAGACACGATTGAATATCGAACGGTGCGTACGCGCTCGGAGGTGCAGTCATGAGCTGGAGCAAAGTAGAGATCGCGCAGCGCGCCGCGAAAGAAATCGAGCCGGGTAGCATCGTGAATCTCGGCATCGGGCTCCCGACCTTGGTTGCGGACCATTTGCCGGCCGATAGCGGCGTGTGGCTTCAGAGTGAAAACGGCATCCTTGGGATGGGACCGTTTCCTTACGAGGGCGATGAAGACCCGCAGATCATCAACGCGGGTAAGCAAACGGTAACGATCGTTCCCGGCGGCGCGTGCTTCGATTCCGCCACGAGCTTCGCGATGATTCGTGGCGGCCATGTCGACCTCTCGATCCTGGGAACGATGCAGGTCGCGGCCAATGGCGATATCGCGAATTGGTCGATCCCCGGCGGCCGTACGATGGGCATTGGCGGCGCGATGGATCTCGCGGCGGGCAGCAAGCGTATCTTGGTGTTGACGAGCCATCAGACGAAGAAGGGCAAGGCGAAGCTTGTGCATCGCTGCAACTTCCCGCTCACGGCGCGCGGCGTTGTGAGCCGCATCATCACCGAGCTCGGCGTATTTGATCCGAAGGGCGAGGGCTTTTCGATCGTGGAGCTCGCAGAAGGTGTCAGCGAGGAAGAGGCACGCGAAAAGACCGGGGCGCCCATCGTTTGAGGTTGGGGCTTGATGCTCGTGGACGGTCGCGTCGTACGGGAGAGACGTGTGGCCCACTACGATGCGAGCGCCGAGGAAGCCGGAGAAGCCGACCACGACCCTTGCGCGTACGCGGCGGACGAAGAACTCGTTTTCGAGTACGATGCGGCCGGCCGTCTGCAGCGTTTCGAAGACGAGCAAGAACGCTACGAAACGACTTGCGATTGCGATCCGACCGGGCACGAATAGCGCACGCGCCGATCTTCTGTATTCCGGTCAAAGAGACGCTCCCATTCGTGGTTGCGAAGGGGAGCGTTATTCGAGGGATGGTAGGCCTGAGAGGGCTTAGCCGAGGCCCTCAAGTGGCGAGTTGCCTTCGAGGCCGAACGAGGTGACCTCGTTAATGCCGGCCGCATGCAAGGTGGAGAGGTAGAGCGATGCGAGCGGCTCGTTGTCTCGGTACACGAGGTGGCGCCCCGTTCGGATCGCGCCGCCGCCACGGCCGCCGACCAAGATCGGGAGGTTCGTGTGGCGATGCACTGGGCCAGAACGCTGCGGGGTGAGGTCGCCGACGGGATCCCCCGAGCGATGCGCCGTACCGTCGAGGCCGCCGCCGAAGACCACGATGGTCTTGTCGAGAAGGTTCGCTCCGTCGCCTTCGTTCACGCCCTTGAGCTGGCGAAGGATGTCGCCGAACTGCTCGAACTGCCACTCGTTGATGCGCTCGATTCGGCGGATGTCTCGGTCGCCCTGCTCGAGGTGCGACATCTGATGATGGTTCTCGGTGATCGACGATCCATCGACGCTGAGGAAGTCGAAGTTGCGCGCTTCAAGCATATACGACGCGACGCGTGTCCGGTCGCATTCGAAAGCGAGGCGGATCAGTGAGTTGAGCGTTCGGATATACTCGGGCCAGTCGTCAATGCTCTCGGGTGGCGCTGTTCCCGGGTCGCAAGCGGGCGGTCCCATGGAGCTTTCGAGACGTGTCTCGATCGCGCGTACGCCGGTCAGGTACTGCTCGAGCCGGCGCCGATCTTCTGCGCCGAGCTGGGAGGAGAGACGACTCGCATCTTCTCGCACGCTATCGAGAATCGACTGCTCGCGCGCGATCCGCTCCGCACGCGCACTCGCGGATTCGCCGGGGTCAAAACCGGTGAAGAGACGCTCGAAGATCGCGCGGGGCGAGATGAGCTTCGCGGCCGGGGTGCGCTCATCGCGCCATGAGATATTCGCACGGTAGGTCGGCGAATAGCCGGAGTCGCCACCAAGGCTCTCGGCGGTGCCGACCACAAGCGAGGGGATCGATGTGAACCCACCGATGTGATTCGCGGCGACCTGGTCGACGGAGATGCCGTTCCGGATGTCGCTGCCGTCTGTTTTATGAAGCCGGCGACACGTGAGAAAGGTCCCGGTATCGCGCGCGTGGTCGCCGGGGCCGTCGTTCACTTCGCGTCCATCCGGATAGCGATAGTACGATGAGCCCGGGCGGTTGCTCAGACCGGAGAGGATGTTGAAATCCTCTTTGACGTCCGCAAGGCTTGAGAGCATGGAGGGGAGCGTGTAGCCGCCGCCCTCTTCGCCCGGCGTCATGCGCGTGCGGATCACACCGTAAGGCACGTGCACGTAAAGCAGACGTACGCCGTTGTCTTCCGCAGCGTGCGCCACCGAGCTCCCGAGCGGTCCGCCCATTCGCTTCGGCGCCATTGCCTGGAGGTAAGGCAGCGCAACGCTCACAGCAGCGCCACCGAGGAAAAGTCTACGCGAGAGTTTCTTTGCCATCAGCTGTCCTCTCCCACCGTTCG
>JAHDCI010000053.1 GCA_020629955.1 Myxococcota bacterium | reverse complement strand
CGACATACAAGCAGGTTCGTTTTGTCGAGTTCGTCGAGAGCATTCCGAAGTCCGCTTCCGGGAAGATTCTCCGGCGCGAGCTACGAGAGCGCTCGGCATAACAGAGATGCGCTCCAAGACGGCCTCTGCATCGGCCCCGAAACCAAGGGGCTCGAGCGTTTGCTTGGGACGTTTGGTTTCCCGGACTGTGCTGGCGTGGAACAAAGCGACGTGGATGGGGTCGTAGGGCTATGGACCTTCGGAAAATGAATAGCTTGAGGACGATCCGCACTGTGGTGCTTATCCCCTTGGCGCTTGTCGCTTGCGGTACCGCCCAAATCCCGGCGACGCCAATCGACCCTGGCGTCCGCTTGAGCCCGCGCCCTCGTGTGACCCTTCGTACGGCTTACTTGCCGCTCCTTGTCGGTCTCACGCCGGCCGGCGAAGAACCTCAGCTCTTGCTGGGATGGAATGCGCGTTACTTGATCGAGGCTGACCGCTGGCGTGTGGCTCCTGGGCTTATGAGCGGCGAGATTGTTGCGGCTGCGGAGATGGGAGAGCACTGGTTCTTTGCAAGCTCTGCCGGCGTTATCGCGAGCAGCGAGGGCCCAGGAGGGGTTCTCTCTCATATCGTTGACACGCCTGTGCGCTTAACCCGAGGACCGTTAGGCGGAGCGTTTGGTTCGGAAGGGCGATTCGCGGCGGTTCACGGTCCGGGATCACTCCGTTCGTCGGGTCGCCTCCCGCTTCTCAGCGATCCCCCGTCGAGTGTGCTGTATAGCGTGAACGAAAGCGGAGCATTGGACACCCATGAGTTTGAACACGCTGTGACTCGGGCGGTGTTCGCCAGCGCGACTCGAGGCGCGGTTATCTTGGACTCGGGCCAGGTGTTCATGACGGAAGATGGCGGCGTTCGCTGGAGCGAGGCTGGGGTCGAAGGAGAGCTGGCTCGCGATCTACGTCTCGACGACGACGGCTTGATACAACTCGTGACAACGCGTGGCGTGCGGCCGCTACAGCCCTCGCCGAGCGGGGCGAGGATGAACTGGAGTGTGGGGATCGAGCGTTCGGGGCAAACCGCGGGGCTTCGCACGATCATCGAAGCGCGAACGCGGATGGACCGTGGAGCGGCAGGCCCACAAGAGATGCTCTGGGCCGAAGCGGGTCTCCGGATCGTGGTACGCGAGCGTTCGCTTTTTCGGGTCGATGCGCGTTCGGGTTCAATACGCGCGGCTCATACGCGCGCCCTTCCGACAAATGGTTGTCGGCCACACCCCTTTGGTGCTGGGGTTGCGATCACGTGCGAGGGATGGGCAGCAACCATCGCCGAATCCGAGGCGGCTCTTGTCCCGCTCATGGAGGCCGAGGAAGGAGCCACGTTTGTGGACTTCGGTGGCCGGTTTCTCGTGCACGATCAACCGTGCACCACAGACGCCGCGCGTGGGAGCTGGTGCCGGGTGAATCCCGATGGGACACGCGCCACGTTTACCCCGTCGGAACCGCTTGCTGAGGCATTTGGAGTCGCTGAGGGCCGGCTCGTCGGCGTGGTCCGGCGCGGGGATGATCGGTCCGAATTGGTGAGCGTGAATGTCGCGTCAGGTATGGTCGCGCCGATCGCAGGCGCCCCAATGCTCGACGCTCGGAGCGCCAATCAGGTGCGACTCGTGGCCGATGGAGCGATCCTCGTTGCGACAACCGCGGCTGGGGACCGTGAATCTTCACCACGCGTCTGGATGGGTTCCTTGTCCGAGGCCATGCAACGACTTCGATTGCCGCCGGAGGCCGCCGGCGTCGGCTTTATCGATGCCCAGCGCGGCGTCGCGTACGGACGCTCCGCCGCAGAGCTATGGTCGACTGTCAATGGCGGCCTGAGCTGGGAGCCTCTCGAAGCGGAGTTGCTTGGCGACGCGAGTACCCAATATCTCAACGATTTGCGCCCCGAGTTTGTTGCGCCGTTGGCCGAGTGTGACGCCTCCGGCTGTCTGCTGGAGCGCACGCTCCAGGCGCGCTGGGATGACGTCGCGCAGTCGCGATCGGATGCCATAGTGCGCAGGAGTACGGCACCTCCCTATCCCGAGCTCGTCGACGCCGCCGCGCGTCACCATCTTCCGCCACCGTTACGGCGGCCTTGCGGTCGCCTCGGGGAGACAAGCACACGCGCGGAAGGAGAGTTCCGACTTGTCGCCGGGGTCACCATGAACTGCACAGCTACAGCGCAAGGGGCACCGTGGCACTGTTCGCTGCGCGGCAGTCGAGTCACGACGTATGGGCTTACATCACGTGCTTTTGAGCTGCCCCTCCCACCCCCAAGCGGGGGCGGAACGGCGCAGGGGATGGACGATGGGTTCCGCGTCATCGCCGCTGGCGAGAGTGGCCTTGTGCTAAAGAGGAACACGAACGGAGATGAGCAATTCGTTTGGCTCCGCGCAGATGGCCCTGTGTGGCTAGCGGCTTTGCGCGATAGCGCGCTGCTTGGTTCGCGGACGCCTCGACCGCTTCCATCCGAAAGCTGGCTTGTTCACGAAGAGAGCGTCTACCGTCTTGTCCGATTCGAGCGAGCTTGGGCAACGATAGGCTACGCTAGCGATGGTCAAATCGAAGTCGTCAGCGAATTCGTAACCGACAATCACTCCGCGTGGCTCGCGACCCGCGATGGCCAAGCCGGTGCAGTGACGCCGTCCGCCGCGCACGGCGAACATCTCTTTTGGCCCGTCGGTTCGCGGCGGCCTCGGCGTTTTCGGACGCCGTGGCGCGACGTTCTCGATTTTTGCCCGGAGTCACCGGGCCCATCTTCCAACACACTCGTCATCCCTTCGCCCAGCCTGCGCGACGCCCACGGGGCGTCGTCCATGGGCTTGCAGTTACACGCGATTGTGGCTTGGTCCGACGACACGGCCTGCGTGCAAGAGATGCATCGCACCGAGTGGGAGCTCCTGCGCGGCGTGGCTGCGCCCCTCCCGTCGACCTGGCGCGTCGATGGAGAGCAGCAGGTATCGGTCTTGCGCGATGATGAGCAGCGTCGCTGCGGGACGGAGTAAGGGCGCCGCGTTGTCTTCCAGTTCAAATGAAAGGCTTGCGGGCGCGCCCTGATCGATGGTGACAAACATCCGGCTTCCGACGGAAAGCAAAAACCCCGCTGGAGGGTACCAGCGAGGCTTTTCTTCCACATTCGTGGTTATTCAGCTCCGGAAACTGGACTCGAACCAGTGACAGGTCGGTTAACAGCCGACTGCTCTACCAACTGAGCTATTCCGGAAAGGGACCCGAAAAATGCTTCCGGGAGCGGGTTCTGTCAAGGGAGTTTTTAAGATTTTTTTTCGTCTTCTCCACTCGGTATTCCACCTGGAAAATGAACGTCGATCTGCGGGTAGGCGATCGTGACATCCACGTCGTCGAGCGCGTCCCAGATCGCGAAGTGAAGATCGGAGCGAAGCTTGGGAATGCCCCATGGTTCACCCGTCCAAACCAGCACCGAGAAGTTCACGGAGCTCTCGGCGAACTCGGTGAGCAGAACACTCGGCTTGTGCGGAGCGCGCGCTGCGTGCAGCCGGTTTGCGACAGAGTCGAGGGCTTTTTTGACGGCACGCAGGTCGCTCTCGTAAGCGACGCCGACGCTCACGCTGACGCGGTTCCAGTTCTCGTCGAGGGTGAGGTTTCGAACCTTGTTCTGAACGAGCATCGTGTTGGGGAGTAGAACGTCCTCACCATCTCGATTGACGGCGGTCGTCGAGCGAATGCCCATGCGCTTAACACGCAGAATATCACCCTCTGAATTGATGATATCGCCTGGCGTGATGGAGCGCTCGATCATCAAAATCACGCCGGAAACGAAGTTCTGCGCCAAGCCCTGAAGGGCGAAGCCAACCCCGATCGCAAAGACGGCCCCGGCGGCGAAGAGAGCTCCCAGATCGACGCCGAGAGCCTCGAGGGCAATGCCGATGCCCACGATCATGATGAGGTAGTGAGCGAGCTTCTGGGCAACCGCGATCGTGCCCTCGTCGGATACGTTCCGCGAGCGCATCCCGGTCCGGATGCCACGTTGCACAGCCTTGGAGAAGAGTCGCGAGCCGAAGAACGCGAGAAGTGCAACGAGCAGCGACGCAATGGTCACGTGATGGTTGCCGATCTGAAAGAGTTCGATGACCAGCCAGTCGTGCACCCATTGCCAGGTGTCCGCATCAAAAATGCCGAGGAGCGTCATGATCAATCGTCGAGGTGCGCGACTCGGACTCGCGTTCCTTCCATCTCCACGACGAGGACTTCGTCCGAGGCCTTTAGCTCGCGGTCGTGCCCGGTCGCGAGAAGGTCGACGTGTTGGCCTTTGATCTCGACCCGAACCTTCGCGGTGCCGCCCGGGGATGCGGGGACCAAAACGCGCGCGGTTTTGCCGACGATATCACGCTGTCCGCCGGCCTCCCCGGTTGTGTCTTTGCTGAGAGTTCGGATGACCGCGGCCGCCGTTCCGCCGCTAAACGCGCCCACCACGATGGCGGCGATAAGCGTCCCCATATCGCTCTCCATAAGGCCGAGGCCTCGAAGTACGACGCCGGTCAAACCAAAGAACGCGAGAAAGAAGGTCCAGAAGCGAAGGGACTTGAGAAACCAAAAGAGCTCAGCGCCATCGGCCGAGATGTCGAGTCCCTTTTCCACGTCGAATTCGCCATCGACATCGAAATCGCCGTCCGCATCAAAATCGAGATCTCCGTCTGCGTCGAAATCGGCGTCCGCGTCTTGCCCCCCGAGGAAAATCGACGCTCCGAGCAGCACCCCGCCAACGATGAGGGAGGCAACGTATGCGTACATCAGCATCATGAGATGCCGATGGCCTTTCTCACTTCGGTCATCGTCGCTTGGGCTCTCGCGCGGGCGCGGGCCGCACCGTCCGCGAGGATCGCATCCAGCTTCGCAGTGTCACCACGGAGAGATTCGTAGACCTCGCGTTTCGGTCCAAGCTCGGCCTCGAGCGCCTCAAAGAACTCCTGTTTGGCATGCCCCCAACCATAACCACCAGCCCGAAGCTTGGTAGCCATTTCGTCTGCAATCGAAGGCGTTAGCTGTTTGCAGAGCTGGTAGACGGTTGAGCTATCGGGGTCTTTGGGTTCTTCGAGGGCCTCTGAACCGGTCTTGATCGACATCACCATTTTCCGGAGCTTCTTTGCGGTCGCGAAGAGCGGAATGGAGTTGCCACGGCTTTTGCTCATTTTTTCACCGTCAAGTCCGGGCACCAGCGGAGCCTCTCCGATCAAGGGCTCGGGGAGCGTCAGGAGCTCTTCGTCGTTCGCGAAAATGTGGTTAAAGCGCTGGGCAACGTCCCGTGCGAGCTCAAGGTGTTGCTTTTGATCTTTGCCGACGGGCACCACGTGTGCGCCATAAAGAAGGATGTCCGCGGCCATCAGCACTGGGTAGTTAAAGACGCCGGCGTTGGGCGAACCCCCTTTGGCGAGCGCGTCTTTGTAGGAGTGTCCCCGCTCGAGCTGCCCCGTTGCGAGCAAGCACGAAAGAATCCAGGAGAGCTCGAAGACCTCGATAATATCGCTCTGCCGATAGAGAAGGGTGCTCTCCGGATCGAGCCCGCAAGCGAGCCAGGTCGCCGCGACATCGTAAATATGGCCGCGCATCTCGCCTGCGTCGCGCACGGTCGTTAGGGCGTGGTAATCCGCGATGAAGTAGAGCGTCTCGTACGATTCGGAGAGCTTCAGCGCGGGCCGAATCGCTCCGAGGTAGTTTCCGAGATGCGGGGTGGCGGTAGGTTTAATTCCGGTAAGCGAGATCTTCACGAGGGGGATGCTTACGCAAGTGCGTATTGTCGGCAACAGGGGTATAACCGCGGGCATGAGCGAACGCCCCTTTCGAGTCCTTGGCCTGCAACAAATCGCGATCGGTTCGGAGAGCAAATCTGCTCTGCGTCACTTGTGGGTCGATACGCTGGGCCTTACGCAGGTCGGAACGTATCGCGCGGAGAGCGAGAACGTCGATGAAGACATCCTTACGCTTGGACACGGACCGCACGCAGTGGAAATCGACCTGATGGAACCGATCGACCCCGATGCGAGACCCCGCGTACAGAGCCCGCCGCTCAACCATATTGGGCTTTGGGTCGACGACCTGCCCGCTGCGGTAGCGTGGCTCGGCGAAAAGGGGGTTCGATTTACGCCTGGAGGGATCCGCAAGGGCGCGTCAGGCTTCGACGTCTGCTTTATCCATCCGAAATCGAATGACGCATTCCCGCTCTCTGGCGAGGGCGTCTTGATTGAACTTGTACAAGCGCCGGCCGATGTGATCGCGGCCCAGGAACCATCCGCGTGAGCGACTTACCCCTCTTTCGATTCTCACTTCTCCTTTCCCTTCTTCTCGGAGCTTCCACTTTCGGTGGCTCGCATGCATTGGCGCAGGATGAAGGGGCATTCGGAGCCAGCAGCGGCGATGAAGAGGAAGAGGAGGGGGCCTTCGGCGCCGATAGTGCGGGTGACGAAGAGGAAGAAGGCGGATTCGGTGCGAGCTCCGGCGGGGAGGATGACGAGGCCGAGCCTCAGCTTTATCCGCCCGAACTTGAGCAGTTTGTCGAAGCAGAATATCCAGCCGCTGCGCGAGAGGCCGGGCTCGAAGCGACCGTAGAACTCGTTCTCACGATCGCGGTCGATGGCGTGGTGACCGACGCCCAGGTCGTGACGCCGCGAGGAAACGGATTCGACGAGGCTGCCCTTGATGCGGTTCGGCGCTTCCGTTTCCGCCCGGCACGTCGAGGCGATGAAGCAATCGCCGCCCGCGTTCGGTACGGATATGTCTTTGAGCTTCGAGAGCCGGAGCCCGACCCCCTCATTCCCGACGCGCCACCGCCTGGTCGTCTTGAAGGTCGCGTGCTCGCGGCGGAGGATGGGCAGCCGATCGGCCGCGCCGAAGTGATTGTCACGTCGGAAGACGAGTCGATCGCGCGTCGCGTGGTCACGGACGACAGCGGTACTTTCCGCGTGGATGAGCTTCCTGGCGGTTCCTATTTGGTCCGAATCACGGCCGACGAATACGGCGGGCTGTCTTCGCAAGAAGAGATCGTCTCCGGCGAAGTCACCGATTTGACGCTGCGTCTGAACGTGATGACGGCGGATACCGACAACGGGGCGTTTGGTGCCACCGCTCGCGTCGACCCACCGCCTCGCGAAGTGACGCGGCGAACCATTCCACGAGAGCAGCTCACCAGCATTCCTGGGACGCGCGGTGACGCGCTCCGAGCGGTCGAGATCCTGCCGGGCGTCGCTCGACCTCCCTTCGGTGGTGGCGCGTTGATTGTTCGCGGTAGCGCGCCGCAGGATAGCCAGACTTTCTTCGAAGGAATTCCAGTCCCGCTCCTCTATCACTTCGGCGGACTGACGAGCGTAGTGAACTCTCGGCTCTTGAACCGTATCGATTTTTATCCCGGGAACTTTTCGGCTCGATACGGTCGTAAGATCGGCGGCATCTTGGATGTGGGTTTCCGGGATCCACTCTCGACCTCGCGAGATCGCGGCCTTCACGGCGTCGCGGAACTCAGCGTCATCGACGCGTCACTCCTGGCGGAGTTCCCGCTCGGCGAAGATGGCGAAGCGGCTTTCTCCTTCCGGCGCTCCTTTATCGATGTTGTCTTTAACAACGTGATTCCGGATGACCTTCTCAGCGTCACGGCCGCGCCGGTCTATTATGATTACCAGGCGTTTCTTACGTGGAGGCCCACCGAAAATGACCGCCTTCGTCTCTTCGGCTACGGCTCGAGCGACCGCTTTGAGATCATCGTCCCGGATTCCTTTGGTGACGACCCGGAAGTGAGCGGCTCGCTTGGCTTCACGACCCGATTCAACTTCGCCCATCTCGAATGGGAACACCGGGTCGACGAGCGCACGGAAATCGATACCGATTTCCAGATGGGAACGACGTTGCTCGACTTTGGACTCGGGCAGCTCATCAGCTTTCAGGGGCGCTTTAACCAGATTTTCATGCGTTCGGAGCTTCGGCACCGGGCGAACGATAACGTCCGCCTCATCATGGGCTTCGACAGCTTCTCGATTCCCTTTACGTTGAACTACCGGGGGCCGGCGCTCGATCAACAAGAGGGCGGCACGCGTGGCGATAGCAACCTCTCCGGACAGGAGACGGTCTTCTTCTCCACCCAAGCCACAGCTTTCCGCCCGGCGGTGTACGTGGAGACTGAGCTGACCCTTGGCGATGTTCGGCTCGTTCCGGGCCTTCGGCTCGACTACGCCCGCGAAATCGACGCCTTTAACTTCGACCCGCGCATCTCAGGCTTCTGGCAGGTCACGGAGAACTTCCGCCTGAAGGCCGGTGCGGGTCTCTACAGCCAGCCACCGGAGTTCCAGGAATCGGCCGAGGGCCTCGGCAATCCGAACCTCGACTGGATTCACTCGCTGCATACAGGGTTCGGATTCGATTGGGATGTCGTCGAAGGATTTAACGTCGGCCTTGAAGGCTTCTTTAAGTACCTCTGGGACCGCGTCGTCGCGACACCGGGCGGCGTTCCGCCGCGCTTCGACAACGCGGGCATTGGCCGGATCTATGGCATGGAGCTCTCCGCGCGCCTGCAACCGACCGAGGACCGCCCCTTCTTTGGTTATCTTTCGTACACACTCTCGCGCAGCGAACGTCGAGACCGTCCGGAAGAAGATTGGCGGCTTTTCGACTTTGACCAGACGCATATCTTTACGATCGCGTTCTCCTACCGTTTCCCTCGAAACTGGGAGGTTGGCGGAACGTTGCGTCTCGTGAGCGGGAACCCGACCACGGGATTTGCGGGCTCGGTCTACGACCCGAACTTCGACTCCCATATCGGCATTCCACTTATGGGGCCACGAGGACGGAACCCGCTGTTTAACCGTTTGGATATTCGAATCGAGAAGAAGTGGATTTTCGACAACTGGCGACTCGCGCTCTTCCTCGACATTCAGAATGTCTACAACCAAGCAAACCAGGAAGGCGTGCTCTTCAGCTACGACTTCCGCGAGAGTGTGCCCGTTCAAGGTTTGCCGATCTTGCCGGCGCTCGGTATCCGGGGAGAACTCTAAGATGCTGCGTAGATTACTGGTAACCCTCACCGCGCTGAGCGCGCTCGTGGGCTGCGGCGAGACGGTCGATCCGAGCTGGCTTGTGAAGTATCAGCGAATGATCGGGGCGGTCGCTTCGGTCGATGGCGATGAGATGCGCACGTCGCCCCTTCCGGGGGAAACGCTGCGACTGCAGATGATTCAGGCCAACAACGAGGCCATTGAACCCGTGAGCTGGGTCGTGATCGCATGCCGTCCTGCACCTTCGACGACTGGCATTGCGTTTTGTGAACAAGGCGCTGCGCCCTTCACCATCAATCTTCAGGTCGCTCCGACCCTCGACCCCATTGAGTTCACCGCGGAAATCCCCGAAGACTACGACCTCCCAACCGTCCTATTTCTCGGCGGCGTGTGTGTGGGGGGTAGCGTTAGCACCGATATCGCTGGATTCATGAATGGCAGCACGAATATCTGCGATGGCGAGGGCGATAGCCAGTTGATCGCGACGCAGTATGCGGTCGCTTCGCCGGAGGATATGAACCGGCGCCCTGAGCTTGGAGACATCACGTTTGCAGGCGAGACGTGGGAGCAAGTCGACGTGGAAGGCGCTGAGAGCTGCGTTGGCCTCGACCTTCCAAGTGTGGCCGTGGAAGACATGGAGCTTGAGATTGGCGCGGCGACGACGGAGGCTTCGATCGAGCGCTTCTCAGAACTTGTCGGGAACCCACCGGTTCTTGAGGAGGTCGACGAGCGCCTGTATTTCTCGGTGGTCACGACGGAGGGGCAGCTCGAGCGGCAGTACTCCAACGTTGCCGAGGGAGAGACGGAGATCATCGTCGAGTGGAAACCACCTTCCTCCGAAGATGCCGACTTTGACGAACTCGTGATCCCCGATGGAGGAAAGGTCGTCCGGTTCTGGATGGTGTTGCGAGACCGGCGAGGAGGCGCGATCGCCACCGAGCGCGCGCTCTGTCTCACACGTTGACCCAAACAAAAAAGGCGCCCTCGAGAGGCGCCTTCTTTATGGCTCGACGCTTTATTAGCGTACGAGCGTCTCGAAGAGGGCAAAGTTCGCCGCTTCTTCGGCGTCGATTTTTCCGTCGGAGACGATCATGGCACGTGCGGTGTCGAGAAAGAGCTGTCGATGTTCGACAGGAATCTCCGCCGGATCGAGCTCGTGCGCCGGAGGCGGAACTTCGAGCCACTCGTCAACCTGCGCGATTTCATTCTCGTCGAGTTCGAGTTCTTTGATGAGTTTCTTGATAAACGCGCGCTCTGCGTCCTGAATCTCCAGATCCGCCCAAGCAAAGGAGCAGACGAATTTCATCAGGCGAAGGCGAGCATCTCGATCGAGCTGTTGCATGGGGAGAGCATACGCTGATTCGTAGATCGACGGAAGGGATTCGCCTGAAGGTATCGAACTTCCTGAGATCGACGATGTCGTTTGGACGGAGAAAAGTCGTGTCTTTTTGGGAACGAGTGAGCTTTCACAGAGACCTCAGTGGGGTGCGAACAGTCTTCACGCCTTCGGCATGAAGGGAAGAAACCCTGCTTTCGTGGGGCCCAATCCTCAAAGCGTAGTGAAATCCCCACACTGGGGAGCCATCGAACGCGACGAAAACCCGCATTTGCCGTTGAAACTATTCTTTCTATTCCGGCGCGATGTTTGCTATGCCCCCCCATATGAACGGGGGGGCAATGAAATCAAACGCGATACGAGGATTTATTCCCATGCATTTTCTAAATCGATGTACGGCCATGGCCGCTTTTCTTGCCCTCGGTGGGCTTGTCTTCACGCAGCAGGCGTCGGCTCAGGCGGACGACCCAGCGCAGCTAACGGAGCGTGCGAACGACGCCGCGCCGGAGGAAGACGAGACAGCGTGGTCCGTGAACGCCGGTGCCGTGGTCAACACGGGTAACACCGAAAGCTGGACGCTTAACGCCGGTACGAACTTCCGCCTTGTCCGTGGCCGTCACGGCCTCGGCGCCGAGTGGGCGTTTAACTACGGCCGAGCCAACCTCTTTACGGACGGCGTCGACGAAGCGATCGACACCGTCCGTAACTCGAACGCCCGTCTCCGTTACGACTTCTTCCTCAGCGATATGGACACTCTGTTCCTCGCGCTCTCGCATCGCTGGGACACCTTCGCGGGTCTCGACACTCGTCTTCAGGGACAGGTGGGTTACCTCCGTTACTTCCTTCGCGACGAAGGCCACAAGCTCTGGGGTGAGGTCGGTTATGACATCACGTTCGACAACTTCGATTACGGCTCGGGCGAAGACCCAGAGTGTGTCGAGACCGACGACGCGCCGTGCACCCAGGTCGTTCACGCGGCACGACTTTATGTCGGTTACGACAACCAGATCAACGAGAACGTTCGTTTCACGACCGGCCTTGAAGCCCTCATCAACGTTCAGGAAATCGAAGACCTTCGTTTGAACTTTGACGCAGCGCTTCGCTCCACCATCGCGGGAAGCCTTCAGCTTGAACTCAAGTTTAAGCTCCTCTTCGACAACGTCCCGGCGCCGCAGTCGGCTGAGTTCGCGGCCGAGCGTCCCGAGCGCAGCACGCTCGACACGACGACGACCGTCAGCCTGATCTACACGCTGATCTGATTTGCGGCCCCGGCGATGATTCGTCGGGGCTCATTTCTTGGGGCACTCGCCTAGCTCGAGTGCCTCAAGAAATGGGGAGCGAGCACCTTCGTGGACAGCGTGCCTTGTGGCACGCGTCGGGGAGCGTGCGTGCGCAAGCCAGAACTGAAACCAACGGAGAGGGATTGAAATGAAGAAGCATTTCCAGAATCTACTTACGGGCGTTATGACGGCGCTTCCGGCGGTCGCTTTCGCACAGGAAGAAGGCGGCGGCGGCGGACTCAACGCAGAGTCCATCATCAACTCGCTGAACGAGCACGTCGCACCGTGGGGCATCAAGATTCTCGGTGCGATCGTCGGCTACTTCATCGCGTCGATGGTGGCCAAGTCCATGGGCCGCCTCGCGACGAAGACCGCGATGAAGCGCGGCATCGACGAGATGGTCTCGAAGTTCCTCGGGAGCCTCGTCAAGAACCTCATTCTCATTGCTTCGATCGTCGCGATTCTTGGCATCTTCGGTATCGAGACCTCGAGCTTCGCGGCCATCATCGGTGCCGCAGGCCTTGCGGTGGGTCTTGCCTTCGAAGGAACGCTCGGCAACTTTGCCGCGGGCATCATGCTCCTCGTGTTCCGTCCGTTTAAGGTCGGTGACCTCATCAACGCGGCGGGCGTTACGGGTATCGTCGAGGAAGTCGCGCTCTTCGTGACAACCCTGAAGACGCTCGACAACCAGATGATCATCGTCCCGAATAAGAAGCTGACGGACGACGTCATGACGAACGTTGGGGCGCTGGACACCCGCCGCGTCGATATCGATGTCGGCTGTGATTACGATACGCCGATCGACGATTGCCGCGCGGCGCTTGAAGAAGCGCTCAAGGACATCCCCAAGATGCTTCAGGACCCGGCTCCGCAGATCTTCCTCTCGAGCCTCGGTGGCAGCAGCGTTGACTGGCAAGTCCGCGTGTGGTGCAACACTCCCGACTACTGGGACGTTTGGCAGGCGACCATCCGCTCCGTGCACAAGACGCTCGGAGAGAAGGGGATCGGAATCCCGTACCCGCAGACGGATATTCACCTCGACGCGAGCGTGATCGAAGCACTCAAGAAGTAGCTTCGGCACATCGCGGAAGAAGGGCGGCACGGAGTGTCGCCCTTTTTCTTTGGTGCGAGTCTTTTGCCCATCCAGAGGAGAAACGGAAGTTCTCGCTTGAAAGAATCACATCGACTTGGGACTCTCGGCCCAGTGAGAACCGCTATGAGAATCAACCCGCCGAATCTCCTTGGGAAAACTTCCCGTCTTCTGTCCTTTGCACTACTTGTTGCAGCATTCGCCGTCGGCTCGCCGGCTTCTCCCGCGCGCGCGGATAGTGGCGTGTTCCAGCTGCATGCAGACCTTGGTATTGGGGCTCCGCTCTTTGGTGGCGCGCATCGTAACTCCACACTTCGAACGAGTGCCCATCGGAATGACTCGGCAATCGGCGGATTGCTCTTTCTCGGAGCGGATTACCAATTCTCAAGGCCGCTCGCGGTGGAGCTCATGTTTGGAATCGGCGGTTTCGCGCGGCCCTACGACGGTACGGGCAAGCAAGGGACGCGCTACCTCTCGCTTACGGCGGGGCTTCGTTGGCGTATCCTCGACGATGACGCGGGCTATAATAACGAGGCGTCCGGAAACATCGGCAGCAACTGGTGGGCGAGCCTTCATGTGGGATACCACCAGTTCGACGGGAACCAGTTCGGAGTCGACTTGGCGACTGGGTATGAGTTCAGCGTTGTTCGTCCTCTTCAACTGGGAGTATTTGTTCGATCTGCGCTGACTTTCGGCGACCAGTTTCCGGACCAAGCGCATACCGGCGCCGACTTGATGTTGGTGGGCGGACTCAGCGTTTCGATCGAGATCATACGCACTCCGGGACCAAGAGATTCGGACGGTGATGGCATCAACGATGACCGCGAGGCGGAGCTCGGCACGTCGCCGACCAATTCCGACTCCGATGGTGATGGGTTGCCCGACGGACTCGAAGTTGAGACAGGAACGAATCCGGTGGAGAACGACACGGACGGTGACGGACTTCGCGATGGTCGAGAAGACGAGAACCTCAACGGCGTGCTCGATGATGGCGAGACCGACCCGCGTCAGGTCGATACGGATGGTGGCGGGATGCCGGATGGTGACGAGGTCCGAATGGCGGGCCAAGATCCTCGCTATCGTGAAGATGACGATCGCGACAGCGACGGCGTGAACAACTCGATCGATGAGTGCCCGGATACTCCGAACGGCCAAGAGGTGGACGGCGTTGGCTGTCAGGCGCTTCAAGAGCGGATGACGTTCGAAGGGATCAACTTCGCCACGGGAAGCGCAACGATCGAATCGAGCAGTGAACCCGTCCTCCAGCAAGCGTTGCAGGTCCTTCAGCGCAACTCCAGCGTTCGGGTTGAAGTTGGCGGTCACACGGACGATCGCGGCAGCGCACGCAACAACCAGCGGCTCTCGCAACGACGTGCCGAAGCGGTGCGACGATGGCTAATCGAGAATGGCATCGATGCTGCGCGGCTTGAGGCACGAGGTTACGGTCCGGACCAGCCCATTGAGAGCAACGAGACCGAAGAGGGCCGGGCGCATAACCGCCGCATCGAGTTCCGCCGGCTTCACTAGGGAAACCAAGACCGCGAGAAAAGGGATCGCCAGTGGCGGTCCCTTTTCCGTTGGGGAATCGCATTCTGACGAACGTTGGGTCGGTTCGCCTCTTCGAAATGCCCCAGATGGAGTAAATATTCGTTCATGCCGTGCGTCACGATAGAGGTAAGCATCGGGGCCACGTACCTGTAGAGTTGCGCTATCGTTGCGAGTAGCCACCCATTGTAGGTGCGAACCTACATAAATTTAGTTGCTCGTCCGCTATAGACGTGGGGTTCGATTTTTGCTTCCGTAGGGGTCATGCACCGCTCCGCGAATATGGCGAACGCTCTCATTCGAACGCCACCACCAGCGCAACTTTCGCGCTTACTGAGCGCGGTTGTGTCCCGAGCGCGCGTCCCGATGGCCTACGTCGGCATCCTCACGCCTCGGTTGGAGGTGATCGGCGCTTGGTCGGGGCTTCCCCCGGAAATTGAGCTTAGTCGGGCGATGTCGAGGGACGGCTCATTTACGGAGCTGGTGGTTGGAGAGGACGCGCCTCAAATGGTCAGTGATACGAGCGCTTCGGATCTTGACCCGTCGATCATGCTTCGTTGTCGAGCCCTCGAAGTGGGAGCGTTCCTAACGGTGCCGATCCGCATCGATAGTGAAGCGCGTGGAGCGCTAGTGTTGCTTGCGCACACCTCTCGCGATTTTGAACCTGCCCTTGTCGAGTGGCTCGAACGAATGTCCGAGCGAATTTCTACCGTTCTAACCGGATGGGTGACAAATGCGGCCCGGAGAATTTCCCATCCGGGCGATGCCGAAGATACGGTGGAGCGGATTAGTGCGCTTGCTGCTCGAATCGAGTTGGCTCTGGTCGAGCTAGCGCCGCTCGTTGAATTGGCGAGAACGGCCCGCTACGACCAATGGCGTCACCAACGTAGCGCGACCTCGCTGCGTCAAGCGCTCGCAAATCTTGGTCCCGCAGAGGATGCTTACGAGGACGCACGAAAAGACCTGCAGCGGCTTCTGCATGCGGCGAGTGAACTCGTCTTGAAGCGCGACCTGGCCGAATCGCAGTCGTGACACACCCCTGAGAACCCTGCGCTCCCGATCGGAGGGAGGCGAGCTTCGATCGACGAACGACATGCCGAGTCGTTCGAAGGAAGGGCGAAGCTCGGATCGGCGCACCTGGCGGAAGACGGGCGTTCTAGCGATTTGAACCACGAACTAGATGCGTTGCTTCGGATGCCGCGCTTCCTTGGGCGTCGCAGGTCCTATTGCGGAATGTACCTCGGCCACGCGCTTAGGGTCACGACGACGCACGTTTGTCCGCCCAGCTCGATTTCGGCGAGGCCTACATCCGTAAAGCGCCGGTCCAGGAGGGCCATACGATGGGATGGGCTCTCTAGAAGTCCCCGAAATGCGGCCAGGGTGCTTGCTCCGCGGGCGATGACTTCACCGGTCACCCGCGAGCGAATCCCGCGGGAGGCGAGGCGAGCGCTCGGATCTCCTCCGGAGATATGAGAAGCGCGGCGTTCGGCGCAGACTCGGCGAGCGTGTCGCTCGGATTCACGGGAAAGGATGCGATTGACTCGAAGGCGAGAAAGATCGTGTGCAGCTCGAAGACGGCGCACACGCTCGTCGAGAGAGAGGTTGCGCTCAAGGGCGACGCCGTCCTCGGCCGGAATTTCTGAACGCGGCTCGGAACTCAACGAACTCCCCGGTCCCAGGCGGAGGCTTGCCAGTGGTCGCGGCCCGTCGCGGTCTGCGCCAACAAGCTGCACGGAAAGCGGCCCCTCGAGTTCGAAGCGGACCTCTTCGCCGTCTCGTACTCGATGCCGCTCAGCGTGACCGTCGTCGGCTTGAACCGCGAGGTAGGCGTCTTCGATTCCTGTCCCGAAGTGTGCGCGCACCGATCTTGGTCCAGTGCCCTCAAGGCGAGCGACGCGCTTTGAAAAGAGGAGGACGATTCGTTCACCGGATTGCGCCTCGCCACAAACCAGTTCGCCGGGTTGGTCTTGGGTTCGGACCGTGGCGCGATGGAAAAGCCGGTTACGATGACGTAACGCCGCGCGGAGGACACCGACGCGCCGAAGGTCCGAACCGGCTTCGATGAGCGCTCCGCGGATGGTATCCGAATCGATCTCATCCTCGAGCAGGAGCGTTACCGCAGCTTCGCTCAGCGCATCTTCCATAACGCACGGCGTTTCTTGAGCTTGACCTGCGTTGGGCCAAATTCCGGAGAGCACAGCGAGACAAACACTTACGATTCGCCATCGAGACATTGCTCCATCCTCTTTGCTCGCCGCGGCCGAGGCAAATAACGTGCGATTCGCTCGTCGCTGAAAAGGAGCGTCGATGCCTGAAGTTGCTTATGAAATTGAGCGCGAAATCCAGTAAATGAAGGGGCCGCAAGCCGCTATTGCTCTCGAAAGTACTCCATGATCACCGAGGTCTCTTCCGATTCTTCGAGACGAGCGAGCAGAGGAGCCGCGCTCTCATCATCCCCCATGGCCAAGTAGATGGCGATCTGCCTGACAATCGACGCGCGCTCATAGGCTGGATTCCTCGCCGCAAACTGAAGGTCAGCGAGGGCGGAGTGAAGCGACCCTCGATGTGCGTAAATGAGGCCCCGAACAAATCGCACGCTATGAGACGTGGGCGCGAGCTCGGCGGCGCGATGGACGCGCGCATGGGCGGCGTCCATCGAAGAGAGACGAAGCTCAGAATATGCGAGCCACGCGAGAGCCTCAGCGCGCTCCGGTCGCTCGAGCTCAAAGGTTAGAACCCGCATCCATTGGGCGCGAGCTTGCTCAAATTCTTCGAGATCCAGCCAGAGTTTTGCGAGATTGGTTCGCGCGGCGATCCGCGATGGATCGATCGCGAGCGCAGCCTCGAAACACTCTGCAGCGCTGCGAAGACGTGCGCGCGAGAGTTCGAGTACTCCGAGGTTCGCCCACGCTTCGTCGAAGTCGGGGTCGATCTCCAGGGCGACACGCAGCTCGCGTTCGGCCCGTTCTCGTTCGCCACGCTCCATCAAGATCAAACCGAGGGTCGTGCGAGCAGCTGCCGAATGAGGAGCGTATTCGAGCGCTACGCGAGTCTCCGATTCTGCGATATCGAGGACGGTCGTATCGCGAGTTCTGGCGTGGGTCTCGAGAGCACGTGCCGCACGCAAGAGATGCAGATTCGCTTCCTCTGAAATCTGTACAGAGCTGCCGCATGCGAAAAGGAGGAAGAGCGTGGGAAGAAGAATACGCATGGTGTCTTATCGGCCTTCGACATCTGCAGTTGCCCATTTTCTTTCGCTCAATTGAAAAAGGGCACCCGAAGGTGCCCTCGTTCTTAACCAGCTGCTTCTTAGAAGTAGTAGTTGATGCGGACCAGACCGTTGAGGAGGTCGTTCGCGATCGTCCGGATGCTGAGCGAGTTGCTCTCGAAATCGATGATTCGCGGGTCGCCAAAAGCGACGTTATTGGCCGCCGAAGAGGCTGCGTAGCGAAGGCCGAGACCGATCGTCGCCTGAAGCGAGAGGTTCGGGAGGCCAATGCCGCCAAAGTGGAACTCTCCACCAAAGCGAACGCCAACATCGAACTGGATGCCGCTGAGGGAGATGTCGAGGGCGGTGTCGCTGGCGCTCTGGAAGATCGAAGCGGTGCCGTAGGCAAAGTCGATTTCCGGAATCGCGAGAAGGGCCCAGTGCTCGCCAGTGGAGATCGCGATCGGGAGTCCGATGTGCGCGCCAATGGCGAAGCCACCGTCGATGCCGCCGATGCGCTCGGTCATCGAACAGGCGTCGACGTCGGTGCAGCTGTTGATCTCCTTGCGAGACGTCGTGCCGAGGCCCACGCCGAAGTCGAGACCGACATTTCCGAACCAGTAACGGATGCCGACGGTCGGAAGTGGCATGGAGAGTTCTCCGACGTTGGCGCCAGCAGGCGTCACGTTCACCGAGTTCACTCCGAAAAACGAGAGACCGAATCCGACCTGGTCATGGTCCGAGTTCCCGGCGGGCGCATCGGGCTCGGCGGGCGTTCCACCCATCGCCGGCGGGCGCTCCTGGTCACCGTTGTACCACGCGTTCTGCTGTGGCTGCTGCGGCTGCTGAGGCTGGACGGGCTGCTGCGGCTGCGCTGGGGGTTGCTGCCACGCGTTCGGCTGTTGCTGCGGCTGCGGCTGCGGCTGCGGCGCCGGCTGCTGCGGCGCTGGTTGTTGCTGCTGCTGCTGCTGCTGCTGTTGGGGCTGCGCGGGCTGTGCCGGCTGCTCTGGCGGGGCTTCCCAACCGTCACCTGTATCTCCGCTCTCCGGGTCCCACTGGGCCGAAGCCGTTGCACCAAACGCAAGCGTAGCGGCGATGGAAAGTGCAGTCATAAATCGAAGCGAACTCATCATACCTCCTCAGAAGCCAGCGCCATACCACGCTCCGCCCGGCGCGCCAGCGCTTTGCGCAGCGGAAATGTGGATCGAGTTCTCGACCTTCACTCAAAGGCGACGCTCAACCATCGTCGGATTTTCCCCGCGAACCCACTCATCCCTCGGGAACACTGGTCATTTTCTCGAAAACCTGTTCTAACAAGGGAGTGCCTCGTTTCGCTGCGATCGACGTGGGTTCCAACGCAAGCCGTCTCCTTATTGTGAGCGCAAAGGACCCAGAAGTTCTCCGTACCGTGACCTCGAAACGGATTCCGGTTCGCCTGGGTCACTCCGTTTTCCAGACCCGCCGCCTCGACCTCAACACGATCGACGAGAGCGTTGCGGCGATGCGTGAGTTCGCGGAGTTGATGGAAAGCGAAGAGGTCACGAGCTATCGCGCACTGGTTACCGCTTCTGCTCGGGCCGCAAAGAACTCCGATATCCTACTTGAACGAGTACGCGATGAAGCCGGGATTAGCCTCAAAGCGATCGACGGTATTGAAGAGGCTCGACTTGTTTCTCTGGCGATTGGGGCGGCGATGCACGTGCCGGAACCCGGGTTGCTCATGGATCTTGGCGGCGGGAGTCTCGAACTCTCTCACCTCGGAAGTGCTGAGGACTTCACGGTATCCCTCCCGATAGGAACTGTTCGTTTGCTCGAGGCATTTCTTCAGCATGGCCAGCCGGTCTCTGATGCGCAGGAGAAACTTCTCGAAGATTCGCTTCGCAGGACGCTGAAGCCGCATCGACGTGACCTAAAGGGGGGAGGGTGGAAGACCCTCGTCGGCTCGGGGGGGAACCTATCCTGCGCAGCGCGTCTTTGTCCCGCCGATGATCAGCTGGGCGTGCCCGCGATCGACATTCCGGATGCGGTGGAACTTCTCGAAGAGCTTCGGCATATGCCTGCCGCCGAGCGAGCAAAAAAGTACAGCCTTCGTCGAGACCGAGCGGATGTCATCGTCCCTGCACTTTACGTGATTACACGCGTCGCCAAACTGCTAGGGGTCGATCGCATTGAAGTTCCTGGGGTAGGGCTGAAAGAAGGAATCGCGCGCGAGCTCGTTTCCAAACATTTCCGAGTTTGGGACTACTCGAAAGTTGATGGTGACCTTGCGAAGGCGGCGCTTTTGCTCGGTCGTCGCTATCACTTTGACGAACGGCACGCCGAGCAGGTCGCAAGGTTATCCCTCTCCATCTACGACGCGCTTGCTGGCGTTCACGACCTCGGCCAGAAGTCCCGCGCCATTCTTCACCTGGCCGCGCTGCTCCACGATATCGGGGATTTCGTCAGCGACCGATCGCACCATAAGCACTCTCAATACATTATCGAGAATAGCGATCTGATGGGCCTTTCGAGTGACGATCGGAGAATGGTGGCGCTCGTCGCTCGATATCATCGCCGCGCTGCGCCGACGCCCCGCCATGCGGCGTATGCCGCGTTGTCTTCTGGTAACCGCGATCGCGTGAAGACCCTCGCGGCAATCCTTCGCGTCGCGGATGCTCTCGACCGCGGCCATCAGGGAAAGGTGCAGCGCATGAACGTTCGTGTTCAGCGGCGGATGGTGACCCTTGATGTCACCTCCGAACGAGACCTTGCGCTCGAAAATTGGAGCGTTGAGCGAAAGACCGAGCTTTTCCAAAATGTCTTCGGGCGGAGCGTTCGGATTCGTGTCGTGAGCTCCGGTCTCGAGGAGGAATAGAAAAGAAAAAGGGCGAACCTCTCGGCTCGCCCTTCGGCTGTGGTGAGCGGTTTCTCGCTCAGGCGCCTTGGACCTTTCCGGCGATGTCGAAAATCGGCATGTACATGGCGATCAGGATAAAGCCGACAATCCCGCCGATGACGACCATCATGATCGGTTCGAGCAGTGACGTGAGCCCGGCGACCGCGATATCCACTTCCTCTTCATAGAAATCTGCGATCTTGTTGAGCATCGTGTCGAGCGCACCTGTCTGTTCGCCGACACCGATCATCTGAACGACCATTGACGGGAAGACGTTGGTCTCCATCAGTGGCTCCGACATCGTGCGACCTTCGCGGATCTTGTCCGCGGTGTCATTGATGGCCTGTTCGACGATGACGTTCCCCGAGGCGCGCGAAACAATCCCCATTGCATCGAGGATCGGAACACCCGAGCTCAAGAGGGTTCCGAGCGTTCTTGTGAAGCGTGAGACGGCGATCTTCCGCATCACCGGCCCTATGATCGGCGCGCGCAGGAACAGGTTGTGCCAGAAGCGTTTCCCGGCGGTCGTTCGGTACGAGTAGGTAATGCCCATGCCGATGAGGATGAAGGAGAGGAAGAGCCAGAGGCCGTTTTCCATGAACCACTCGCTGATACCAATAACCCATTTGGTGGGTCCTGGAAGCTCGTCCTCGCCGCCGAACTCCGCGAACATGCCTTGGAAGGCAGGGATAACCTTCGTGAGCATGACGATGACGACGATGATGGCGATGCAAAGGACAGCCGTTGGATAGACCGTGGCGCTCTTCACCTGACGCTGTAGCTTGACCCGCTTCTCGATGTAGACCGCGAGGCGCTGGAGAATCGTGTCGAGGATACCGCCCATTTCGCCGGCATGAACGAGGTTGACGAAGAGGTCATCGAAAATTTTCGGATGCTTTCGGAGACCTTCGCTGAAGGTTCCGCCTTGCTCGACGTAGCTCTTGATCTCTTTGAGGACCTTGTTGAACGCCTTGTTCTCGCCCTGTCCGGAGAGGATCTCGAGGCACTGCACGAGCGGTAGACCCGCGTCGATCATCGTCGCGAACTGACGCACGAAAATGACGAGCTCGGCGGTCTTCACGGGAGAGCCGATGGTGAGGTTAAACTCCTTCGGTTTCTTCTTTACCGAGACGACGTTTAACTGCTGCTGGCGCAGGCGAGCTTCGACTTGCTCGGCATCGCTTGCTTCCATGATCCCTTTTTGGGTTTCGCCGTTACGGCTCTTTGCTTCCCACGCCCATTCGGCCATTGGGACCTCCCTTAACTGAGGGGATCAGGGTACCGGAGCACGCCTTCTGCGGTCAAAGCTTCCGCGAGTTTGTTCGCGCGGAAGGCGGGAAGCCTTCGCTGCGGGTTTGTGCTGACGCCATCGCTCCCGGCGAAAGGAGGCCCCTCGGCACGATTGTTCGCCTCGAACCGTCTGGTGAAAATCGTGCTCGAAACCGCGACGCGGCATTTTCGCGCACTTAAACGCTATCTGCTTCTCTCCACGTAGATCCCGAAAATCAGAAGCATCTGCGCACGCCGAAATCCAACGAATCCTTTTAACCCGCCTGCTACCGGTCCGCGTGCGTCGCGAGCAGGATCGCGCCTTCGCCGCGGAAGACCAAGTCGGGAGCGAGGGCCGCGTAGGGCGCGGTGCCCCGCTGGGCTCGAGGGAAGAGGCGACCGGTCCAACCCACGAGACTTCGCGGATCGACGTAGACCGATTCTCCTTCGAATACGGAAATCGAGTTCGGCGCGGCTCGGAGCTGCATCGCGACTTGGCCTGGACCACCGAGGTTGGCGATCTGAGCCTCGGACTTTCCGAAGCTCAACTTCGCGTTCTCGACCTTCACTGTGCCGGAGAAAGCGAAGAGGTACTCTTCGCGCAGAAAAAGTGTCTCGCCCCGCTGAAGTTGAAGGAGGAAGAAGTGATGGTCTTCCTTTGCGGCGATGACGGCGCTGATCGGCGCACGGCAACGCATGACCGGTTCGCGGCCGCCGAGGAATGCTTCCTGCGCTTCGCCCCTCGACGTGCGAGAGGCGGGGCTCGCTCGGAGTTCACCACGAACGGCGCGAAGGCCCGTCAACCGGGAGAAGATATCGCCGCTTCGCACCTGCACGAGCAAGTCGCCCGTTGCCGAAATCCCGAAGTCTGCGGCGTCGGGCAATTCAACGCTCCATGCGCTCAACTGGTTGCTCAGCGAGGCTGGAGGTTCGGCGCGCTCCTGAGCGCTGGAGATACGCGACGAGCGCGCGAGGTGGTTGCTACTTCCGAGGAACTCCTTGCCGAGTTCGATCGAACTCCATTCGCCCGACGCGGCGCGTTTTCGGTCGGAATGGGCGAGCGCGAGGTGAGGATGCTCGGACTCGAGCCGGGTCAGCGCTTCCTCCGCGGCGCTTCTCATCGCGGCACGATCCTGCGCAGCGAGAACATCTTGCCCTTCGTCGGGAGGAAGCGTCATCGGTACCGCATTCGGCCTCACTGCCGCGCCGCTTTCGGCGATCGCGATGTCCATTCGGCGGATCATCGCGGGTTGATGCGCGCGTTCGAACGCTTCTCTTGCCTTTACGTATTTGCTGGCTCGCCAGTAGATCAACCCAAGATAACCCCATGCCCGTTTATGGTCTGGCTTGATTCGTAGCGCGTGAGTTAGCTGCGCTTGGGCGAGCTGGTTCTGTCCGGTCTTAAAAAGCGCCAGCGCCAGGTTTACGCGCAACGTCGCGGATTCGGGGTACTGCTCGACAAGCGTGGACCATAGGTCGATCGCGCGCGGATAGAGCCCGAGGCGGAAGTATGTCGAAGCGAGAAGGTCTTGGCTCTTCGCATCTGCTGGTTGCAGCGCAAGGGCCCGTTCGAGCTCCTGCTTCGCACCCGAGACTTCGTCCCGCAGGAGCAACGTGCTTCCGCGATACAGGTGATAGACAAAGTCCTCGGCGCGCTGCGTTTCTCCAGATGGACGGCGTTGGCGGCTCATGCGCGGATCCCGCTCGAGGGGCGGATCGTGCGGCGCGATCGGCGCAAAGAATAGCTGTTCAAGGACCGCATAGTTCCATAACGGTATCGGTCGTGATCTTGTTTCGTCAATGAAATCGCAAAAAGTGTTGGGTTGTCGGTAGATAGCGGACCGGTCGGCCTCGTTGAAAACCGGTCGATCCGATGAAGAACTTTCACGAAACACCAAAAATTGGTTAGACTTGTAACGTGCCTTCGGTGGCTACCGCCAACCCCAGTCGGACAATGGGGCGCTATGAACTCCTCTTCCGCGTCGCTGCTGGCGGCATGGCCGAGGTTTTTGCGGCGCGCGTGATTGGCGAAGCGGGCTTTCAGAAGCTGGTCGCCGTCAAACGGATGCTGCCCACGCTCGCCGATGACGAAGAGTTCGTGACGATGTTCCTCGATGAGGCCCGCGTCGCGGCAAATATATCGAGCCCGCACGTCGTTCAAACCCTCGACCTTGGACGTGATAACGCGGGGGCGCTCTACATTTCGATGGAACTCGTCGTCGGTGTTCCCATGTCTCGGATTATGAAGGAGGCAGCGAAGCGTCGGCGCGTTGTCCCTGTTGGAATGGCCGTTGAGATGTTGGCTCAAGCGGCGATTGGGTTGCACGCGGCGCACGAAGCGACGACCCCGATCGGTGAGCCTCTCCACATTGTTCACCGCGATGTGTCTCCGCAGAATATCCTCGTTGGTGTCGACGGTCGCGCCCGTCTCACGGACTTCGGCGTCGCTCGTGCCGTGCTTCGGATGACCAAGACCGACGCCGGCAAAATCAAAGGGAAGTTCGCTTATTGCGCGCCCGAGCAGCTCCGCTCGATGGAGATCGATCGCCGCGCGGATCTGTTTTCGCTCGGCGTTGTTGCCTGGGAGATTCTCGCCGGGCAGCGGCTTTTTGTCGCCGATCATCCACTCGCCACCATGGAGCGGGTCACGACCATGCCCGTGCTTCCGGTCTCGCAGGTCCGCAGCAAGGTCCCGGAGGGCGTCGCCGCCGTTGTGGATAAGGCTCTGAAGCGTCCCGTGGAGGAGCGCTGGAACACCGCGCTGGAGTTCGCGACGGCGATTCGGGAGGAGGCGCGCAAGGCTGGGGTCAAGCTACCGTCGCAAAGCGAGCTCGGCCGATTTGTCAAAGCCGCGGGCGGCGAGCCTCTCGCGAAGATGCGAAGCAATATTCAAGCTGCGCTGAGCGATGATTCGCAGCGAATCATGTTGGACACTGGAGATTTTCGCTTTGTCGACGAGTCGAGCGGAATCTCCGATGCGTCCTCGACGGGGTCCGACACAACGGATATCCCGATGCTCGGTCGGGGTGGTAGCTCCTCCGAGCCGGACGACTCGAACGTGCAGCGCCTCCCCGGGAGCCTGTTCCCGCATGTCGGGGAGCCCAAGCGAAAGCGGCCGATTGGCCTCATTCTCGGCGTGGCTCTCTTGGTGGCGGCGGCGGCCGGCGTGGGCGCGTTTGCCGCAATGAATGCCGGAGATGATCCGGCTTCGACCGACGTGGCGCCGGAGGATACTCCGCCAGCGGAGTCGGTTTCTCAAACGACCGAACCTTCAGAAGAGGTAGCTCCTCCGGCAGAAGAGGCGGGCGCACAAGAAGTAGAAGCACCGGTCGACCCCGCTCCCGAAGTGACGGCTCCAACCCCGATGACGACGCGCGCAGGACGTCGTGGTGGGCGCCGCGGCGGAAGACGTGGCGGACGAACGGAGACGAGCGCAATGCGCGAGCCCGTGACGACGAGCATGACCGAAACCGCGATGACCGAATCAACCATGGCGACCGTCACAACGTCCACGCCGATGAGCGCGCCACCCCCGCCTGCGATGACCGAGCCGACAATGACCACCACGATGACTGGGGGTCTTGTGGGCCTCGACGCGTTCGATATGGGCGCCGGTCGCTAGTGCTTGGTTGACATCGCGAGAAGGGCCCTCTTCCGCCAGGAACGCCGATCCGAACTTCGTTCTTCCTTCGACATATTCGGCATGCCCTGCGTGCGCTACGGCGCGGGCGCGACGTACGCGTCGAATTCGCTCTGAAACATTTCGATGTTGTTCCGAACTTCCTGAACAACCCCGTCGACGGCACCACCCTCGAGGCCGCCGAGTGAGCGGGCCGCGTAGACTTGAATCGGAGGTAGCTGCTTCGCGGTGATCCGCCGGAGCTTGCCCGCTTTTAGGTCCTCGAAGGCCGTTGCGTCTGGCAAAACACACTGCAGGAGGCCTGAGCGACAGACTTCAAGGTTGGAGCGGAGCGTTGTGATCCGCATGCCGATCGTGCGTCCGATATCGACCGGCCAGCCGTCGAGCACACGGCCGCTGTCGCCGATCTGTGGCACGGAGAAGCCGTATTCCAGCATCTTTGTGAACGAGATTTCTCTCTCGTGAAAGAGAGGGTGTCCCTGCCCGCAGTAGACGGACATGGTCGTCTCGCAGAGAAGCTCGACGCGAATACCTTCGACAGAAAGGTCTTCGTAGTAGAAGGCAACATCGAGTTCACCTCGTGCCACCTTTCGGGCTGCGTCAGCGGTCGCAGCGTTCTGATGTTCGGGCAGAAGCCCGGGGTATTCGGCCTTCAACTTGAGCAATGCGGAGACGACAAAATGGTCTGTGAGTACGCCGAGTGATGCCACCCGAAGCGGACCCGCAAACGCGCTGGAGAGCGTACTCGAGAGCCCCTGCTCAACGACACTCGAGGCGCCCTGCAGCGCTTCTCGAAGTTTCGCGCCTCGAGCGTTCAAAACCAAACGACGACCCACTCGGTTAAAGAGTTGAACCCCGATCTCGGCTTCGAGAAGCCGCAACGTTCTCGAGACTGCGGCCGGCGTTACGTGAAGTGCTGCGCTGGCTGCGCCGATGCTTCCCTCCTCGGCGACTGCCAGAAAGGTCGGAAGCCAGTTCCATACACGGGCGCGGAGGCTTAGCAACGCTCTCGACGGCGTCGGCGAATCATCATCATCGAGAGCGCGAAGGGAAGTGCGAGCGCACCCAATGAGCCACCACTGGCGGAACACGACCCGCCCGCGAAGCCGCCACCCGTCTCCGGGATGGGGGGAGGCTCGACGACCATCGGGTCGAGATAGTCTGGGATTCCATCGCTATCCTCATCTTCTCGACCTTCCTCGCCGTCTTCGCCTTCGGCGTTGTCGGAGTTGGTGTCGAGCCAGTTCAGCATACCGTCTTCGTCGACGTCGTTCCCATGTCGCTCACCGTCCTCGACTTCCGTTCGAGTCGGGATACCATCATCGTCGTCGTCCGGGTCTTGATAGTCCGGCGTCCCATCGTTGTCCGTGTCGGGACAGCTTGCGATCCCGTCAGGGCATTCAACGAGGTTCGGAATCGTGTCCATATCGTCGTCATCGCCGACGCATCGACCGTCGACACAGTCGAGGCCGCTCGGACAATGCTCCTCGGTCAGGCACATTTCGCACATCGGGTTCGGATCGACGCCATCGCAGTAGCCACCGGCGCATTCCGTTCCGCGCTCGCTCGCGGCAACGAGACACTCGCCCTCGTCGGAGCAAAGGTCATCGGTGCACTCATTTCCATCGTCACACTCATCGTCTTCGTCGCAGCCGCAGGGGTTCGTTTCGGTGATGCAGAGCTCTTCGAAGTCGTCGCCGCCCGTACCGTCACAGTCGGCATTCTCTCCGACCAAGATCACGACGACCGTTTCGCTGCGGACGGCGTCGAGACCTGTCCAGGTATCCATCAAGCGCATATCGCCCTTTGCGCCGGTGACCGACCCACTCTCTGCAAAACGTCCCCAGCCACGCGCATTTCCCTCAGTGACCGTGCTGTTCGCAATCGCACCATCTGCGTAGGGGCCGGAGCTCAAACCGCCTGTGGGCGAGCTTCCGGACGGGACCTCACCACTCGGCATCTCCACTGGAACGGCGGGCAAAACCCGAAGGTCGTTCCAGAACATCGGTAGTGGAGTTCTCTCTAGCGCGGGATTTAGCTGGAACATTCGGAGGCCTGGGTAGGCGACCTCAATATCCTCGGCGACGTAGTGAAACTCCCCAGTGCTCAACTCGACCAGGCACTCGTATTCACCTGCGGGCACAGCCTCTCCTTCGCCGGTGCGCCCGTCCCATTCGAAGGAGTTTTCACCGACCGTCCCTTCACCGTTCAACACGAAATCCCCAGCGCCAGCCGCATCGAAGACATCGTCGTCATTAAGATCACAGATCAGTCTGACGCGGCCCGGCATATTGGATTCGAACGTGAATAGACCACGGTTGTTTCCGGGCTCGACAACCCCGCACTCTTCGCCGTCGTCGCTCGCTTCGAACTCAAAGTTGGAGATGGCCGGGTCCGGGACGCCGTAGGCTTCCACATCTGGGTCGGGGAGGTTCAAATAGATCGGATAGGCGGGGGTGACCGGGTTGCCTTCGCGCGTGCTCCGGCTCGGGTTGATGCCGTCGATTCCGACCGCGTTCGCCAGAAGCTCCCACCGCGAGAGTCCGTGAATGCCGTTGAGCTGAAGCTCCAGTACGCCGGTACCGAACGAGCCAATCGGAACACGAGCGTACACGCTGCTTCGTACGGAGCGCCCCTCGGTCTGCGTATTGGTGCTGTTGAATACCCAGCGGAACGAATACACCCGGCCGTCGATATGGTTTGGGTGATCTTCCGAGGCGTCGCATGGACGTCCGGGAGCGTCGTTATCGCAAACCGAGAAATCCCATCGGCGGGTGCTGGTGATGCTCGCGGACAAGTTCGAGATTCGAAACGCGCCAGCTTCGTGGCCACTAAGGTCGAGGCAGCTTCCATCGGTTTCGACCGCGAGTTCAACTTCGTCGCCGGAGGGATCGTGGACATCCACCGTGACGCGGTCTCCGCTCGAGCCGCGTGCTTCCACGCAGAGAACCTCAGTCTCTGGGTCGACGATATCGGCAAAGACTTCAAAGCCTGGCGTGCTGACGATGCCGAGACGACCGGCCGCGCCGACGGTTGGCATGAGTTCATCGGTACCCTCGGCGAACGCAGTCGCCGGGATCAGGCCAAGAAGGGAGGTGAGAATAAGAAAACGGGTCACATCCCGATTTTCCCCCCCGACTGCGAGGACGTCAAACCATTGCCTTCGCAGTCCGTTGTTTTACTCCGAATCCCGCTTCGCGGCATTTTCACGCACTCAAACACCGTCCAATTCTTGCCAGAGATATCTACGATATCTGCCTGCAAATCGGACGCGTCTGCGCACACGAAACTCCCACGATTCAGAATGGGAGTAAATCAACGGACTGCTAGCGCAGCAGGCCCTC
>JAHDCI010000052.1 GCA_020629955.1 Myxococcota bacterium | reverse complement strand
CTAGTGCGGGGATCAAATCGATAGACGCATTAGCTCTGCTGCGCCCCGACGACCTCCACCTCGGTGACCTGTCGTTCGCCCTCGACGTTCTCGTGAACGACCACCTTCAGGCGCATTCCTCGAGTGAGCGAGTTCCATCCCGCGAGCTCGTTGTTCACCTTTGGGAGGCACATGGGCACAACTTGAATACGTTCGGTGCGCGGGGTGGTCTGTCCTTCGTCGAGGACCTCGAAGAAGAGCGTAAACGTGACGGGGTGATACCGAACGAATGTTCCCATCATCGTGATATCGCGAGACCCGTCTCGATTGCACCGCACGCAAGCTTCCGCCGAGGTCGGGGAAAAGAGCGGCGAAATGGCGAATAGCGCGATGGCGATGGGGATCACTCGAAGCATGCAGAATCTCTTTGTACCACTGTGTGACGTCGAAGGGGCCCCCGCCATTCGACTTGCGGTGCATTCTCTTGCGTCCAAGGAATGGAGCATGAGCAACCCCGCCTACGATGCCATTCTCCTGGTCTCTTTCGGAGGTCCCGAGAAGAACGAAGATGTGCTGCCCTTTTTGGAGCAGGTGACCAAAGGGCGAGGGGTTCCTCGGGAGCGGCTAGTGGAGGTCGCGGAACACTATTATGCGCGCGGCGGGAAAAGTCCGATTAATGAACAAAATCGGGCGCTTATCGCAGCTTTGGAAGAAGAGTTGAAGGCGCATGAGATCGATCTCCCCATCTACTTCGCGAATCGCTGTTGGCACCCTTTTATCGAGCCGACGTTAAAAGAGATGCGGGCCGCAGGGGTCAAGCGGGCCCTTGCGTTCGTAACCAGTGCCTACTCGAGCTATTCCGGTTGCCGTCAGTATCGGGAAGCCATCCAGGAGGCCCGCGAGAACCTGCTTGAGGCGCCCGAAGTCGAGAAGGTTCGCGCCTTCTTTAATCATCCACTCTTTATCGACGTACTCGCCGAGCGACTCACCCGGGCCCTTGAGAAACTTGAGCCAGGCCTCCGTGCCTCCGCCCGGATCGCGTTCACCGCGCACAGTATCCCGAACGCGATGGCAGCCGGGTGCGATTACGAAGAGCAGCTACATGAGACCGCGCGCTTGGTCGCGGAGCGTCTTGGACGTACCGACTGGCAAGTCGTTTACCAGAGCCGAAGCGGTCCCCCTCAGGTGCCATGGCTCGAGCCCGACGTTGTGGATCACGTCAAGGCGCTTGCGCAGATCGGAACGAAGGCGGTTGTCGTTTCTCCGATCGGTTTTCTTTCCGACCATATGGAGGTGATCTACGACCTCGACGAAGAGCTCGCGGATGCGTGCGAAGAGCTCGGAGTCAAAATGGTCCGCGCGGGTACGCCGGGGACGCACCCGGTTTTCGTTCAGATGGTTCGTGAACTCCTCCAAGAACGCCTCGACGGGAACGAAACGCGCTCGGTCGGTACGTTCGGCGCGAGGCCCTTCCAGTGCGCGCCGGGATGTTGCGAGTACACTCGTCGCCGCCCACCACGCCGTCCAGCATAAGCCATCCCATGACCGTTCTCGATGAGCTTCTCGGCGACCAGCGCACTCTGCTCGCCCCGATGGAAGGAGTGACTCAGGCCCCGTTTCGTGAGCTCCTGGCAGAGCCAGGCGGACTCGGAATGGTGTGTACGGAGTTCGTTCGTGTCTCCCGAGCCCCGCTTAGCCGGAAGAACCTGCGCGCTGCGGTGCAGAAGTGCGGCATCCCACTTTCGGTCCAGGTCATGGGCAACGAAGCGGATAAAATGGCGGAAGCCGCGGCCTACGTGGAGAGTCACGGGGCGGACGTGGTCGATATCAACCTCGGCTGTCCCACGCCTCGAGCGGTCCGAAGGGGAGTCGGCGCGGCAATGTTGCGAGACCGTGACCTGCTGCGTCGCGTCATCGCTTCCATGCGTACATCTGTGCGCCGCACGCTCTCCGCGAAGATTCGCGCGGGTTTCGATCGCGCGGAGGACGCACTCGCGATCGCCACTCTTCTCGAAGAAGAGGGCGTTGACTTCATCGCGGTGCATCCCCGTCGCCGCGTTGACTTCTATCAGGGCACGGCCGACTGGCGAATCATCAAGACGTTGAAGGAAGCGCTCTCGATCCCAGTGATTGGAAACGGAGACGTATGGTACGCACACGACGCGCTTCGCATGCAGGAAGAGACGGGCTGCGATGCGGTGATGATCGGCCGGCCTGCGATTCGCAATCCGTGGATTTTCGCTCAGATCGAATCGCTTCGAGTTGGGGAAGAGCCGCTGCGAATCGATGGCGCGATGCTCTTTGAATGGCTTGAGGCTGCGCTACCTCGGGTCATCGACGGCCGTATTGGAAAGCTGAAAGAACAGGTCGGATATCTCTGCCGTGCGATTCCGGATGAAGGGGCAACTCGCAAAGCCGCTCTGCGCAGCCCAGACGAGGCATCGCTGATGAACGTGATGCGGGAAGCGCTCATCGGCCGTCCGGCGAGTGAACTCGATCTGGGTGCCAGAGGTGAGCTTGGCCTTGAACGCTCCGGTAGCGCTATCCTTCAAGCTGCCGAGTCCGACCCCGAACGCGCAGCTTCGTAGCGCAAAGGTCAGAGCGCTTCGAGAAGAGGCTACTCCGGCGTGTTCATTCGCTCGAGCAACGCCTCGATGCGCTGTCGTACCGCTCGCTGCTCGGTCTCGTTGAGCGCCCCTTCAAGAGCCGGCCGAGCGCGTTCCGCGTACGCTTCGAGCAAGAAATCGCCGCATAGATTTTGATTTCTTCGACCGCCGCTGCAGGTAACGAGGTTCTCAAGCATGCGCTCGTCATCGAGCGCCGCGCTGCTTTTCGCGAGGGCAATCCGGTAGCGTTCGACCGCTTGAGGCCAAGAACCAAATCGGGCCAGATCGTGGGCGATCATGAGCGACGGTCGGTGATCTTCCGGATGCTGACGCTGGTACGTTCGCGCCTCGCGATGCGCCTCTCGATCCACCTCGGTCGCCGACGCCATCCGTTCTTCGATGGCCAAGAGCTCCGGGGGAAGTTCGCTCGACTCGGATGAGGGTTGAGAAGGGGGCGTTTGCTGGCTGCGGAAAAAGAACGCCGCGCCGAAGGCGAGCGCCCCCAATACGGCCAGAAGGAGCAGGGGGTTCCCTCGCTTGGTGGATGCGGTGGCGGGTGGCGCGAGGGAATCCATTTCCTCCCGAACTTCCTCGAGTGAGGGAATGTTCTGGGGACGCGTCGCGTCGCTATCGTCCGGCTCAATGAACGAGATGTCGTCTTCTTCGAGGGCGTCCCACGCTTCCAGCGCTTTCTCGACCGACTCGAATCGGTCCTCGGGTTCTTTCGCGAGGAGGCGCAGCAGAATGTCACGGGCAGGCACGCTCATGGAGAGTCCCGTGCGAATGCTGCTCGGATCAGGGACTGGTGCCACCATATGAGCGCGGAGAAGTTCCGTGCGGCGGATTTGGTCAAACGGTACGCGCCCCGTCAGAAGTTCAAACAGCAAGATGCCCGCCGCGTATTGATCTGCGGTCCCATCCACCACTCCGCCGGATGCCTGCTCGGGCGCCATGTACGCCGGCGTGCCGATGATCGCGCCTTGCCGAGTCAGCGTGGGTTCTCCATCGGGGCCGTCGGGCGTCGACAGGATTTTCGCAAGACCAAAGTCGAGAAGCTTCGGGTGAAAGGGATCGTCGGGCAGGGACTGAAGGTAGACGTTGTCTGGCTTCAGGTCCCGATGCATGACGCCTTGGGCGTGCGCGAATGCCAAGGCACGCAAAATGCCTCGGAAGATCGACTTTGCGGCATCGATGCTCGGTGGCTGCACCGTCAGGAGGTTTCGAAGAGTGCGTCCTTCGAGCAATTCCATCACGAGATATGGCGCCTCCTCGTGAAACCCGAAGTCGGTTAGCCCGACGATATTCGGGTGGGCGAGCTGACTGAGGACTTTCGCTTCCCGCCCAAAACGCCTGCCGAGCGAGTTTTCAAAATCGCTCCGCAATACTTTGAGCGCTACGGTATGCCCAAGCTCGACATGCGCGGCCTGGTAAACGACTCCAACGCCGCCCGTTCCGATCACGCGCTCGACGCGATACTTCTCCCCGACCGTCGTTCCGATGAGCTCGTCGTCGAGCACCGGCCGTACGGATGAACCGGCGTCTTCCATTCCGTTTGGGGAGCCTCCGCTGGAGCCGCGCGAACCCGAGCGGGCGTCGACCGTGGCATCGCTACTCAGATTCTCTTTGTGGGAAGACGTCATGAAAATCGCACCTCTCATCCCGTCTTTGGATCGGGCAGAGCAGGCGTCCTCAAGCCTAAGCGGGCGCCCTGCTTGTCGCAAGAGAAGTGAGCCGACTTCACCCGTACGGGGAACGAACGTGAGGCAGAAACCGCGGCTGTTCAGACGTTAAAGCGCGGGACCTGTCGCCGATCCTCTCCGGCAACCCCAAGCGTCCGGGATGCGATGAGGGCGACCACTGCCGCACCGATGGAGAGTAGAAACCCAATCTTTGGCGATACCCCACCTTCGAGTCCGGTTCGTTCCGCAATTGCGAGGGTGGCGTTATGAATCCGAATCGCGCTGTAGATCATGCTGCCGGCCGCGATGAGTGCGAGAGCCGCGACGGCGACGCGTGAGCCGGCGAGCGTTCGGAGAGTCCTCCGGCGCAGGAGAATGCTAAGCCAGGTGAACGAGATAATGGGCACCAGCCACAGGTTCAGCGCTCGCTGGGTGAGCACCATCCCCGTCGCACTCCGCTCCTGTTGAAGAATGTTTAGCCACGGGAGGAAAAAACCGATGAGCATCGCGACGGAAGCGAGGGCGAGAAGTCCTCGTCCAAAGCGCGGGTCGCTCAGATCGATGATCTCGTCGGCGCTTGGCATTGAGCGCTCTTTGAAGCTGTCGAGCTGCTGAAAGGGCACCAGCGGAATCCCGTGCTGGGGACACTCCGACTCATCTTCGAAGCTCTCCCGACAGAACGGGCAAAAGAGCACGGCATCGCTCGCCTTCGCCATGCTACTGAGGTGCCCGAGTTTCGAGCGCTGAGCAAGTTGATTCGCCGAGGGAGCGCGCACGGATCGGAGCTTACCCGCTGACGCATCGCGGGCTCGACGGGCCCTTAAAATTGCGCTTTGGTGTGTAGATGAGTGGTCCGAAGATAGCGGTGGTGGGCTGTCCAGGAGCCGGGAAGTCGACCGTCGCCGCGTTGATCTCGCGGCGTCTCGGAGTGCCTCATATCGAGCTCGACGCGCTCGCCCAGGGACCGGGATGGCGGGTCCGGAGTGAGCGTGAGTTCCGGCCAGCCCTCGTTGAAAGGCTTGAGGCGAGCGAGGGCTGGGTGACGTGTGGCAACTACGAAGCGCTCTCCGGCGGGCTTCATTTCGAGCGAGCGGACCATATTCTGTGGATGAATCCCTCGCGTTCGATTTGCGCTCTTCGAGTCTTTCGCCGCAGCCTTCGCCGCAGCCTGTTTCGTGAAGAGTTGTGGAACGGAAACCGTGAGCGCATTCGCAGCCTTTTCTCCTGCGACTTGGAATCGAATATTCTACTCTGGACTTGGACGCAGCACCCGGTCTACGCGGAGAGCTACCGCAAGCGTCTCCTCGACGATCGCTGGCGCGAGTTTTCCACGCGAGAAGCTTTGGAAACGTGGCTTGAGGATTTCTGAATGATTCTTTTCGCACCGGCGATTTTACGCGTCCGCTCTCGCCTTTGTTTTCGCCGGCTTCTCGAAGGCGAGCGTTCCGTGCGGCGCACCCTTGACACTCTTTCTGAGGCACCGATACTCGTACTGTTGTTCTCTTCGGCGTTTGCTGCGTTTTCATCGGCCTCGCTTTGAGAGAACCTCGCGATTCCTTATGCTCCCGTCCCCTTCGCCGCACCCTTCCTCGCCCTCTCGCGCCGCCCTTCAACGAGATGGCGAACATTCCGGCCGTGGAGAGAGCTTGCTGGCGCGATTTGCGTTGGTGGCCGCTCTTGGGCTCACTGGAGCCTGCGATGCTCCCTCGTTGCTAACCCCACCTCCGGTTGAGACCGACGCTTCGACGCTGGATGCTGGCAACGATGTTGGTTTTCCTGACACGGGGATCGGTGGAGATGAACTTCGGATTTCCCGCGTCTCACCGTCTCATGGAACCTTCCGCGGTGGGAATTCGGCCATCGTCCGAGGCGCCGGTTTCACCGAAGATGACCTTGAGGTGCGCGTCGGCGGACGTCTCGTCCAGCCCGCAGATACGGAACGGATTAACCGGAATCGGATCGCGATCGTGTTGCCTGCGGGTGAGCCGGGGCCGGCCGATGTCGAAGTCACTCAAGGGGACGAAACTGTCGTCCGTGAGAATGGCTACACTTACGATTCATTCTACGTCGAACCCGAGCGGGGCTCGATTGCGGGCGGTACGCTCCTCAACGTTTACGGCAGCGGGACCACTTTTGAAGAAGGCGATGAAGTTCTTGTCGGCGGGGTTCCTTGCGCCGATGTCGAAATCATTAGCGAGACGCATCTTCGCTGCGTGACGCCTGCCGGTGCCGCGGGATCCGCGGATGTCGAAGTTCGCTCCGGGGGGGATGGAGAGGATATCACGGTCGAAGATGCGTTCGAATATTACGAGTCTTCCGACCCTCGAAATGGCGGCCTCGGTGGAGGCCCCATCGCTGGCTCGATCACTGTGACCGTCGTTGACGCGATCCTCGGCCTTCCGGTGCCCGAAGCGTATGTTCTCCTGGGCAACGATGTCGAAGCGCCGATCCGCGAGGGGCAGACCTCACTGCTCGGTCAGGTGACCTTCACGGGCGAAGATATTGTCGGCCCTGCGACGATTCATGTCGCGAAAGACTGCTTCGAGAAGACGACCTTCGTTTCGTTCGACGCGCGCGATGTGACGATCTTCCTCGTACCTTGGCTCGACCCGGCTTGTGGAGACGGTGGAGCGGGTGGCCTCCCCGGCGGGCCCGGAGTGCTTGGTTCATTCGTATCGGGAGAACTGATCTTCCTCGGTCCGAACGAGCTCGCGCCCAACCCATGGGATATTCTTCCGCCAGGGCGCGATGGCTGGGAGCGGGCGGCGTATGTCTACACCACACAGCGCTGCACAAGCGATGGTTGCCGTAACCCAAGCGGCAATAGTGGCGGGGGTCGTGAGCGTGTTGTGGAGTCTGAGCCTGGCGACCGCGGATACCCTTTCCGAATCTTCACCCGGCCCGCCGCTTTCGCTCTCTACGCGGTCGCGGGTCTCGAAAACACGAGAACGCGGGAGTTCCGACCCTTCGTAATGGGCGTCGCTCGCAATATCGTTGTCGGTCCTGGCGAGGAGGTCCCGAATATCGAAGTGATCATGGATATCCCGCTCGATCACTTCCTCGATGTGCGACTTGAGGGGCTCCCTGAGGGGACACGGCTCGGTCCGGATCAGGCGCGAATCGATGCCAATGTGGACCTCGGCGGCGAGGGCTTTATCGTACGGCGGGATGGTGAAGGCGACCGCATCGATCGCTTGCTCTCTCGCGACACCGCTTCCTCGTTCCGCTTTTTCGCGCAGCCAGCTCTTCACGGCGCGCTTTCGAACGGGCGCATGTTTATCGAGGCGTCTTGGGCGACGGGGAACTTCGGCTCTGACCCTTCCACGAATGTGGTGTTGAGCGGCATCCGCGAGGTCGACGCCGAGGTCAGCGTTCGCGGCTTTGTCGGTATTCCGGATCCCTTTGCTCCCGGGTTTGGGGAACCGATTCCAGATGACCGGGTCCTACGTTTTGAGGCATCCGGGGGCGTTCCTGCAGACTTCCATATCATCACGCTTGTCGGCGAAGATGGGAACCCAGCTTGGCGCATCTTCGTTCCCGGCGATGAGTTCGAGGCGCCCATCCCGGACCTCTCGAGCATCGAAGGCATTCTCGATATCACACCCGGGGTGGTGACCTGGTCCATCGTGTCTGCGCGTGTTCCCGGTTTTGATTTCGACACGATGACCTACCGCGACCTTCGCCGGAGCACCTGGGTCGCTTGGGCCTCCGATATTTTCACCGCGATCCGCTGAGCTCGGTGTCCCCTTCTGCTTATCCCCACTTATTGCGAAAGAAGCGCGTAATGCGTCATTCGATTCGAATCTTTCTTCTCTTCTCTCTCCTCGGAGCGCTCGCAGGTTGCGGTGACGATGATGGAACGACCCGAGAAGACGCGGGTCCGCTTGATGCGAACCCGATCGTCGATGGGAGCTTCTTCTGTTGGAACAACGAATCTGCCGCGTGCGTCGGCAATATCTGGAATACCTGCGAGCCGGATGGTGAGTTCTTGCAGCCTGTCCGCGAGGACTGCGGAGATACGGACCAGACCTGCATCCCAAATCTTGGGTGTCGTCAGTGCAATCCCGGACGACAGTTTTGCGAGGGCAACAACGTCGCAGTCTGCAATGAGGATGGCACCGGCTTCGAAGTGATCGATGAGTGCAGCACGGAGGAGGGCGAAGTCTGCCGGCTCGCCGAGTGCCGTTCTCTTTGCGAGATCGCGGAGCTGGAACGCTCCTACGAAGGCTGCGAATTCTACGCTGCCGACCTCGACAACGCTGCGCTGGGCTTTGGTCGAGACGCTTCGAGCCAGCAGTACTCGATCGTTGTCTCGAACCCGAGCAATCGAACCACCGACGTCGTCATCGAGGTGAATGATGCACTGCCTGGCGAAGAACTCGCTCCGCGCGAGGTTGCGCGGGTGGAGCTGCTTCCTGGAGACCTCGAAGTATTCGAGCTGCCTCGCCGTGAAGTGGATGGGTCGAGCTCGAACCAGATTTGCACGCCGGACGAAGACCCTGCGTGTCCCGGGACCGAAGTGTGCGTCTGCGCGGGCGACACGCCTCCATGTTTTTGTCGCGTTTCGGAAGAGGCGAACGGGCTTAATGATGGCACCCACACCGCGCTGACCTCGAACGCATATCGCGTTCGAAGCACGACCCCGATTATTGCCTATCAGTTCAACCCGCTGACCAACGCGGGGGTGTTCTCGAACGACGCCTCACTTCTTATCCCGACCAGCGCGACATCCACGAGTTATAGCGTTGTGGGGTGGCCCCAGACGATTGCGGACGGCGATTGCGACCCGGCCACTCCAGAATGCCGCGAGATCGATTTCAACCCGAACGTGGAAGACGAAGACCTGCGGGCATTTTTGACGCTCGTCGGCGGCGCGACGCGTTCGACGGTCGAGATCGAGCTCGGATCCGAGGTTCGAAAGGTCGTCGGTAACGCAGCGCTTGGTTATCCAGAGCCGCTCGGCCCTGGCGATACGATGAGCGTCGTACTTGGTCCCTTCGACGTTTTAAACCTTGAGACCGAAGCGCTAAACGCGGACTTCACCGGCACATTCATCGATTCGACGAGCCCGATCTCGGTCTTTGTCGGTAGCGAAGCGAGCGATGCCCCACGCTTCGATACGTACGCGACGCGCCGATGCTGCGCAGATCACCTCGAAGAGCAGCTCTTTGGGAACGACGTACTCGGTGCGCTGTACCAGATCGCGCGAATGCCTCGCCGCACGGCCGCGCTCAATGATTCTTTCGAGGATCCCTTCCTCGATAGCGTCGCGGAAGTCGATGAGCCGGAATGGGTTAAAGTGCTCGCGACCTTCCCCGGAGTGACGACGATCGTCACGACGCTTCCGGCACCGAATGACCGCATCCCCCTTCGGCAGGGCGAGTCGGTTCTTCTCCGCGCGGATCAGGATTTTATGATCAGCGCACTCGACGGCCGACCGATCTCCGTCTTGCAGATTCTCCCCTCTCAGCAGGTGCTCGGGATTCCCAGTATCTATCCCGGTGGAGACCCCGCGATCATCGCGGTGCCGCCGGTCGAACAATACCGGCGCGATTACGTGTTCCTCACTCCGGACCTCTACGCCTTCGACTTCGTCGTGATTACGGCTCCGCGGGGCACCAATATTCTGCTCGATGACGAGCCGCTCTCGGCGTTTGATTGCGTTGAGTCGCCCGGTGATGGAATCGAACGTATGCCGGGCGACCCACCGCCTGACTTCGTCAACTGGCGTTGCCAGCTTTCCTTCCCGGAAGTTGGCCGTTTATGCGATCCGGAGACCGACCCGGACTGTGAGGATATCGGACCGGGAGGCGGTCGTACTCGCGAGAATATCCGCGACGGCGAACAAAACGATGGGACACATACGCTCATCGCGGATCAGCCGGTTGGGATTGTTGTTTACGGCTTCGATGCGTTTGTTAGCTACGCGTACGCGGGTGGACTGAATCTCGTACCGATTGCCCGGTAGCGTTTCCATGTTTCGCCGGTCCGCTCCCGTAGAAGGGAAGGGATCGAGGGCGGATTAGACGCCGCGTTGGTCGCCATAGAGTGCGACGTGCAGGCGGTACGAAAGGTGCCAACCGCGCCGAAGACATTCGGGAACGAGGCGCTTCGCCCCCTCGTTGATGCTCGTGGCGTCCGTCCCTTCCGGCATTAGCCACACGCTCTCCGGCGATAGGCCTAGACTTTCTGCGAGCTCATCGGCCTCTGCGAGGTCTTTGTCGTCACCGATCACAAACTTAAACTCGGCGCCGCGTAGCTTTGCGAACGCTTCGAGGGCCTCGGTCTTTCGGCGTCGCTTCAGGGGATTCTGAGAACTGGCCAGCTTCGGACTCACATTCCATTGGTCGACAAGTTCGATGAGGGCATGACTGGGAATGATGGTTCCTGCCGTCTCGACCTCGACGAAGTGTCCAGCGAGGCGCGGAATAAGATTCTCGAGCGCCTGCGCCTGGAGCAAGGGTTCGCCGCCGGTGATGACGAGCGAGGCTGGCCCTCGCTCGTTTAGGTCGTCTGCCAGCGCGTCGACGTCCCATTGTTTGATCTCACTCGCCTGATCGAATCGCGACCAGTCCCACGTGTAGGGAGTGTCGCACCAAGAGCATGCAAGATTGCAATGAGAGAGGCGCAGAAACGTCGATGGAGCTCCGAGATTTCGACCCTCGCCCTGAAGGGAGTCAAAGATCTCCGCCACAAGAACGGAGTCTGGAGAGAACTTTCGCGGCTGGCCCATTCGCGGAGTCTGCGGGGACATCGGCTGCGTGCAAATGGTTTCCGCGGGGCAAATCGCCTGGGACGGGAGTCGAACGATCCGCTGTTACGGAGCCCGTCGCCACGCTTTCATCGGGCCAATATCGAGCGATTCGATGCCGGCGTTCTGCATCAGCCGGCTGGCCTTGGACGAGCGCATCCCCGAACGGCAATACACCACGACGCGTTTGCCCTCGAGTTCGCTCATCCGGCCTTCAAGCTCGGCGATAGGGATCAGCAAGGCGCCCTCCAGATGTCCCTCATCGAACTCTTGTTGGCTTCGCACGTCGAGCAAAATCGCGCCGTCGTTCACCCATTCTTTGGCTTCTGCGACGAGCGCGTTCTTCTTGGTGCTGAAGAGTCCGAACATGTTCAGAGATTGGCAAGAAGCGGGACCAAATGCACTTCGAACGGTCGTGAATCGTTTTCTTGTTTTGCGCTCGTATACGTCCGGGTCGACATCTCTGAGCGGTCGGGATATTCACGGGCCATGCAAAAGCTGCGTCAGATCACCCGACTTCTTCGTTTCGTGTGGATCAGCTTTATGGAGCTCATCTCCGCCCGCCTCGTGCTCGCGATTTCGAGCAATGGCGCCGAGCGTCTCTTTCACATTAAGCGGCGATGTGCCCGACGCGTTATTCACGCACTCGGGGTTCGGCTTCGCGTCGACGGAGAGCTCGAGCCGCGATATCCGAAAGGGAGACTGGTCGTCGCCAACCATCGCTCCGCGATCGATGTCGGCATCCTGATGTCCGCCACCGGTGGCGTGTTTCTGAGCCGCGCCGATGTCGCGGACTGGCCGCTATTCGGTGCGGTATCGAAGACAGCGGAGACGATCTTCGTCGAGCGCGGCAATAAGCGGAGCGGCGCCGCTGCGATCCGCGAGATACGGAAACGCCTCGAGGTGGGGCTTACGGTACTGGTGTTTCCGGAAGGTACTACACACGGGGGCGACTTGGTTCGCGAGTTTCGCGGTGGCGCCTTTGTCGCGTGTAAGGGGCTCGACGTCGATATCCAGCCCGTCGCGCTCGCGTATCCTTATGGATGCGAATACGTGAATACGAGCTTTGGTTCCCACGTGAAAAAGATCGCAGGCCAAAAGGAGTCCATCGTCGGAATGGCGTATGGTCAGCCCTTCGCTGTGGGCGAGCAGACAACGTCCGAGCTCGCGGAGCGCGCTCAGCGCGAAGTGCAGGAGCTCATGGAACGGGCCCGAGCTAAACAGGGTGGACCGGCCAGTCCTTCCGAAGATGGTAAGCCGACCAAACATGGCGAAAAGGAAAACGCCTAGCGACGCTTTGCCGAGCGGTTCAAATCTCTGTTCGATTGGTAGGGAATGGATGACCCTTGAGGTATCCACCCGCTTTCCGACAGCCGACTAGTCCTCGCACTCCGCATCGGTATCGGGACACACAAATCGCACGTGAGCGTGGTCTCGATGCTTTGGGAAGTGCCGGATCACCCCGTGGGGAAAATTCTGACCGCGCGGGTATTGAAACCAGCGGCTGAGCTGAGAGCGTGAGTATCCGTCGCGGCGCGCGGCGTCGTAGAGCACGCCCTGGAGGGAGTAGTCCACGAAGATCTTCTCGGCGCGCCCTGCTCGCAGCCACGCCTCGAAGAGCGCCCACTGACGTTCCGCGTCGAGATGTGCTGGCCGAAGTGGAACCATTCGACAGCCAGTGTCTTGAGGGCATCGTCGTTGGTAGTACGAGATATCGACATCACGTCCTGATTGATGGGAGCGGTGTCCGTGCATGCGACCGCCTCGGCGACGGCTGATATCGTGAACGCGTACTCGAGGGCTCCGCGGAAACTGATCCCGGACCGCATCGAACGCATCTTCGATCCAGAGCGTCGTCTCCAGCGTTCCCCAGGCGCGCCCGCGATCGCGAATTACATAACTTGGGTGTCGAGCGAGTTGTACCGCGTGGGTGAGCGAACCGTCCCACGGCTCTCCGTGCGATTCGGAGGTGGACTCCGGGATTTCTGACCAAAGCACGAGCTGCTGACCAGCGCGCAGTCCTCGTCGGCGCACACTTCGGTTCCAGCGACGAATATCGCGGACGCGGACGCGGTGTCGACGCGCGATCCTGCCGAGTGAGTCTCCGCGGCGAACGCGCACGGAGATCCTTTGACGGCCATCGGACTGGGCAACCTGTACTTCTTGTCCCACCGAGAGCCGAGTCGGATCGAGCCCCGGATTCATCTCCAATATTTGCTCGACGTTCATATCGTGAGCGACCGCGATATGGGAAAGTGTTTCACCGGCTTCGACGCGATGTGTCGGCCCGGAAGGGGGGCGACGTCGGGCGCGCGGGGAGACGTAGCCGACGATGAGCTCTTGACCGCGTCGGATCTGTTCGCCTTCGAGTTCGTTCCACTCCTGGATCTGCTCCACCGTCGTTTCGTAGCGGGTGGCCAGTGAGGACAGGGAATCTCCCGAAACGACGGTGTGCTCTCGAGCCTGACGCGGCGGTTGAGAGGAGACCGCAGCCGCTGCGATGATGAGCTCTTGACCAACCTCGATATGGTCTCCGCTTAGATGATTCCACTCGCGGAGGTCGTCGACCGAAACTTCGAAGCGAACGGCCAGTGTGCTCAGCATATCGCCGGACTCGACGGTGTGGGTGCCGGTCTGCGCGCTGGCTCCGTCGTCGAAAACGGAGAGCGCAAGAATAGCGGCTAGGAGAACGCGAAGACGGCCCATAGATCGCGTATGCCCGGAGTCGCCGCTTTTGGCAAAAAATCGGTAACCGCGAGTTTCGCCGAATCCGCGCGCAATCCAGGAGGAGGATGATCTCTCGCCAGTGCGCGGCAACGATCTAGCACTACTTGATTCTCGGGCTTGTCCCGATATTCGGGGTTGCCAGAGTGTAGAGGATTGGATTCACAGAGCTTTCATTCACAGAGCTTTCAGAAGTGAGGAGAAAGGTGCTCTTTCAACGAGCCTCGGAAAGCCCTGTGATTTCAAGGGCTGCGCTATGGCGGCCCCGAATATAGGGGCAGGCTAGTTTGGTTTCGACAGACGCGTGCCCATCATCCACGCGGGATCGATGCCAATGCTCTTCAGTGCGGCTCCCCATCGGTCTTCCAGCGGCAGGTCGAAGACGAAGCAGGGATCGAGGTCGACCGGGATCCAGGAGCCGCGCCGCATTTCGTCCTCAAGCTGTCCTTTGCCCCAGCCGGCGTACCCGAGCGCGAGAAGCGCTTTCTCGGGAGCGGTGTCGGTCGTCAGCGTGTGCAACATCGTTAGGGAAGCAGTTACGGCGAGCTTCGGTCCGATGCGGATGACGTCACTCGGCATTGGGTCGCAGCGATTGGGATCGAAAACGACCCAGCCCGTATCCGGTGACACGGGACCTCCTGTTAGGACGGATACCTTCTCCGCTTGTTCGTCACGAAAATCGATATCGAGCTCGGAGAGCACCTTCGAAAAATTCACGTCGGAGGGCCGGTTCACGACGAAACCGAACGAACCTTGGTCCCCGTGGTCGATCAAAAGAACGACGGTATGGTGAAAGAACGGGCAGTTCATTGTCGGCGAGGCGACGAGCAGGCTAGGTCCGAGCTCCGACACTCCTCGAGAATGCCAGAACGCCCCTCATTTTTCGAGGATAGAGTGCGATCGAAGCGTTGATGAAGGCCGAATTTCGTCTTGGACGCCCTGGTCTCGACTCATTTCGTTTTGTCGAAAATTGGACGAGTCGATGCTTTTTGTGACGGATGGAGCGTGGCGCGGGCGATGCGCCGGGAGGCTCCAGATGGATGCAATGAATTCGATTGAGGCGGCGACTGAGCGCCGTCAGATGCAGGCACGGGTTCCGCTCGACGACGTTTTGGTCGAGGTAACCCCAGAAGGTTTCGACGAATCGTTCGAGGCGGACGGTGTCAACGTCTGCGCTGGCGGGTTGTCGATGCGGGCCGCGATTCTTCCCGATATCGGGTCACAGTTGTCTTGTCGATTCCGCTCTCCAGTGGATGGCGAGACGGTCTTTGCGAATTGCGAAGTCGTGTGGGCCCAGGACGCCGGTCCGAATATTGGCGAGGTCGGTCTACGGTTCACCGAACTCGATGATGATGACGCCGGCCGTCTCCGCGAGTTGGTCGACCATTGGGAGGCACAGTTCGCCAGCGTGATGAACGCTCTAGAGACGTCCGAGTCCGGAGAAAAGTCCATGGATGGAGCCCGAAAGTTATCGTCGATCACCCCGGCTTCGGACGGCATTCTCGCCCCGGCGGAGCGAGAGACCGTACAGATGCAGCTTGATGGCGTCAGGCAGCCCATCGAGGCGGAGCTTGTTCAGCGAGTGCCGGGTGCATTGATCGTCGAGCAACCGCTGAGCTTTATTCAGGTGGGTACAGGTGTCTCGGCGGACGGGCGTGTCGGCACGCTCGAGGATGTAGCGCTTCGAATCGAGGACAATACGCCTCGGCTGGTTCTCACCATCACGTACGAAGAGTCGTCTTCGGACGTCGTCGCAGAGCTTCAGGCGGAGGAAGCTGCGACCGATACGTTGATGGATACGGATGTGGGCGCGCTTGCCTCTCAGTTCGGTGGTGATGATTCCCTGTCGGGTGTCACTCGAAATCCGACTCCAGTCGATGCTGAACTCCCATCGACCGAAGCTCTCAATAGTGACGCATCGAGTACGGCGCCGCCCGTCTCCGAGCATATGTCTTTGCTCCACGATGAGCAGGAACGCCTTCGAGAGGACATTCCCAAGGTTATCCGTTACGACGTCGCGCAAGAAGAGGAGGAGCTTGCCGAAGCGAGCGAATCCCTCGCAGATGATTCGCTCGAAGCCTCACCTCCGGCAGGAGCTTCCCTCGTCGAAGCGTCGGACGTTTCGGAAGAAGAATCCGACCCTGACGCGTCGTTGATGCTCGCGCTGAAGCCCTCTCCCGGCGAGCATTTGAAGCGCGTTGGGACCAAAGCGAAGTCCCTTTTGGTTCGCGCGAAGACAGGCATCAACGGACTTGGCGGAAAAGCCGCGCCGGGATTGCGGAGCGCTTGGGTCAAGACGCGCCACACGCTGGGAACGCTCCTGCGTCAATCGAAGGCCGCCTTTGGTGCGATGATCAAGAACTTCCGAAAGGGCGATGCGAAACCTTCGACGAAAGCGCGCAGTTCGAAGCGTCGTACGACGCGTGCTCCAGCAGAGAGGGGTGCGGCGCGTGATGAGCGCCCCCGCCCTCGTCGTAAGGTTGGTCGATACGTTCTTCTCGCGCTGATCGTCATCGGTGCAGCATCGATCTTCTTCTCGAGCGGATCGCCCGCGCTTGTTCTCCAAGAAAAGGCGGAGAAGGAAGTCGTGTTCGCCGCGCAGACGTTCGTGGATAGTCCCTATGCGAGCGGTGACCCGGAAGCAGGGGACACCGGAGCGCGGATTGCGGAGCCCGAGATCGCAGAGATTGAGATCCCAGAACCGGCTCACGATGTTGAACCTTCGGGCGGACCTCTGCCGGAACCGAGTTTTCCCACTGTTGGAGACGCGCCGTCGCCGGGTGAGACCCCCGTCGATTCCCCGTACGCTGTGGAGCCTCAGCCGTTGAGCTCTTCGATCGGTTCCGAAATCGATAACGGGCGCGAGTTTCGGATTCGTCTTGGGGGGGCCCCACGTGGCCTGCGTCGAGAAGAGAGCGAAACCGGACTTCGGGTGGTTGTTGATGGAGCGAGGGCCGAAGAGGGCGCTCGCCGAATCGCGACGGTCCATCCACGCGTCGAGCGTGCGAGCATTCGAAACGACGGCGAGACGGCGGTGCTCCAGCTCAACTTCATCGGAGAAGAACTCCCCTTTCATGTCCGCGTCAGCGGTGGAGCGCTCTTCATTACGTTGCCGCGCAGCTAGTGCGTGATCCACATCGCTAGAAGGGCCCTCTTCCGCCAGGAACGCCGATCCGAGCTTCGCTCTTCCTTCGATATACTCGGCATGTCGTGCGTTGACCGAAGCTCGCCTCGGCGCCCCTGACGAAAGATCATCCCTTCCATCGATCTGATCCCCGCACTAGGCGGAGTTCGTGCGTGCAAAAAGGCGTCCCATTTGGGGCGCCTTTTTGCATCTTTTTGAATGGGCGAGAGCTGCGCTATAACCCGCCCATGTCTGAGAAGAAGAGCACGCCAGAAGCCGCAACCTCGTCCACTTGGGGAGGACGTTTTGAAGAGGCGCTGTCGGAAGTCGCCATGCGCTTCAATGCGTCTGTCAGCGTCGACAAGCGACTTGCTCCGCAGGACATTCGAGGGTCGATCGCCCATTCGCAGATGCTCGCGAAGATCGGCGTGCTGAGCGAAGCGGAAGCGGAAGCGATCAGGGCTGGCTTGGTCGAGATCGGGGAAGAGATCGAACGAGGCGAGTTCGTTTGGAGTGACGAACTCGAAGATGTCCACATGAATATCGAGTCGGCGCTACGGACGCGTATCGGCGAAGCCGGCGCGAAGTTGCATACGGGCAGAAGTCGCAACGACCAGGTCGCCACAGATCTGCGGCTTTGGACGCGGGACGCCTGCGACGAAACCGCCGAACGAATCCGTGCGCTTCAGCGAGTGATCGTCGATCGGGCAGCCGAAACGGTGGATCTTCTGATGCCAGGCTATACGCATCTGCAGCGCGCGCAGCCGGTTCGCGTTGGGCATCATCTTTTGGCTTGGGCGGAAATGCTTGATCGAGACTACGGACGGCTACTCGACGCGCGGCGCCGTCTGAATGAGAGCCCCCTTGGAAGCGCCGCCCTCGCGGGGACGACTTTCCCGCTCGACCGGGAAATGACAGCTCGCGCGCTTGGATTCGAGCGACCCACGCGCAACAGCTTGGAGGCGGTCGGTGATCGCGATTTCCTGGTCGAGGTGACGGCCGCCCTCGCGAACTGCGCCGTTCACCTGAGCCGAATCAGCGAAGAGCTGGTTGTTTGGTCGAGCCAGGAGTTTCGATTTGTTCAAATGAGCGATGCGTTCACGACGGGTTCCTCCATCATGCCGCAGAAGAAGAACCCCGATATGGCAGAACTCACGCGCGGAAAGACCGGGGCCGTCATCGGTGCTCTCGTCAATCTCCTCGTAACGCTCAAGGGGTTGCCGCTCGCTTATAATCGCGACCTCCAAGAAGACAAAAAGCCGACCTTTGAAGCATTCGATACCGTTCGAGACTGTCTGCTTGTTCTCACGGGAGCGATCGAGTCGATGCGTTTTCACGGAGACGATATGCGCGCAGCGCTTCGAGAGGGGTTTCTTGATGCGACCGAGATCGCGGACTGGTTGGCCGAGCGCGGAGTGCCCTTTCGAGACGCGCATCACGTCAGCGGGCGCTTGGTCGCCAAGGCGGCGAGTCAGAAGAAGACGCTCGGCGAACTCTCGCTCGAAGACTATCGCGCGGAACACGGGAGCTTTGACGAGAGCATCTTCGCCGCGCTCGATATGGAAACGGCGGTCGAGCGACGTGACGTGGTGGGTGGGCCCGCGAAGCGGCGTGTGCTTGCGGCGATCGAAGAGTTTCGCTTGCGACTTCAGTAGGCCCCATCGAAGTGTTCGAAGCTCGCCCCTCGCGGAAGGGAAGAGCGCTTGCCATCGTCGATGAGCTCGATGCCCAAGTCATTCCGAAGTACGCCGATCTCGATGCCTGGAATCGTTTTACGGAATGCGGTCGGCACGGCGAATAAGAGCGAGTAGGCCTCGGCGCCGTCGAGATTCATCGCCAGCGGTGATGCTTCAATTCGGCGACAAGCGGTCGCGAAATCACGATCGCCGCGTAGAGGCGTAGCGAAAAGCTCCGCGCCAAGGTTGGAGGCGTCGCATAGCTTCCAGAGGTCCGCGACGAGTCCATCGCTTAGGTCCATACACCCGCTCGCGAAAGAGCGGATCGCGAGTCCTTCTTTCCAGTGAGCGCGCGGAAAGAGCCACGGACGGGCGAGTTCTTCAAGCGTATTTGGGGCAAGTGCCGGTCCTTCATCGTTTCGAAGAAGTGCGCGGAGCCCAAGAGCGGCCGGGCCGGGAAGGGTGGTCACAAAGAGACGGTCGCCTGGTGCCGCGCTACTTCGAAGCAATGGCCTCGAGGAGCGGCCCACCACGGTGGTGGTCATGGAGAGCTCCGTTCCCGCGGCCAAGTTGCCGCCGACGACAAGAGCGCCACATTCCCGGGCCGCGCGATCGATTCCTCGAGTGATGGCGAGGTGGTCTTCGTCCGTGATCGAGGTCGGCAAAATGAGTGAGCTCAGGATCGCCCTCGGCTCTGCGCCCATGGCTGCGAGGTCGCTCAGCGCGGCCATCGTCGCCCTTCTCGCGAGCACATCGAGCGGCGCCCAATGTCGGCGGAAGTGAACCCCTTCGACCGAGGTGTCGACGCTTAGGACTGTGCCGTCTGCCAACACCGCGGCATCGTCTCCGATGCCGATCGCGTCCTTCGACGGCGGCTCGAAAATCGCCGACAGCCGTTCGATTCGTTTGCGTTCATTGCTCATCACTTCGCTCGCCGATGGAAAAGCCAAGCGACCTGCGGGAACACTTCGGTTCTGAGTCGCAGAGGTCTTCGTACAACAGATATATTCGATGCCTCGCAACGCACTTTTGAACCTGAGGCACGAATGAGCGGATGCTGAATAGGCCGTCCCTCAGGCGCTCTCGGCGCTGAGCGGGATCGCGATTCGGAACTGTGTTCCCTTACCGACCGTGCTCTCCACGCTGACTTTGCCTTGGTGTGCGTCGACGAGCTTCTTGACGATCGATAGGCCAAGGCCTGTTCCGCCGTGCTCTCGCGTGGACGTTCCGTCGACTTGATAGAACGCATCGAAGATTCGAGGTAGGGCCTCGGACGGAATGCCGGGCCCGGTATCACTGATCCGGAATACGACCGCTGGCGTGGCGATGTTGAGAAGGACCGCGCCAAAGCCGCCATCATCTTCGCCTTGCGTCATTTCTCCGAGCTCGGCTTCGAATCGAACAACGCCGTTTTCAGGAGTGAACTTGATCGCGTTCTCAGCGAGGTTCGACAGGATCTGGTGGAAACGCACGGGATCGACGCGAAGCTTCGGAAGATCCGCCTCGATCTTCTGCTGCACGTCGATCGACTTCTTGTGCGCGGCCGGCACAAAGGTATCCGCGAGTCGCTCAATCAGCGCCGCGGGCGCTGTTGGCTCCGTGTGAATTCGAAGGACTCCTTGCTCCAGCTTCGAAAGGTCGAGCAACGAGGAGATGAGCGCGAGGAGTTCGTCTCCCTTGGTGTGGATGGTCTCCACGAATTCGCGCTGGTCTGGGCTGAGGTCGCCGCCGAGGCCGGCCTCAAGCATTTCGCTGTAGCCAATGATCGATGTCAGCGGCGTCCGGAGCTCGTGGCTGATCGTCGCGAGGAAGTTCGACTTCAGTTTGTCGAGTTCCTTGAGTCGATCGTACGCGTCCTGAAGTTTCTCGGTTTTCTGGGCGAGCTCTCGATAGTTCTCTCGCACGGAGGCGAGGTGCATCTCGCTGGTGAGGAACGCGCGGTGGTTTGAGAAGAGGAGGAGCTCAAGGACACATCGGACGTGATTGCTGATCTCGACAATCGTCCCTTCGCGCACTCGCGGCATTTCCATAAGGGCCGCGAGGATCTCTTCGCGACCGAGTGCGCTATCGAGCTTGAGCAGTTTTTTCGGAACTTCGGAAAGCTCCGCCGGGAGGTAAGGGCCGAGCACACACCGGCCGACAGGGCGTCCCTGGTAAGCGAGCGGGATCACCTGATAACGCGCTCCAGTGACCTCGTCGTAGACAGCGACCTCATCTTCTGGAATCAGCGCGCTGACCCCTTCGATATCCTCGAGCAGTGCTTGGCTCGCACGCTCACTTTGGCGAAGGAAAGCGTGGATGGCCGCTTCTTCTTGGGCCTGTGCGAGCAGAGCGCCCCGGGCAGAGTAGATCCGTAGGGAAATGCTGAAGAGGTCGAAAAGGCTATTGGCCAAATCCGTCAGCGCTTCGCGGTCGATGACCTGATCGAGCGCTTTGATATCGCCGAGCGAAAGATCGATAGCGGCGGATTCCGTGAGGTTCATGCGCCGCTCCTTCCACCGAATTTGGTCCGCATCTGCGTGAGAAGTGCGTTGGTTTCAATACCGAACTTCGACTTCAGCGCATATTGGTCCTCGAGGTTCTCGAGGCTCAGTTTTGCAAGCCCGAAGAACGTGTCGAGAACACCGACGCCGCGCAGCGCGATCGCTTTAAAGACGGGTTCCTTTCCTGCTTTGGCGAGCCGGTCGATCTCTTCGTCGCTGCGGATATCTGGCAAATCACGCTTGTTGAACTGCACGACAAGAGGGTGGGTTTTCGGATCGATCCCGTTCTCTTTGAGGTTCTGACGCATATTGAGGAATGCGTCCTGGTTTGCCTTCGTTTCGCTCTTCTGGCTATCTGCGATGAACGCTGTGCCGTCCGCGCCCTGAAGGACGAGTCGGCGAGTCGCGTTGTGAATCACCTGTCCGGGGACGGTGAAGAGCTTAAAGCGAATCTTCACGCCGGAGTCGCTGGCGAACGAGAGCGGCAAGAGGTCGAAGAAGAGCGTACGGTCGTCTCGGGTTTCCAGGGTCATCAAGCGCCCTGTGGACTCCGCACCGACCAGCTTATGGATTGCCTGGAGGTTCGTCGTCTTCCCGCTCAAAGCGGGCCCGTAGTAGACGAGCTTGATCGTCAGCTCGCGTGCATTGAAGTCGATCTGCATCGAGGGCGCTATCAGGCCATGAAGTCGCCCCCAAACACAACCAAAACCTCCCCAATGTGCAGGAGACAGGCCAATGTCCGAAATCCCTTCGCGGCACTTGTGCGGCTTCGAATGCTTTCAAGTTCTCGTTTTTTGAGCGCAACCCGAGGTCGGAACCGAACCCGATGGCAAAACGCATCGAACCGAGAACGGCCCGAACTCTTAGTCGAGTCGCGCTGCGCGAGATCGCAATCGACGTAAGGTGCGAATGACGCGGGGACGACTGGTTTCTTCAATGAGCTCGTCAATCACGGGGAGAACGTCGTCCGCTTCATAGTTTCGCCGAATGGAGGGCCAGACGAAGTACAGCATATCGTCGCCGAATCCAACGATCCGCACCAAGTCACGAATCGTTTGGGGGTCGGCGGTCGCGGCCTCTGCGTGCCGACGGAAGATGTGCTCGTATCGTTCGATTGCGGCGGTGTACCAGCGTTTGCTCATGAAGGCGCGGCAGAGCGTCAGATGTCCGCGTGGGTCATCTCGATTCGCACGAATCCATCCGTAGATCGCTTGAATATCCTCTTCGTCTGCCGCTTCTCCGTTGGCGATTTTTGCACGAACGCCTCGAAGAGGTTCGGGATAGTCGCCGTCGTCGGCGCCGCTTTCTCCACCTTCCCCACCCTCGAAGTCGAGCGCAGGAGCCGGTGCATTGGCGTCGACTTCTTCACCTTCTGCGGCTTCTTCGCCTTCTGCGGCTTCTTCGCCTTCTGCGGCTTCTTCGCCTTCTGCGGCTTCTTCGCCTTCCGCGGTTTCCTCGCCTTCGGCGGTTTCTTCGCTTTCGGCGGTTTCTTCGCTTTCGGCGGTTTCTTCGCTTTCGGCGGTTTCCTCGCTTTCTTCGCCTTCCGCGGTTTCTTCGCCTTCGGCGGCTTCCTCGCCTTCTGCTCCGGACGCTTCTTCGTCCTCGGCGGGCTCGTCACGGGCGATGGCTGTTTCCGCTTCTTCGTCTTCGGTCGCCGTGTCGCTCGATGTCTCGTCGTTCGTAGCGGCGGGCTCTTCGCCCTCCCGCGGTTCACGCTCGAGGGTATCGTTCTCTGCGACGGTGTCTTGCTGGCCGAGGTACCACGCCCCTCCCCCCGCAAGTCCCAGCAGGACAAGCGCCGCGATTGTCAGTCCCCAGGGGAAACTCGAACGCGCTTTGACCTTCTTCTGCGGCTTCGGTGGAGGTGGCGGGACGGTATTCCAGAGAGGAATGGAGGGCTCGTCCTCCCGTGCCTTTGGAGTGGAGGACTCCCCAAGGATTTCCAGCTCCAGAGCGCTGAGCATCTCGCGAGCGCTCGAGAAGCGCTGATCGGGGTCAAAGCTCGTGGCGCGGCCAATCACGTCGCGGAGACCGGGGATGCGATCGAATACCGCTTCGTCACCGCCTCTTCCCGGAGGCGCACCGGTCACGGCGTGATGCAGAATCGCCCCCACCGAGAAGAGGTCCGCTGCGGCGGAACCGGGAGCGCCCGCTAGCACTTCCGGCGAGAGATAGCGAACGGCGCCTTTGCCGGAGCCTCGACCCGTCGGTCCGGTGACATCGGCGGGGCGGACACGGCGAAGAATCGGGGCGATTCCGAGTCCAATGAGCTCAGCCTTGTCGTCTTCGTTGAGGAGGATCGTCGCGGGCGTGAGATCGCCGTGAAATGCGCCGGCCGCGTGCACCATATCGAGCACGGTTAGAACGTTTCTGACAAGGCTCAGCGCGCGTTCTGCCTCGAGCGCCTCCTGCTCAAGCAGCCGGAAGAGAGGCTTTCGTGGACTTCGGTCGTATGCGATGAACGGCACGCCCAACTGCACTCCGGAATCGAGAACGGGGACAAGCCCGTCGACTTCCAGGTGCAGAACCTCTTCCATCGCTCGGTAAAAGAGCCTCGAATTCTCAGGCTGACTCTCGCAATCGAGAGGCAAAACGGCGAGCGCCAACTCTCGGTCAAGAGAGGAACCCTCATAAAAGAGGGCAAGTCCGCCCCATTCCATCCGGTCTCCGACCGTATATCGGCCGGCGAATAGCTCGGTCAGCGTTGCCTGAGTCTCATCCAGGGGAAACACGCGCGGAGGATACCCTCCGAGGGAGCGTTCGTCATGCCGGAATCGAAAACTTTAAGTATTCCCCACGATCTCGAGGGGGCTCCATCGGCGAAGCCGAGCCGGGCGTGCTCGGCCGAATGTGTCCGTTCGAATCCCGAAAATGGGTATGTGGAATCGCGACCGTCGGTTTTCGGGGTGCCTCAACCGCGGTAGTCGAAGCGATAGAAGATCACTCCGGTTGGAACCTTCGGACTGAAGAAGGTGCTTTTCTCGGGCATCACGATTTCGGAATCGGTTCGTCCCGCGTCCGCCACCGCGATGAGTTCCTCAATCGCGACCGGATGCAGCGCGATCGCCAAATCGTAGTCTCCTCGGTCTACCGCCGCCTGCATGTCTTCAAGCGCGCTTTCGGGATAGTAGTCGAAGTGTTTCGGATCGACGATATGCTCATGGGCGAGCCCGAGATGCGGATAGACCTCTCGCTCGAGAATGGAACAATCGAGGCGGCCGACGACGTCGTCTGGCACGATCTTCGCGGCCAGTGAGAAGCACGCGTCCCGGGTGTAGAACGTGAAGCGGTGCTTCGCGGGCGTTTCGAACGTGGTCGCCGGCTCGAGTTCGAGTTGCTGAAGTGCGGCCTCCAAAGGAACGGTTCCTCGAACAACCCGATTGTAGGCGAGGATTTCAGCGTCTTCGGTCAAATAGGCGAGAACGTGGGTCTGGCCACCACGCAATGCCGCGTGGTAGCGATGATGTCCATCCGCGATATAGGCGGGGTGGGGCGCGAGTGAGGCACGAATCGCTTCGCCGACGGTCGAGGTCGCCGGGATGCGCCACACGCGGTGTCGAACATCCTGGAGGTCCGTTCCACCCCCGAAATCGCACGTCGCGTCGTAGACCGGGACATCTCCGAATGCAGGCTGAAGCGCGGCAGTTAGTTCGCCTCGGGTGAGAAGAAAAATGGGACCGGTATTCAGACCGGTCTGCCGGGCGAGAGCGATCCGCCCTTTGACTTTGGCGTCGAAGGTCTTTTCGTGCCGAATAATGTTCCCCTCTTCGTACTCGCTCACCTCGACGGCGGCGAGAACACCGATGCGGCTCTTGCCCTGAAAGCTCTGCTCTAGAACGTAGAAGCACTCTTCGTCATCTTGCTGAAGGATTCCTTCGTCGAGTAGACGCTGAATCGTCGCCGCTGGATTTTCGCCCGCGATGATATGCACCATCGATTCGGGGCGCGATCGCAACTCCTTTTCGAGTGGCGAGCCGTCTTTGATGACATCGTAGGGCGGACACAGAGCCCGCTCGACACTCGATGCCGCAGGTCGAACACCAACCAAACCTTTTGTCTGAACCATTTGCCCTCCTCGACCGCGTAGCCGTCGCGAAACGGTGCCCGAGCCGCTTCGATGAATCAAGGGGCTTTGCTCGCGATTGTCTGGGCGACTTATGCACCGGCCGAAGTTGGCCACGGATGTGCCATCGTTCGTACCGATCCCGACTCGTCTGCGGAATTTGGAGGTCGCCGAATGCCGCATGAGCAAATGCCACGGCAATCGGTCCCGGGCTCCTTGCTGTTCGTTTGGTTGTTCCGTCAAGGCGACAGCAGGTGGTTTAAACTACTTTTGTACCCTGTTTGGGGTGGGAAATTGCGATTGAAAAAATATGTGCACAGTGTTGTGAAAGAAACGCGCGTCCCAGGCGACGAATCCTTGAGAGCTGCTTGGATTTGGAAAGTTGTGAATGAATCTATCGAGAGGTAATCTTCCTCGCATGAGGTATCTCCGGTGGGTCCCAATGCTCGCGTTCGCGCTGAGTTTGCTTTTTTCTTCGGTCGCGGAAGCGCAGTCTTTGAGCAGCGATGAGCTCGCACGAGAGCAGTTTCTGAACGGCCGAGCGGCGTATGACGAGGGCCGATATGACGATGCGCTCGCAGCGTTCGAACGGGCGTTCGAGCTAAGCCCTCGGCCTGCGCTTCACTACAATATCGGACTCGCTCACGATCGCCTTCGTCATGATGCCGATGCCCTCGAGCATTACGAGACGTACCTTCGAGAGGTCGAAAATCCACCTCAGCAGGTTCAGGTCGAAGCGCGCATCGCGGCGCTTCGTGAGGCCGAAGCGCGGCGGGAAGCCGAGCAAACGGCTCGCCTTGATGCCGAGCGAGCGGCCGCGGAAGCGGCTGCTCAGGAGGCGGCGCGCGCGGAGCTTGAAGAACAAGAGCGGCGCATGGCGCAACTTGAGGCAGAGCGCGATGCCGCCCGACTTGAGGCCAGCGAGGAAGAATCGAGCAACACGGGATTGATCGTCGGATTGAGCGTGGGGGCTGCCGTGGTGATCGGGGCGGTGGTCGCGATTGTTTTGGTGGCAAACAGCGGCGAAGGCGACCCTTCTCAAAGTGATTTTGGTTCGCACTCGACCGCGCTGGTGAGGTTCTAAGATGATGAAATGGCTTCGACTCTTTCTTTCGTTCTCGCTCACGTTCGCCCTCGCCAGCTGCGAGAGCGGCGTCACCGAGACCTTGGTACACATCGTCGTCGATCCAGGTGTCTTTGAAGGCATCGATGTCGCCGACCGAAACTATCGCGTTTCGATTTCGCCACTGAGTGATGGAGGTAGCGACCAGATCCTCACGCGTAGTCAGACGGAGCTGGCGGGTGCCTTTTCAGGTGATATTCCCACCGTCGCAGACCCTTTGACCCACGTCGTCGTACCGCTCGAAGGCGATGCGACCCGGACGTTTCAGGTTGAGGTGGAGGCGCTTGCGAACTCGACGGACGGTTTCGAGCTACGTTCGGCCGCCCGCGCTCGCACAAGCTTTGTGGAGGGGGAAACTCGCGAAATTTGGGTTTATCTGCACGCCGGGCCTTGCCTCGGCAGGAGCTGTAGCCCGTCGACGACGTGTGAGCCGAACGCGATCGACGCGGAGCGAATCTACTGCGTCGACATTCCGGTCGTAGAGCCCTCGGAGCCTGGGTCGAACTTGCCCGATGGTGGGGTTGAGGATGCTGGAACCGATGCAATGGACGCGTCGGATGCAGACCTCGACGCTCCCATGGACGTGCCTGACGCGATGGTTGTGTGCGAGGGAGAGGGGGAGCCCTGCACGGACGAGCTTCTAGAGAACTCCGGCGGTCCGCGAGGAGAGTGCGAGGTCGCCACGATTGCTTGCGACGATTCCGGTGAACAGATTTGTCTACGTGGAGAGGCGATGCCAGCAACGACCGTTTGCCGAGCCGCAACCGGCCAGTGCGATGTCGAAGAAGTCTGCGATGGAACGAGCACCGAGTGCCCGATTGACCTATTTGCGCAGGATGTCGTCACGACCTGTGGGGCAGATGATCAGCAAATCTGCGTGGGTGGTGAGTGCATTGCTTGTACGCAAGATGCTTCTTGTCAGCCAGACGAGGACAATGTCTGCCAGCGTGGGAGAATTGACTGCTCCATGGGGACGCCAACCTGTATGCCATCCGAGGCCGCGCCGGCTGAGACGGTCTGTCGAACTTCTGCCGGTCCGTGCGATGTGCCGGAGGTATGTGGTGGAGCGACGACTTGTCCCGAGGATTCGTTTCGAAGTGAAGGCGACCGCTTTCTATGCCGTGATGCCGTCGGTCCCTGTGACGTTTCTGATTTTTGTGACGGAACGTCTGCCGCGTGCCCAAATGAATTCCAACTGCCAGGCGTCGAATGTCGGGCTGCCGACGGAGCATGTGGAGCAGCGGAGTTTTGTGATGGGGTAACCGCCGCGTGTCCGCCGGATCGCCATCTACCAGAAACGATGGAGTGTCGTGGGGTGGCGGGTGAATGTGATCTCGCCGAGTTTTGCTCGGGCACATCCGCGGCGTGTCCGGACGATGGCTTTGTGCGCGCGGGTGACATTTGCCGCCCTGCCGCTTCCGGTTGTGACCAAGAAGAGACGTGCAGCGGAGCTAGCCCCGCTTGCCCAGGCGACACTTTTGCGCCGGCAGGGCAGACCTGCGCGCTTGAAGTCGACGAGAGCGGATTCTGCGACGGGGATGGCGCATGCGATGACGTGGGTTGTGGGGACTCGTGCTCGCCGGGTCCATGCGCCGATGGAGTTTTTGACTGCTCGTCGGGGAGTCCCGTGTGTGTCGTGACCAGTTACCGAACTGGAATGATATGCAGGGATGATTCCGCTGGGCCATGCGATGCCGTAGAGGTCTGCGAGGAAGGGAATGCGGAGTGTCCGGCCGATGCATTCTTGGACAGCACGAGAGTTTGTCGTCGGCAAGATGGTGGGTGCGACCTTGAGGAACGTTGTGATGGTGTATCCCCTACGTGCCCAGTTGACCGATTTCAGCCGGCCGGAGAGGTTTGCCGAGAAACCGCGGGGGAATGTGACCGGCAGGAGGTGTGCTCCGGTCGATCTCCTGCTTGCCCGCGCGATGGTTTCCGTTCTGCGACAACGCTTTGTGGTCGAAGCTCAGACGGTGCGTGCGATCTCCAGGATCGTTGCAGCGGCGACAGCGCCGAGTGTCGGGCGCTCGTGCGACCTCTCGATCACATCTGTCGACCGTCGGTCGACGAGCAGTGTGACATTCCGGAACGATGCGATGGTGTGGCTCCGAACTGTCCTCCCGATGAGCGGCTTATCGAGGATGGAGAGGTTTGCGATAGCAGCGGATGCCGGGACCGAATCTGCAGCGATGGGCGTTGCAACCGGGTTAGCACAGAAGAAGCCCGTTCCTGCGAAGAGATCCACATGTCGGTTGAGTTGAACTCGTGCCAGGCATGGAGTTGCGGTGAAGATGGTAGCTGCACGATCGATAACGTTGCGAACGGGATGGCATGCTCCGAGTTTATCGACGGTCGAGACGTCAGCGGCGTTTGCCTCGTCGGTGAGTGCGTGGGTCTTAAGATTAGTGAGGT
>JAHDCI010000278.1 GCA_020629955.1 Myxococcota bacterium | reverse complement strand
CACTCCCCGCCCCGAAGCGGCGTATGTACTGCAACCGAACCCTCAATCTTCGCGGCACGCCCGCGATTGGGTTCGATATGGATTACACCCTCATTCACTACCGGACGGAGATCTGGGAAGCGCACGCCTACGAACACGCAAAGCGCGGTCTCGCGGAGCGTGGTTGGCCCGTGCAGGATCTCGAGTTCGACCCGGATTTCGCGACGCTCGGGCTCATCCTCGACTTGGACCTCGGCAATGTCGTCAAGGCGAACCGCTTTGGCTACGTGAAGCTCGCGACGCACGGCACGCAGCACCTCTCTTACGACAAGGTCCGGAAAGCGTATTCGTCCGACGTGGTGGATCTCGGTGACGATCGTTACCGCTTCATGAATACGCTCTTCGCGCTTTCCGAGGCTTGCCTTTACGCGCAGTGCATTGATCTTCTCGATGCTGGAAAGCTCGAAGGACCGATCGGTTATCGGGAGGTCTATGCGGCGGTGCGGAGCGCGATCGACGCCGCGCATATGCTGGGTCACCTCAAGGCCGAGATCATGGCCGACCCCGATAAGTTCGTGGAGCTCGACGAAGACTTGCCGCTGACGCTTCTCGACCTTCGGCATTCCGGGAAGAAGCTCCTGCTGATTACGAATAGCGAGTGGTTCTACACGCGCGCGATGATGAGTTACGCCTTCGACCGCTTCCTTCCGGGCGAGCAAACGTGGGAAGACCTTTTTGACGTGGTGATCGCTTCGGCGCGAAAGCCGGCTTTCTTCGATTCGCGCAATCCTGTCTTCGAGGTTGTCGACCCGATCGAAGGTACGCTGAAGCCCGTTGTTGGCGGGATCGAAGAGAACAAGGCCTACGTCGGCGGTCACGCGGGGCTTGTGGAGAAGCTTCTAGGGCTCTCCGGCGGCGAGATTCTCTACGTCGGCGACCACATCTTTACGGACGTGAATGTCTCAAAGAAGACCTACCGGTGGCGAACGGCGCTGGTGGTGCGGGAGCTTGAGGCCGACCTCGACGCGCTGGAATCCTTTAAGGATAAGCAAGCGCAGCTCAGTGAGATGATGGACGAGAAGGCGCGTCTGGAGCACCAGTTCTCGCAGATCCGTCTCGCGATTCAGCGACTCAAAAAGGGTTACGGTCCACAGATCGAAGAAACGCCAGAGGCGCTTCACGAGCAGATGATGGCGATTCGCGAGACCTTGGTGGAACTCGACGGAAAGATCGGTCCGCTCGCGGCGGAGTCGAGTTCGCTCAATCATCCGAAGTGGGGGCTGCTGATGCGCGCGGGCAATGATAAGAGCCATCTCGCGAGACAGATCGAGAAGAGCGCGGACGTGTATATGGGGCGGGTCTCGACCTTGCTCGACCAAACGCCTTTCGTGTACTTGCGCTCGCCCCGCGGGAGCTTGCCGCACGACTTCGGTCCCGCGGGCGGCGCCTGAGGCTTGCCTCCCTCGGTTCCATGCACATCTTCGGGGCATGGTTCGTGAGGGAGCAGATTTTACGCCGCATACCACTCGCATTCACGGCATCGTCGCTTCCCAGCGTCGCGTCGCGGTGCTCTTGCGCCGCGGTCCGTCGAAGGCCGTTCGTCTGATCCACTGGCGGCTTGAGGACGACGCATTTGAGTTTGGCCAATGGCTTTCGGGCCGCGTCTATCCTGAGCGCTGTGCCCTCTCTCCTTCCGGGCAGCTCTTCTTGTATTTTGCGGGCAAGTTTAAGGGGGAGCTCCCGACGTTTACGGCGATTTCGAGACCGCCCTATTTTACCGCGCTCGCGCTCTGGTCGGAGGCCGGCACCTGGGGCGGCGGTGGCTACTTCTTGAGCGACAACGATATTGTTGTGCATTCCGCTGCGTCCATGGCGCCGCGCATTGGAGATGTGCCGACAGGTGTGAAGATTCGTAACTGGGAGACGGCCCCGAAACGTCATCCGAACGATCGTCACGGCTGGACCTCAATCGATCCGCGGACGTGCAAGAAGGCCAGTCCGCTGGATCCCGAAGTCCATCTGGAGCGGGAGACGCGCTTTCCAAATCAGAAGGCAAACAATCCACTTTGGGAGTGTGACTACGTCATCGTGACCCAGGGTGGGAGGAGAGACCTCGGCGTGCTGGATTGGGTTGATTGGGATCTCAATGGAGACTTGCTCATCTCTCACGCGGGAAAGGTGTTCCGATGGACGCGCGCTTCCGACTACGAAGATTCCCGTGAACTCGGTGACTTTTCGGATCAGAACTTTGAGAATATTCCGCCCCAAGAGAACGCCCGACGTTGGCCTTGAGCGCTCTCGACTTGATGGCCGCGCGGGTCTCCTACCGCGCCGAAGATTCGCAACCGTTCCTCCAACATCGTAGAGGGCGCGTTGCCCCAAAAAAAGCGCCCCGGCCGGAGCCGAGGCGCTTTTTGAATACTGCGAAGCTCACGCACCGTCGGGCTGGCAGGTCTTTTCCGAGCTGCCGGTCACGCCGTTGCAGGAGAAGCCTTCTTCGCATTCTTCCTGGTTTTCACAGATCTGCTGGCAGGTATTGCCGCCCGATTCGTTCGTGCAGAGCGCGCCCGAAACACACTCGTCCGAGGTGCCTGGCATCTCACATACGCCGCCGATTTCCACTCCGCCGCTACATGCCATGGCGAAAAGCGAAAACATCAGTACCAATTTTTTCATAAGTCCATCCTTTCAGCGATTTGAAGTCGCGTCCGTTCTTGGACGTCGCTCGTTCATCCCTATTTCACCCAAACGGTGTTGAGTGCCGCAGACGCTATCCTCATTCGTTCTCCAGGTGGAAAAAAACGTTGCGATTCGGTCATCTTTTGATGGTGTCGCGCTTCAGCGGGACGCGAATCGGTAGCCGAGTCGGAGATGAAGACCGACCCATACATTCGGGATATGCTCCGCTGCCGCGAAGGGAACATAGAAACGAGGCCCCGCTTCGAGAAAGCCGCGACTCGACCCGCGTCCAATATCAAAACCAAAGAGGGCGCTCCCCGCGACGCTCCCATGGGTTTTAGACGTGCCGAAAATCGCGAGTTCGCTGAGCGCTGCGACGCCGAGATCAAGCGTCATCCGAGGAACGATCAAACCGCGCGGTCGAAACGAGCGAGAGTAGTAGGCGGACGCACGAAACGTAGCGATGGATTCTCCGACGGGACTTTCGACGGCGCCGAGCGAGAGGCCAAAAGAGGATTGGCCCGCGGTGACGCCAAGCTCGAGGGAAACCCCGACTGGCGGCGCAGCGTCGACAGACTGTGAACCAATGCCGATCACGGTGCCGCCTCCGGAAGCACGGAATTCGACTGCCTGTGCCAAGGCGGATGAATGGAGGGTGAGAGCGCAGCCGAAGAGAGCGGCGCCAACGAACCATGAGGTCTTTGAGGTCATGCCCTCCATGGAGCAAGTTGCGTTCCGTGCGGGTGCGGAGCCCAAATCGTTGAAGGGACCCTTTCCGCCAGGAGCGCCGACCCGAGCCTTGTTCTCCCTTCGATATACACCTCAAGTCCGAAGCTTGCCTCGACGCCCCCGGCGAAAAATCGTCCGTTTTCGTCGATTCGATCCCCGCACCCGCTTGCGGCGGAATCGGGGTTTGGACGCAGGATCGTGAATCCAGTTCACGCTTTGTTGCACGACGGGCACGCGTCGTGCCCTCGCTACGCCCGAATCATTGCGACCGAGGTTAGCGGCACCATTGACGGCCCGGGTGAGGCTGTTCCTGCCAAGCGCGGCGGCGCCTCAGAAACGCGCGCACGCTTGGGTGCATCGGCCCAGCGGCTGCGCGGGCTTGTTCGTTGGTGGTGATGGGCGCGGTCGGCCGATCGGCTCTGGGCTGGTGTCGATTCATTCGGAGCGGACGCAGCTCCCGAGTTCGCCACGGGTACCAGGGCCGGCTGTCTTCACAGCCTCGTTCGATATCCGCCGCAGAGCAGTAGAAGCGAATATGAAAATGATCGTCATGCGGATAAGAGGGTTGGCAGGTGAGCTCTGCGAAACGTCGCACGAGCTCTCGCGGAGCGTCGACCGCACGCGCATGCCGCAAGAGCATCGTCCGGATATGTTCGACGACAAAGATGCGCTGCACCGGAGAAGGCCCTTCGCCGGCGATTCGGATTAGCGAAGAGATAAACGCCCATGTTCGCGGCAAATCGATCCGCACTTCGATGTCATCCTCGGGATCGGCGAGGTCACGGTAGTCGGTCCCTTGCCCTTCCGGATCGATTGGCGCGCCGACGGAAGGGAAGGGCTCTCCCTGCTCGTCCAAAAGATAGAAGAGCGTGTCCACGTCACGTCCCGCGCGATGCGATCCATGATGAGGGATCGCTCCCCCCTCGACGAGGCTTAGGTCGTTCACGGTGAGCTCTCCCCCAGGATGGGATTCGTGAACGGCGATGCCCGCGCGAACGAGGGACTGAACCATTGCGATCGTCCCGTAGCGCGCATCCTCGCTTCGGCGCGGATTAAAGCGTAGCCCCGGTCCAGTGAGCGGAAAGCGAACCGCACCCTCGATCGCGCCATCGTTCGGACCACGGACAGAGCGGCTCGCGGCGGCATCAAGAGCCAGCACCGCTTCCCATTCGGGGGCGGGCTCTGGCTCTCGTGGGGGCATCGCTGTCTCTGCTTCGGCGGGCTGCGTCAGCGCTGGTTCGCTCGGCGATGGCTCGCTTGGTGTTGGCTCGCTTCGTGGCTGGGCCGTTGCGGTTGGAGCTTCGGCGGTTCGCTCACGCGGCATCTCAACAGGTGGATCTGTTTCAGCACAACCGAAGATTGCGAACAGAGTCGAAAGGGCCAGGCGGCGCATACCGACAGAGTAAGCCCGAACCTTCCTCACTGCAGAGTTCTTCGCGCTAGCCAGTATCCACCATCACGCCTCGCCCTTGTGAAAGCTCTTAGGAGTCTATC
>JAHDCI010000051.1:9649-29164 GCA_020629955.1 Myxococcota bacterium | reverse complement strand
GTCGATGAAAATGACGCGACGCCCGATTCGAAATCAATCGACGGATCCGGGCTAGTGCTGCTAAGGGGTCGCGGAAGGACCGCCGGGGTAGAGGCTCGCGACCTGCTCTTCGTACCCGTTGTAGACGAGCGTCGGCTGCCGCGAGCCGTCGTCGATACGGCGTTCACTCGCTTGGGACCAACGCGGATGAGGCGTCCCGGGATCGACGTTCCCATAAAACCCATACTCGCTCGCGGCGAGCGTATGCCAGAAGGTCGGAGGCTCCTCCGCGACCAACTCGATCTTCACGATGCTTTTGATATTCTTAAAGCCGTACTTCCAAGGAACGACGAGTCGAATGGGCGCCCCATGCTGCGGCGGGAGTTCGTGTCCGTAGATCCCGGTGGCGAGCAAGGTGAGGTCGTTCATCGCCTCGTCGAGACGAAGCCCCTCATGGTAGGGCCACGGATACCAACCTTGGGAGCGGATCCCGGGCATCTGCTCTGGGTCGTTCGCCGTAACCATCCGGACATAGCGCGCCCCCGACTGAACGCCGACAGCCTCTAACAAACGTGCGAGCGGAAACCCAGTCCACGGTACGACCATTGCCCACGCTTCCACGCATCGAAAGCGATACGTTCGCTCTTCGAGTGGAAAGCGACGTACGAGGTCATCAATATCAAACGTTGTTGGAGTATCCACCAACCCGGTCACTTCAACCTGCCACGGACGTGTCCGGAAACCCGCCGCAAGCTCGTGAACCCGGGCTTTATCTGTCGTGAACTCGTAGAAGTTGTTGTAGGTCGCGGCGATGTTCTCGGGCGTGACCTCGTCGATACGATGGGAGGGAGAAGCTTGCGCGGGATAGAGGTTGAGTACTTCCGGAGGCGAAGGTTGTGCGGGCCGAAGCGTGGCGGCTTCCCGAGGGCCACAATCACAACCGAGCGCGATCGCCGCGCTCCCGAGAGCAAAGCTCTGCATGAAACGCCGGCGCGAGCGATAGCGTGCTTCATCCGTTGCCGCGCTTTCGGGGGTCCACCAGGAAGGTTTCGAGGGTCTCCAGATGGTGCGGCGTCGGTTCTTGCTCATGCTCTCCTTACGATGGAGCAAGTGCCTCGTTACGGAAAGGGGACATGGAAGACTTCTCGGTGGCGAAGCTCCTCGGACCGGACAGATGCGTCAGGCTATGTCGTGTGTTGCCGGTGCCGGTGACGTTCGGAGTAATCCTGGGGCCGGTCGCGAACCCTCTGTGCAAGCCGATGCACAAAGGCTTCTCCGTGCTCTTCGTAGTTCGCGCGTTCCTCCTCGTTGAGCGCGATGCGCACGGTGTAAACAGCCGAGGTGCCGCACAAGACTTCGAGTTCGAAGCGCTCCGCAACTCGGAAAAAGCGAAAGTTCCAACGTTCTTCGAAGAGTACCTCCACAATATGACAGTACCCGCACTGCTGCTTGGTCACCATCTTCTGTCCGGCCACCGACGAACTGCGTCGAAGAACGCTCCGTCAAATCGCCCCTGCCCTCTTCCCCGGGTTTTGCTATGAGCATGCGAATGGCAGAACCCAATCAAGGACGTGTCTCGCTCGCAGGAGCCGGCCCGGGAGACCCAAGTCTTGCTACCCTCCGCTGCGTTCAGCGACTCGGAGAGGCGGATGTGGTGCTCTACGACGCGCTCGTTGACCCCGCGCTGCTCGAATACGCTCCCCAAGCCGAGAAGCTCTTCGTCGGCAAACGAGCAGGAAAGCCCAGCGCGAGGCAAGCGCGGATCAACGCGTTGCTCGTCGAGCACGCACAGGCAGGACGAAAGGTCGTTCGGCTCAAAGGCGGAGACCCGTACCTCTTCGGGCGAGGTAGCGAGGAGGCCGAGGTACTTGCGCAAGCGGGGGTCGACTTTGAGATCGTCCCGGGCGTGCCCTCCCCCCTCGCAGCGACGAGCTACGCGGGCATCTCCTTGACGCACAGAAGCCTCGCCTCCTCGGTGGCGTATTTAACCGCAACCGAATCTCCGGATAAGGACCGAAGCGCGCACGATTGGTCGAAGCTTGCGACCGCGACGCAGTCGTTGGTCATTTTTATGGGAATGCGAAAGCTCCGAAGCTTGATGGCGCTCTTGGAGGAACATGGCCGCGATGCGGAATGTCCCGTCGCGGTTGTTCATGCCGCCTCTACGCCACGTCAGCGCACCGTCGTTGGCACTGTTCGCACCATCGCCGACCTGGCAGAAGAGGCCAAGCTCGGGTTGCCCTCGTTGATCGTCGTTGGCGAGGTTGTCACCCTGCGCGAATCCCTACGCTGGTTTGATAAGCAGCCCCTTCTCGGAAAGCGTTTTTTGGCGCTGCGTGCCGAGGCGAAGAACCGTGCCCTTCGCACGTTGCTTCGCGAACGAGGCGCCCAAACGGAGAGCTTTCCGCTCGTCCAAACCCGGGCGCTAGAAATCGAAAACCTCGTAGAGCGTTGTCGCGCGTGCGACGTCGTCGCGTTTACGAGCGCGCATGCCGTGCGATCCGTCTTCGACCAACTTTCCGCTGCCGGCTGCGATGCGCGTGTCTTTGGCACCGCCAAGCTCGCGAGCGTCGGAGGCGCCACCGAAAAGACCCTTCATGAACGCGGACTCTTCACGGATATCCTCCCGAGCGAGGCAAATGGCGGCGCCCTCGCACATGCGATTCTCGCCGAGACCCACAAAGGACGCGTCTTCTACCCACGGGCAACGCGAGCCTTCCCCGCATTCGCCGCGGCGATATCGGCAAGCCCTCTCGAGCTCGACGAAGTGAGTGCCTACGAAAATGTGGCGCCGGGCGAAGATGAGCTTGAGAAGCTTCGCGAGAAGATCGCAAACGCGGAGGCCATCTTCTTTACAGCACCTTCGATGGTGGAGCGGGTTCTTGCCGCCGACTCGGACGCCCTCCGGCGCAAATGCATTGCGATTGGCGAGTCCACCGCCGAGGCCCTCCGCGCCCACGGAGCCTCGCCATGGGTGGCAACCTTTCCCAGCGCGCTTGGTCTCGTCTCTGCCGCGGAGCGAGCGTTCGCAAATGAATGACGAGACCTTCCCCTTCGATGTAGCTGCCGAGAAAGCCGTCGCCCGTCTACGCCTTTTTGGTGGCCTCGCAGTTCTCGCCTGCGTCGCCTTCCTTGGAAGCGCCGCAGGGAGCGTAGGTGTGGTCTTGCTGGTGGTCTTCGCGCTCATCGCGCTCGCATGGATCGCATTCGCCTCTGCGACGTTAAGGCGCGTCGAAGAGAAGGCCGGCTGGAAGCTCGCGTTAACAGAGGGTCACGTGACCATCGAAGACCGAGAATCGAGCGTCATTCCGTACGCCGAAATCCACGATATCGACGTCGATGACGAAAAGCTCGAGCTGGTGATTTCCGGTTCGTTTGGAACCCGCCGAGTAAAGCCGATCTTCGCGGGCGTGGCCCTCCCGGAGCTTGCAGAAAAGCTGCGGGAACGCGTACGAGCGTAAAGGCGAACCGCCCGAGAAATCCTCCGCTTTCCAAATCAAAGAAGATTCGACGCGCAGACGTGTGCTCACAAGTTGCTTGGCGCTCTTGTGCTGACGCTTTCAGGGCTTAAGATACGCCAGATTGGGCTCGCCCCAATCTACTAGGCTGGTGAAAAACGTCCGAAACCGCTTCTCGGCATTTTCACGCACTCAAACGCCATCCAACTCTCGCCACGTATGTACAATACGATACCTAAAATCGGACGCATCCGCGCACGCCAAAATCCAGCGAATCAAAATCGGCCCTTTTTCACCAGCCTGCGAATCAACATGGCGAACTTCATCCAACAACCCCAGACAGCGACAAAGCTTTTTCGCGATTCACGGGGGGCGCAGAGTCTTTTCGGATGGGCTCCGATCGCTGGGAAGGCCGCCAAGGGGATGAGTTTGGTCCAAAACCACGCCCAAGATTAAAAATTATGGAATTCGAAGACGAAGCCGGGGTCGTCACCGCGGTCAAACCCAAGAACAAGCTCGAGAAGCCCAAACGGTATCGCGTGCTCGTCCACAACGACGACTACACGACCCGAGAGTTCGTGGTCTTCGTACTCCAATCCGTATTCCGGAAGTCGGAGCAAGATGCCATCCGAGTGATGCTTCACGTCCACCATAACGGGGTCGGTGTCGCCGGGGTGTATACTCGGGAGGTCGCAGAGACCAAAGTCGCCAAGTCGGAGAGGCTCGCGCAGGAGCACGAGTACCCGCTACGCGTTTCGATGGAAATGGAGGACGAATAAGTGCCCGACCGAACCCGGAAACGCGATTTGAACCCAATTTTCGAGAGCGCTACGCACGATTCTGCGGTCGCGCAAGTCTTGCAGAACACGAACCCGGTCCCAAGAAGAGTGGGACTGAAGAAGACCGGCGCTCGCGCCGTCTGACAAGGCATACGATCATGGCTGGACCCAACATCGCCAAACCGCTCCAAACGACGCTCCGGCGCGCATTCGATGACGCCGCAGAGCAACGGTATGAGTACGTCACGCTCGAGCATCTTCTGCTTGCTCTTCTGGACGATGACAATGCCGGCAAAGCGATCAAAGCGCTCGGTGGAAATGTCGACCGATTGCGCGCACGTCTGACGAAATTCATCGACGAAAACTTCGAAAAGCTGCCAAACGGGGAATCCGCGGAGCCGCAGCAAACCATCGCGGTCGAGCGTGTCCTCCAGCGCGCGTTGATTCACGCGATCAGCTCGGAGATGAACGTCATCAACGGCGGCAACGTTCTTGTCCAGCTCTTCAAAGAGCGCGACTCCCACGCCGCATGGCTGCTCTCCGAAGAGGGAGTGACCGCGTTTGGGCTGATTCAATTCGTCTCCCATGGCGGAGGCGATTCGACGGGTTCTCAGGGCCGAGGGGACCTAATCCCGTCGGAGGACGGGTTTGGCGGCGAAGAAGGCGAGGAGGGACAGACGCAGCAAGATCCCCTCGAGGCTTTTGCGACCGACCTCAACGAGGAAGCCCTCGCCGGACGCATCGATCCTCTGATCGGCCGCGACAACGAGCTTGAACGAACGGTGCAGGTGTTGTGCCGTCGACGAAAGAATAACCCCGTCTATGTGGGCGAACCCGGCGTCGGAAAGACCGCGATTGCAGAGGGTCTCGCGAAACGCATCGTCGAGAGCAAGGTCCCTGCCGTTCTCAAAAATGCGCGCGTGTTTTCCTTGGATATGGGCGCGCTCCTCGCTGGAACCAAATTCCGAGGGCAGTTCGAAGAGCGCCTCAAAGCCGTCATGAAGCGTCTTCAGGAGATCGAAGGCGCCATCCTTTTCGTGGACGAGATGCACACCATCGTTGGCGCTGGGGCAACGACGGGTGGCTCGATGGACGCCTCGAATATTCTCAAGCCCGCCCTGGCGAGCGGAAAGATCCGCTGCATCGGGTCGACGACCTTCAGCGAGTACAAGCACATCGAGCGTGACCGAGCGCTCGCACGGCGCCTGCAGAAAATCGAAGTTCTGGAGCCGAGTGTCGAGGAGACCGTCGAGATTCTCGAGGGCCTGCGAGACCGCTACGAAAAACACCACGATATTGTCTATGGTGTGGGCGCCCTCGAAGCGGCGGCTCGGCTCGCAGACAAACACATCGTGGAGCGATTTCTGCCCGACAAGGCGATCGATGTGATCGACGAGGCCGGAGCCGCCGACCGCGTGAAGCCGGACGGCAAACGAACCCGGAAGGTGGACGTCAGCGATATCGAGTACGTCGTGAGTAAAATCGCGCGTGTCCCCGTCCAGCAAGTAAGCGCGAAAGAACGAGACCAGATTCGGCAGCTTCGTCCGACTCTGGAGGCGCAGATTTTCGGGCAGGACGACGCCATCGAGAAGGTATGCGACGCCATCACCCTCGCACGGGCGGGCCTCCGCGCAGATCGAAAGCCGATCGGTTCTTTCCTATTCTCGGGGCCAACGGGCGTCGGAAAGACCGAACTGGCGCGTCAGTTGGCGAAGGCGCTCGGGGTCGAACTCCACCGCTTCGATATGTCCGAGTACGGCGAACGTCACACCGTTTCGCGCCTTATCGGCGCTCCCCCGGGGTATGTCGGCTTCGATCAGGGCGGCCTTCTGACGGACGCGGTTCGAAAGCATCCTCACTCCGTGGTTGTTCTCGACGAGATCGAGAAAGCGCACCCAGAACTCTTTAACGTGCTGCTCCAGGTCATGGACAACGCGAAGCTCACCGACAACAACGGTCGCGAGGCGGATTTCCGCAACGTTGTGCTCATCATGACGACCAACGCCGGCGCGCAAGATGCCGCGTCCGCAACCATGGGCTTCGGTTCCGATTCCGATTCCTATCGTCAGTCTTTCGCACGAAGCAAAACGAAGGCGGCGATCGAGCGAACGTTCACGCCGGAATTCCGCAATCGCCTCGACGCGATCGTGCAGTTCGACGGTCTCTCGCGCGACGTTATCGAGCTCGTCGCAACCAAGGAGATCGTCTCCGCGCAAACACTTCTTCGCGAGAAGAACGTGACGGTTACGGTGAAGGAAGACGCGCTCGCGTGGCTCTGTGAGAACGGCTACGACCCCGCGATGGGCGCACGCCCAATGGCGCGATTGGTCGAAGAGCAAATCAAAAAGCCAATCGCTCGCGCGCTCGTATTCGGGGAGCTTCAAGAAGGGGGCGAGGTCGAGGTGCACGTCGGCGAGGAAGGCCTCAAACTTACCTTCCCATGAGTGAGAAGAAGGTTTCCGACGCGAAGGCAAACGCAACCACCTCGGAAAAACGGGGCGACACGTCTGCGAGCAAAAAAGCAGACGACGTTGCGCTTGTTGTCGGCGCAAGCAAGGATGCAAGCCAAGTCGCCGTTCTGCGAAAGAAGGGCGATGAAGTCTCCGCTGCGGTTCTTCAAGCGCCAGAAGCCGGTCAGCCAGTCACCGGTGACCTGGTCTCGTTGCGTCCGCGCGAGGATAGCCCGCTATTCGATGTCGAAACGGTCTACGAAGCCCCGAAGGGCGGCGAGACGGCATCGAAAGGAACGGGGCACTCACGCCCAGCCACGGACCAGTACCGAAAGGGCTGGGACCGAATCTTCAAGAAGAAGCGAACCCTGCACTAGTGCGTGGTTCACATCGCTAGAAGGGCCTCTTCCGCCAGGCACACTAGCGCCAATCTCACGACAGTTTAGGCCGGGACTTACGAACTGGGGTCGCTGCACTCGCCCCAGCCGCAGCTTTCGAGGCACGTGCGGTCGCCGCCGCCATCGCAAGCCTCCATGGCACCCGGCGCACAAACGCCTTCCCCTTCACAGGCTCCCCAGCTGTAATCAAGGCGGCAGGTTCGAATGCCGCAGTTTCCACAAGGCTCGGTGCTGCCTCGCGCGCACTCTCCTTCGCCTTCACAAGCGCCCCACGCGCACGATGCGTCGCAGACTTGTTCCCCGCCTAGCTCGCCACAGCGCCGGGTCGCGCCTTCAAAACACTCCCCTTCGCCGGAACACTCCCCAAAGCTACCACCGCTTCCGCAGGTCTCGGTTCCGCAAAAACCGCAATCGCGCGTGTCGCCTTCGGTGCAGCGCCCTTCCCCCTGACACTCACCAAACGCGCACGTGGGTCCGCAAACACGAATCCCGCCGGCGCCACAATCTTCCGTCGAGCCAGGCTCGCATTCCAACATATCCTCGCATTCACCCCAGAGGTAGTTCGTGCCGCACGTCTGCATGCCGCAGCGCTCACACCCTCGCGTGCTCCCGGGAAAACACTCACCTTCATCTTCGCAATCGCTGAATGCGCAGATTTCGGAACACGTCTCGGTCCCCCCAAGGCCGCAGCTCCGCTCGTCCCCGGCGGCACACTCGCCCTCCTCTTCGCAGGGGCCGAAAATGCCAGAGGCGCAGGTCTCCGTGCCGCAGTTGCCGCAAGCTCGCGTCTCCCCATCACTGCAGGCCGTCTCTCGGCAGGAACCAAACGCGCAACTCGCGGAACACAAGCGCTCAAGCCCAGGGGAACAGGTCTCCACGGTGCCAGGCTCACAGAGCCCCTCGCCTTCGCACTCTCCCCACTCCCCGGCAGCGTTGCACACACGCCTCCCGCAGAGACCGCACTCCTGAGAAGCGCCGGTCACGCAGGTGCCGCCGCAGCTCGTCCAAACGCAGGCAGAGGAGCAGGTGCGTACGCCCCCGGTTCCACATGCTTCTTCGGTTCCCTCGATGCAGTCGAAATCCTCATCGATCCGCAGGTCCCGGTCGTCGTCCTGCCCATTGCAGAACTCGGTCCGGCTGGGCTCTACCGGCGGCGCGCACGCGAAGGTGAACAGCGCGACCGCAAAGAGCCAGCTACTGCGCAGCTTCTTCGTCTGCGAAATCGTCTTCGTCCAGATCGCTCTGGTACTCGCTGTAGTAGCGACCATCGGTTCCATAATAACCCGAATAGCCACCCGCCGACGAATCAACTCCGTTGACCACGGCACCAAGGAGGTTCGCATTGACGCTCTGCAGGCGCCTGACGGTCGAACGAACGCCATCCCGAGAGGCCTTATTCACGCGAACAACGACGATCGCGCCATCGGCCAATGTCGAAATAATCGCCGCGTCGGTCACCGCGCCAAGGGGCGGCGAGTCGAGAATGACCACATCGTACGTCTCTCTCGCTTCCTTCACGAACGCCGCGAACGCGGCCGTGTGAAGCAGCTCCGCCGGGTTCGGGGGAATCGGCCCCGAGGCCACAATGGAAAGATTCTCGGAGAACGTCGGCTGCGCCACTTCCGCGAGCGTAGACTCTCCGGCGACGACATTGGAGACACCAATATTTCGCTTCTTCCCGAAGTACATATGCACGCGGGGACGGCGGAGGTCGGTATCGATGAGCAGCACCGACTTGCCACTTAACGCGATGGAAGCGGCAAGGTTCGAGGCAATCGTTGTTTTGCCTTCTTGGGGATTCGCTGACGTCACCACGTACACACGGTTTGAGCCCTCCGCTCCAACCGACATGAACATAATATTTGTTCGAAGGTTTCGGACGGCCTCGGACGGCGTGGACATCGGCTTTTTGTGAACAAAGAGCGCGGATGGACCCGGGAGCGGCGAGCGACCCTTCTTCGGCACTTCGCGCGGACCATCTTCGCCCTCCGCGACCTTCGGAATCGCGCCGAGCACGGTCAGACCAACGCGCTCAACCGCGGCAATATCGCGAATCTTGCGGTCGCTCAGCCACAGAAGGCCGAGGATCAGAAGCCCCAAAACTCCACCACCGAAGGTACCCGCGATCGTATTCAGCGTATTGTTCGGCCGGATCGGATAATCCGCGACCAAGCCCTCGTCCACGATTCGAACGTGGGTGGTTCGCAGCATGCGTGTGAGGTCGGTCTCCGTCGCGCGTTCGAGAACGAGCTCGTAGAGCTTCGCCTTGTTCTCACGCTCCCGATTGAGTCGCTGGAACTCGATCTCCCGAAGCCCCAACTCAAGCCCCGCCTCATTCGCTTCGTTTAAGGCGGCACGAAGGCCACCCTCCACCGAGCGAACCTCCATCAGATCGCGCTCCGCGTTGCGGACGATCGAATCAACCTCTTCGGAGAGCTGTGCTTCGAGCGCGGCAATTTCAGCATCGAGTGCGCGAACTTCGGGATGGCGCGGTCCCAAACCACCACTTCGGGTCGCGAGTTGCCGGCGTGCGGTTCGCCGCTCACGCAGCGTCTCCCGAAGCGATGCGAGCTCAGAGCGCTCATCGAATACCGAACCGGAAGCCTGAAGCGGGTCATCCCCGACCGCGTTTCGCAGCCGCTGAACATGCGCCGCCACGTTGATACGACGGGTGCGCGCCTCGGTCAGCGCCCGACCAAAGGTCTCGATCTCCGAAGCAACATGGTTCTGTCGCTCCTCCATCGAAACCGAAAGAATATTGTGCGTCTCTTTAAAGGAGTGGAGCGCAAGCTCCGATTCGTCGAGTTCCCGTCGAAGGTCTTCGAGCTGGTTACCGAGCCAGTCGAGCGCCGCGACGGTCGACGAGAGGCGGTCTTCAATCGTTTTTTCGAGGTATACCTGCGCGACCGTATCCGCCAATGTCTTGGCACGCTCCGGCGAACGGTCGGTGACGGTAATGTTGACAAGGCGCGTGTTCTCCACCGGCTCGACGGAGATGACTGCCGCGAGACGAAGCGCAATATCTCCGGGGTCACGAGCCTCAAACCCTTCAACGGGCACCCCAAGATAATCTGGGTCTTCGTGGAGTCCGAGCCGGTCAACGACCTTTCGGGCGACCGCGCGGCTCGCAATAATTTCGTTCTGAGTCGCGAAGAACTCACGCGCGGACCAGTAATCATTGATCGGGTTCGCGACGTCTTGCACCGTCGATCCGAGCGGCTGCATGGGTGTCGGATCGTACTCGATGGTTGCCGTTGACGAATAGATCTTCGGAAGCCGTGTCGACCAAAACGCGACCGCGGCGCCAACGCACAGCGCACACCCGAGAAGAATCCACTTCCCTTCCCAGAGCACACGAAACACCGCCGCAGGGGTGATCGAGGAATTCATATTCTCATTGGAAGGGGTCGACATAGTTTGGCAGCTCGGCCTGGGGGAACACCTTGCGCGTCTCCGAGAACTTTTTCTCTCGAAGGTGTAGAAGGCGTGTGAACAGGCGTAGGTTGTTGGGAAATGCGATCGCATTCAAGCCGACGCCGTTTTCGCGAAGGGGGACGAAACGACCAAACGCGCCCGAACCCGGCTTCAGCGAAGAGCAAAGCCCAATAAATAAGAACACTTACAAGATGCCGGGGCGATCCCGGAGCAAAGCAAGACGAACAAACGCAACCCGATTTTAGAGAAGGAACGCCTCGAAAATCACCCAAACGCGAATTCTTTTTGCACATTTTTTTACTTCTTCGGCGGAGGTGGTACGTTCCACCCACATGTAGGACATGTCGGGTCACAGAACACCTGACAAAGCCCACGAAGGAAATATTGGAATGCGACGCACTGGCCCCAAAGTTTACCGATCCCTCGCCGAGTTTCAGCGAGAGGAAATCGCACCTCATATGAAGTGCGGGTTCCGTTTCGACGACTTGGAGAGCGAAGCGACCTTTAACCCTGGCCGGGACGACTCCCTCATTGAGGATGAAGGTCCGCAGGAACTGAACTTCGATTTCGGTTAGCTCCGGCTAACCGCGTCCCCCCTCCCGGGACACTCCTCTGTTCCCCACGCTGCGTCGCCCCGCAGCGGAACAGAGTTCCGAGCCCAGCGACGTCGCCCCGTCGCTGGGCTCACCTTTTTGGGGCAATCGAATCGACCGCTCGAACCGATCGATTTGTCCCTCAGGATTGCGGCGCACGCCAGGCGTTGTAGGCTCGCGCCATCGTGGCCGAAAATCTTAGCAAAACGGAATCGGCCGAGATTCGCCCCTACCGGCCAAACCGACTTTTGCGTTGGTTTTATCGTCGTTTCTTCGGGAAAATTCGCGTCGACGAGTCTTGGAGCGGACAAGTGCGCGATGCCGCGAAGGCAGGCGTCGTGATCTACATCATGCGGTCGATTTCGTTTCTCGATTTCCTCTGCCTCGATTTTCTAACGAAGCGATTCGGTCTTCCACTCGTTCGATTTACCAACAACCTTGGGCTTTGGATCCTCGAACCTTTTGGAAAAGGCGAGCGCAGGCTCCGGCTTCGCGCGCAACGGCCCGAACAGGAAGCGCTGTCCGAAGTCGTCGAACAAAGGCAGAGCGCGCTCCTTTTCCTTCGAAAGCCACCCAAGCTCGTAAGCCGGCGTACCCGTGGAGAGCGACTCGATGAGGATCTCATTCTGACGCTCGTCCAGCGGCAACGAGGAATGGACGTTCCGATTCAGCTCGTTCCGCAGACCTTCGTTTGGTCGAAACGACCAGCGCAACGGGAACCAGGTCTGGTCGATATCTTTTTCGGTCCGGTCGAATGGCCGGGGCGCGTCCGAGTCTTTTTTCAGTTCCTGCTCAACCGCAAAAACGCCCGGCTGCGTGCCGGCGAGGCGTTCGATCTCAAAGCCTTTGTCGATCAGAACAATGAGCTCAGCGATGAACGTCTCGCGGACAAAGTTCGTTACGCGCTGCTGAGGAGGATGGAACGCGAGCGCACCTTGGTACTCGGTCCGACCAAGAAAACACCAGGTCGTATGCGCGCAGAGCTTCTGCGCAGTCCGAAAGTGAAACGCGCGATTGCCTCGGAAGCGCGCGCGAAGCGCCAATCGGAAGAACGTGTCCTTCAAGAGGCCACCAAGGAACTCCGCAAACTCCAAGCGACGCAGATGCCGTATATGCTCTCGTTGCTCGAGAAGCTTCTCGATTGGCTCTTCAAAAAGATCTACTCCGGCGTGCAGGTGGACGAGGATGGGATGCGCCGCATCCGAGAGGCCGGACGAAAAGGGACACTCGTCTACTTGCCGAGTCACAAAAGTCATATCGACTACTTGGTATTGAGCTACGTGCTCCACGAGCGCGCCCTGGTTCCTCCCCTAATCGCCGCTGGCGACAACCTTTCATTCTTTCCAGCCGGCCCCATCCTCCGGCGCGGTGGCGCGTTCTTCATCAAGCGGAGCTTCCGAGGAAAGAAGCTCTACGCGGCCCTGGTCGATGCCTATCTAAAAAAGCTCATTGGCGAAGGGTTCCCCGTCGAGTTCTTCATCGAGGGCGGACGCTCGCGAACCGGGCGTCTACGAAAACCTCAGCTGGGTTTGCTCAGCATGGTTGTCGACGCCGCGATGAGCCTACGCCGAAGGGATATCTACTTTGTCCCGACCGCGATTGGCTACGACCAGATCATCGAAGGCGAAGGCTATATGCGCGAGCTTTCGGGCGGCGAAAAGAGGCGGGAGAGCGCGGGCGCGCTGATCCGTGCACGACGCGTGCTTCGAAAACGCTACGGCCGGCTCTACGTGAACATCGGCGAGATATTTTCGCTGGAAGAAGCGCACCACAAGCTCTTTGGTGTCGCCGCAGGCGATGTGAAGCTGACCCCACCACAGCGCCGAGATCTCATTCGATACGTCGCGGGGGAGACCATTTCCCAAATTCACCGAGCGACCACCCTCTCTCCATCTTCTCTCGTCGGCCTCGCGCTTCTGAGCGACCGCCCGGAGACGACCGTGCGCGACCTCCGAAGCATCTCGGAAGATTGGTTGGCGGCGCTACGAGCGCGCGGCGTCAACGTGAGTGACGGTTTGCTCAACGACGAGGGAACCCTCGCCGACTCGGCATTCGACGAGGCGATCGAACTCTTCCTCGATGACAAAATTATCGAGCACCAAGGAGATGGTCTGCGCGCCGTTGGCACACGCAGAACCCGGCTTGAGTTCAACGTAAATAATATCGCGCATTTTTTGATCCCGAGCGCCCTGGTTGTGCGAGCGATCCTCTCTGCGCGAAGCACCACGCGGCGGGGCCTCCCACTCTCGGAACTCACGGAAAAAGTAGAATCGTTATTGGTCTACCTCGGTGACGAATATACGCGGCCGCACGATCTGACGCTGCAGGATGTCCTTGAGGAGGCGGTTGAGACGCTCGTCGAAGAAGGTGTCCTGTTGCGAATTCAGGATGAGTTGGTGCTGGGCGCATCGCTGAAGAAGGCCTACCGATATGCATCGCTGATCGCCGCGCCCATCGAAGCCCGGCTCGCTTGCGTGCAGACGGTGCTGATTCAGAAATCGCCGATCGCGGTGAAACGCTGGGCCCCCAAAGCGCTCCACGAAGGGCAAAGGATGTGCCTTCGAGGTGATATCGAACGTCGAGAAGCGCTTTCGAAGCCGCGCCTCGAGGCTGGACTCGCGCTTCTTCGAGAGCAGAATATCGTCCAGCTCAAAGAGGATGAGATCTTGTTGATCGACGAGCCCGGGGCGCTTCGTCTAAAGGCGCAACTCGAAGCTTTGGTGCGGATTCAAGACGATCTCTAGATCGATCAGAGCGTCGATTCTCCAGCTATCATTGGCGATCCGCGTTACGTTGATGCAATGCCAGCCCAGCTTGGACAGTGCCCATATTGCGGCGCACCGCTACCGAGGCCAACCGGTACGACGACCACGGTTCTTTGCGCGTACTGCAAAAAGGAATCTGCCGTCGCGCTCTCGAACGTCGAGCAGATGCAACACGTGTTCGAGCGGCGAGAGCGGGTGATGCCGATCTTCGAGCGACTCATGAATCGCTATTCTCGATTCTTGGTCAACGGTGATAAGCCCACCGCGCTTCTTTTCTACGAGGCAGGTACCTACCTGATGATGTGGATCAGCTATGACACCGAACGACTCGCTGATTTGGAGCCGATGGTGATACCTGCGATGCGCGAAGCGGCGAAATCGCTCAAGGTTCCATACGTTCCCGCACACGAACGCGGCGAGGAGGTGACGTGGGCGTCGATCGACGAAATGCTCGCTCGGCCCGCTCCCTCACTTTTTCCTTCGGTGGGCTGACTTCCCCTTAACGGATTGTTTTTGAACTGGCGGCGACGCAAACGGGGCGAAGAACACACTTCGAACAAATCGCGACATCAAGCCGCGAAGGACAGTGTTTGGCGATTCCGAAGTGACACAATGAGACGTCGTATCGAACAGGATCTTCCGGGCACAGCTGCCGCAGCTGCTCGGTGATTTCCACCGACGTGCGCCAATCGGCGCTATTTCGCTTCGTTAGACCGAGATTCCTGCCGATCCGGTGAATGTGGGTATCGACGGGGATCTGGAGTATTGCGGGTGACACTCTCCACGCGCCAAAGTCGATCCCATCGGCGGGGCGAATCATCCAGCGAAGGTAGAGCCATAGACGCTTGCAAGCGGAACCCGCCCGGGCGTCCGGCAGCAAGTGCCGCAATCCTCGCTCTGGATTCTTCCCGCGAAGGTCTTCCGCGAAATCGGCGAGCGCGTCCCGCATATTCTCCTGGCGCTCCTCCAGCCGATGACAAAAGCCGGCCTGCAAACTTCCGTGGCGATTGCAAATCTCGGATGCACCATCGAGTGCGCGCGCGATGTGCTCGCCGCGATAAACCCGATGCACAAATCCGCTGAGCTTGCTCCTTCTCACTTCCGGGGGGAGCTCCAAGGCTTCCTTTGGAGAGACCCCAAGCCTGCGCCAGACGTTCTCGATGGACTTTCGAATCGAGACGACCTGGCCGAATGCCAGGCTTGCCGCAATGAGCCCGGCGACCTCGATATCGGCTGGGTCGGAATAGCAATGAACCATGCCGACCGGATCGCTCTCCCGAATCGACGCCGGGTCGACCGAGTTTCGGAGCGTCTCGAGGTGATTTTTGAGTGATGTGTTCACAACGAAAAAAGGCGCGACCGATGCCGCGCCTTTTCAGAATGATCGGACTCGCGTCTTAGTTGGTCGCTGCCGGGAGTCCACGCTCCTGCGTGAGCTCTTCTTCGCCGCCACCGACGACGCCCGTGAGGAATAGGAGACTCACAATGATCCCGATTACTCCAACAACGATAATTCCCTTGGTCGCGCCACTCGCGTCTTCCCAAAACGACATATTGTCCTCCAATACCCGCCCGGCAAGGGCGTTACGATTTGCGCGAGGTTACGAAACTTTTCTGTGATTCGTCAATAGATTTACCTGCCTCAAACGCGTGAGGGAAATGCGAGATCGCATACCGGATAGATACAAATCGATACTTTGAGACAAAATGAGACAATGAACCTACTAAAACCCACCGTTTCGCGGGCTTTTCTGTTGGCGCGGTCTTTGCTCTACAGAGACCGAACCTGGAGCGTTGGCTCCAAACAAGAACTCCCTTTGGAAATCACATCATGAACATGAGACTGATCTTATCCTTCGCGCTCGCGGCGCTTGCCCTAACAGGCTGCTCGTCCGACGGCGTTACCTACACGAAGAGCGAGGCCCGCTCGCTCGGGGGACGCAGCCCCGACGGCGAGGACCTCTGCGATCGCGGCGACTGGTACGGCGATGGCGAATGCGACTCCTTCTGTCCCGAGCGCGACAGCGACTGCGTCGAATGCCCCGGCGCCGAAGACGGTGCCAACTACGTCAGCACCGATCCGGAACGCTGCGCCGATATCGAGTTCGCATGCGAGCCCGGCACCACCGCGTTTAACGACGACTGCGGCTGCGGCTGTATCGGCACTCCGGTCGACCCGGAGTGCGAAGCGCAGGATGCCCGAGGCGACGGCGACTGCCGTGCGCTGATCGGCGTATTCTTCAACGGAGAAAGCTGCGAAACCGTCGGTGGTTGCGATTGCGTCGGCGAAGACTGCGGAGAAGCGTATGAGTCTATCGCGGCCTGCGAAGCGGCCCACGCGGAGTGCATCGACCCGAGCTGTGAGCCGGTGACCTGCGAAATCTTCTGTGAACACGGATTCGAGACCGACGCCTCTGGCTGCGAGATCTGCCGATGCGCGGAGCCTCCCGTCTGCGAACCCGTCACCTGCGAAATCGCGTGCGAGCATGGCTTCCGCCGCGACGCCGATGGCTGCGAAATCTGCGAATGTGTCGACCCGGCCTGCGCTCCCCAGGAAGTGCGCTGGGTGGGTGGTTGCGAACCTGGTGGCGCGTTCCACTGGGATGGATCGAGCTGCGTTTATGGAACGGGCTGCTCCTGCGAAGGTGCAGACTGCGACAACCAGTACTTCAGCGAGCGCGAGTGCATCGAAGCACACGCGAGCTGCGGCGGAACGGACCCGGTCTGCCCGGAGCTGCCCGCGGCCATCATCGGAAGCTGGCAGGAAGACCATGATCGAAGTGAAGGCGAGCGCCGAGTCTTTGTGGATGGCGACCTCGACCTCGGCCCCACGTGGTACCGCCAGCGCTATACGTTCAACGCCGACGGCACGGCTTCGGTGAGCGTTCTCGCACCCGACGACGGGCACTACGACGTGGAAGCCACGTGGATCCTCATCCCGGAGAACATCATCCAACTTCGCATCGAAGCCGACACCGTTGAGTTCTGGCGTTTCGATTACACCGGGGAAGAGCTCATCCTGGTGCGTACGGAAGATGCCCCGACCTACTACGGCAGCTCTCCGGAAGAATGTTCGCGCATCCGCTTCGCCTGTGAGCCGGGCACCGAGTACTTCGCGAACGAGTGTGGCTGCGGCTGCCAGCCCATCGAAGCGCCTCTCTGCGAGCCGGCCCCCGGCGACGAAGGCGTCATCTTCTACGGTGACTCCCGAGAGGAGTGCGCGGTCATCCGCTTCGCGTGCGAAGAAGGCACCGAATACTTCGCGAACGATTGCGGCTGCGGCTGCCAGCCCTCCGACGAACCCACGATGTGCGAAGCGCAGGAAATCCGCTGGGTTGGAGACTGTGAACCAGGCGGTGGCTTCCACTGGAATGGCGAGCGCTGTGAGTACGGCACCGGCTGCTCCTGCGAAGGTGCAGACTGCGACGAACTTTTCCGGAGCGAGGGTGAGTGCCTTGCAGCCTACGCCGAGTGCACCGACCTTACGTGCGACCCGGCACCAGGAGACGAAGGCGTCATCTTCTACGGTGACTCCCGTGAAGATTGCGCACGCATCGACTATCGCTGCGAGCCAGGAACCCGTTCCTTCATCAACGATTGCGGCTGCGGCTGCGAGCCCGTCGAAGGACAGGCCATTGGTGAAGTCTGCGGTGGTTTTGCCGGACTCACCTGCCAGGACGGCGCGTTCTGCGATTTTGAACTCGCGGCAATGTGCGGACGTGCGGATGCCCAGGGCGTCTGCCAAGCGATTCCCGAAGCGTGTACGGAAGAAGTAGAAGAGGTCTGCGGCTGTGACGACCGCGACTACTCAAACTCCTGCGTTGCGGCGGCGGCCGGCGTAAGCGTCCTCAACTGGGGCACCTGCGACAATCCCATCGAAGATGGCGACGCATGCATCGAATACGACGGCTCCGGCCCGCCTGTTGAGCTTCCCCACGGGACGACGCACGGACCTTTCATGTGCATCGACGAAGGCCCGGGAACCCTCAACACCTACTGGCGCCTGATCGTCGAGTGCGAGCCCGACCAGTGCGAGATGAGCGTTCGCCGCCGGCCGAGCTGCGGTGACGCGGTGGTCGCGTGCGCAAACGAAGGAGACCGCTCCTCAACCGGTCTCGAGAACGTCATCTGCGAAGGCGGCGAGTGGCACTACGAGCGAAGCGGAAGCGCCCTCTGCGGCGGCTGATTCGACGCACCGAAAAGAGAGGGAGCTCCGAGAGGGGCTCCCTTTTTTTATGCTCGAAATAGAACGGACGCGAATGCGTCGAGTTGCGAACGACCAAGCCGCTTCGCGCGCGCAGGGCTCCAACCTTCTGGCGCCGGAGCATTCGCGTTGTCTTTGAATGGCATCTCGAGGGTCATCGCGAGCGCACCGAAGCGCCCGGCGAGGTGGTTTGTCGCCATCGTCATATTCGCCTTGCCGAGCGGTGACTTCGGATAGCCGTGAACGTTCTGAAAGTCCGGACACGCACGTTCGAGCGCAGCGCAGTAGGTCTCGAGGTCCCGAAGCACATGCTCGGGGAGCCCTTCTACGCCGTGCGGCCCCGCAATGAAATTGTAAGGGAGCGCCTCGTCTCCGTGAACATCGAGACAGACTCGAAGCCCGGTCTGGTCCATCTCGTTTCGAACCAGGAACACTTCCGGAGAGCGCTCCATTGTCGGGGTCTCCCACTCTCGATTCAGGTTCGCGCCCGCCGCGTTATTGCGCAGATGGCCGCGCACCGAACCGTCGGGATTCATATTCGGGACCACGTAAAAACGCGCGGCCTTTCGAAGACGTTTCGCAAGGGCATCCGAGCGATCGAAGAAGCGCTCAAGCATTCCTTCCACAAACCACTCTGCCATCGATTCGCCGGGGTGCTGACGAGCGATGATCCAAACCGGGATGTCGCCCTCCCCAAACTCGATCACATCGATGGGTCGTCCGTCGAGACTCACGCCAAGCTCCCGCGTTTGAACGCCAGGCTCCATTTGCGCGCCGCCAACGAGACGTTGGTGGCGTTCGAAATCATAGGGAGCGAAGTACGCGTACCAAATCGAGCGATGCTCGGGCGCATGCGTGATCCGAAGCTCGCCATCTTCGTAACGTGTCGGCACTCGAAACCAGTGCTCTCGATCATACGAAGCGCAGGCGCGATAGTCGGGCCATCCACCTTCGTAGGATGCCCCCTTTGCATTCGTGATCACCAAATCACAAGGCGCCTCATCGGTGACGCGAAAGTGAAACCACTGATAATGATCCTCTCCGGCATCCCTTCGGATCGCGAGCTCGATGCGCCCCTTTTTTTGGGAAACGAGTTCGATATTGCCGGAGTCAAAATTGCATGAAATGGCCATGCGCGAGACCATGCCACGCTTTCGGAATCGGGTGTTGAATTACGCCCTCGTTCCCGACCACGTTTTCTAATGCGTGGTTCAAATCGGAGGATCGTCACACTGCAACCTTCAACCGATCGAGAACATTGCGAGACACGACCTCGTGCGTGGTTCAAATCGCTAGAAGGACTCTCTTCCGCCAGGCACGCCGATCCAAGCTTCGCTCTTCCTTCGATATCGGCATGTCGTCCGCCCGTCGAAGCTCGCCTCGGCGCCGCAGCCCGTTCAGCGGCTAGGCGGAGAGCTGACGCGCCATTCGAATCGCAGCGATAAGCCCTTCCG
>JAHDCI010000051.1:7861-9549 GCA_020629955.1 Myxococcota bacterium | reverse complement strand
AGCGGCTAGGCGGAGAGCTGACGCGCCATTCGAATCGCAGCGATAAGCCCTTCCGGGTCTGCGATTCCTTTTCCGGCGATATCGTACGCGACGCCGTGATCAACGCTCGTACGAACAAACGGAAGCCCCCAAGTTACGTTCACCGCTTCGCCCCAATCGAGAAGCTTGGATGCGATCGTGGCCTGGTCGTGAAACATCGTGACGGCGCCGTCAGCGCGCCCTTCGGCCACCGCTCGGAGCACCGCTTCGGCAGGCTGAGGGTCAATTCCTGGCATCGCTTCTCGGAGGGCGATTTCTTCATCGCCAAGAAGTCCGCCCTCCCCCGCGTGCGGGTTGAGACCGCAGAGGAGAATGTTGGGTTCCGAGACACCAAGACGAAAAATCGCTTCGGTCAGGGCATCGATGGATCGACGAACGCGCGCCGGAGTGATCGCGGCCGGCACCTCTTTGATCGAAAGGTGCGTCGTAACCAGACCGACCTTCATCCGAGGACCCAAGAAGAGCATCGTCACCGCGTCGCGGGGAAGCGAGCAACGTTCGGCAAGATGCTCGGTCTGCCCAGTAAAGTAATGACCACTCGAAGTCACCGCCTCTTTGCTGGTCGGGCCCGTCACGATCGCGCGAGCTTCCCCAGCGAGCACCGCAGAAATCGCCGCGTCGAGCTGATCGAGCTGAATGCGGCCACACTCGGGACTCGCTCCTTCAGGCAGCCGCGCATACGAAGCGATATGGCGCAGAGTCACGTGGCTGGGGACCCCAGACGAAGCAAACGCCTTCTGGAAGAACGCCTCATCACCGAAGAGCAGGAGCTCCTCTTCCGGGCACGCGAGCGCCGCTTTTACCGCAATCTCGGGTCCAATCCCCGCCGGGTCACCGACGCTGAGCGCCAGCGTCATCCCTCTTCTCCGAATGCGACCATTTTATAGCCGACGCCGCGAACGGTCTCGAGCACCTTCACGGCTTCTCCAAGCTTCTTCCGCAGCCTCCGAACGTGAATATCGACCGTTCGACTCTCTCCGTAATGTTCAACACCCCACGCCTCTTTCAAAAGCTGAGACCTCGAGAACACACGACCTCGGTGTGAAGCGAGGAAGCGAAGCAACGAAAACTCCTGCGCAGTCAACGCGACTCGTTCATCGCCGACCCGAACTTCGTGTGCGAGCAGGTCGATATGCAGACGCCCAATCTTGATCGACTCGTCGCGCTCAAACTCACTCCGCTGCCACTCGGCACGACGGAGACGAAGTACCAGCTCCTGCGGCACATAGGGTCGCAGCACGACGTCGTCGATCGGGTCGCGTTCGTTGAGCCGGCTCAATCCATTCACGCTCACGGCCAAGAGCACTGGAAGTCCAGCGGACGGGCTCTCGCGAATCGCTCGCACAACCGCTCGCCCCACCTCCGCGTGGTCGCCTGCCTCGATGAGAATCGCGTCGGCGGCCGGCAGCTCGTCGCCAATCGCCTCCCACAGGTCGAGCGGAACAACATCGCAACCAAGATCACGAAGACAGATGCTGGCTCCCTCCGTGCTCTGATGAAGCTCCGCCGGCGCTACGACCAAGACCCGCATCTAAGGTCGGCCTTTCCTGAGCTGATTTGAGGACGTCATTCGAAGCACATGTTCCATAGTTCCGGGGTCCAAGCCAAGCAAAGACGAGTCCCCTGGACCACGAAAAAGGTGGACCACG
>JAHDCI010000051.1:0-7761 GCA_020629955.1 Myxococcota bacterium | reverse complement strand
AAAAAGGCGAACACCTGAAGTGCTCGCCCTTGATCGTCAATCGGAAGGGGCGCGCCCCTCCGACTCGCGCCTACTGCTCAAGCCACGCGTGAACGGAGGCCCGCTGGCCTTCAACGCGTGCTGCGCAAAGCTCGATGGCTTCAAGCGAAAGCGAGAGGTTCCGGGGTCCACCCGGGAGTTCCTCGACGCGCTCCTGGAAAAAGCCCTCGACCTCCGCACGGCCCTCGGCAGAGCAGAACGACGTCGTAAACTCAGGCAAGCTGCCCGCGTACGAAGGCGGAAGACGCTCCGCGAGCTGAGCGAAGTTCTCTTGGAGATACGCCCACGCGGCTTCACGAGTCTCCTCGTTGCCGAGGCGCACTCGAATCGGGAGGAGCATCTCGTTGACGCGCAGTCGGTCATCCATCGTGAGCGCGAGCGCGCGCTGCCCAAGGGCTTCGTCTTCCACCGACGCAAGCGCGATGATGAGATTGCGGCGCGCGGTGGCATCCGGTGTTTCATCGAGTCGCGCCAGAGCCTTTTCAAACGCAGGTGTGCCCCCACCCTGAACGGCGAGGATTGCTCCCGCCTGCGCCAGGTCCGTCGCGATGGCGTCGGGGTCAAGCTCGGTGCGCCCAAGGTAGCGATCACCGAAGCGGCGACCGTCCCGCACGAAGCGCCCGTCTTCAAGCTCAAGCGCAACAAAGCTCCCGAGCACGCCGCGGAGAATACGCGTCGCCTCGTCATCTTGACGACCGCGCGTCCAGCCGAGCGCGCGCGTTCGAAGCGCGTATGCCGAGAGCAGACGGCGACGCAGCGGCGCACGATGCTCTTCGTCGACCACGTTCTCGAGAACTTCCGTGAAGAAGCCGACGAGTGCGCGCGCGACAGCGTGATGCGGGTCCGCGGCCAGCGCGAGCATCGCATCCATCACCACGCCACCTTCGATTTCTCCGGCTTCGAACGCCGCACGCATCGAGCTGACAAGAGAGAGACGTTCGGTCACGGTCAGCGAGTCAAGACCATGCTCGCGGAGCGCGGCGAGCTGCTCGGCCTCAAGAGACCAGCGATAGTATCCGGCGCCTGCAGCGTTCGGGTGAATCCACTGCGGGCAACCGCCTTCGATCGAGACACTGCCTTCGCCGTTCACGATCTCGCACACTTCCCCGCCTTCGCCCGATTCCATTCCGTAGCGAACGCAGACGGGCACGGAGTAGCGAACATCGCGCTCCGCGCGCGAACCGAGCGGAGCATAGCGGCTCTGCGCCAACTGAACGGTCGCGCTTCCCTCTTCACACGTCAGCGTTGCGCGAATCATCGGCAGCCCAACGTGCTCCACGATCGAACGCATGGGACCACCGATATCCCGGCCCGCGGCTTCGCTGAGGGCGCGGAAGAGGTCCTCGCCGGTTGCGTTGCCGCCAGCGTGCTCGGTGAGATACGCACGAATCCCCTGCTGGAAGGTCTCGGGCCCGACAAAACGCTCAAACATCGCGAGAACGCCAGCGCCCTTGCCATAGGTGATGCCGTCGAAGGCGTTCAAAATATCGTGGCTGCTCTCGATCGGCTGTCGAATCGCACGCGCGCCGGCGAGGCTATCCTCGCCCATGACATAGTGAACCCAGCCAGCGAGGGATACATCCGCCTCGTAATCCGGACGCCAATTTGCAACGGCCGTGTGCTCGATCCAGCTGGCGAACGCTTCGTTCAGCCAGAGGTCGTCCCACCACTCCATCGTGACGAGATTGCCGAACCACATATGGGCAAGCTCATGCGCCATGATGTAGGCCCAAAAGCGCATACGTCGCGTCGGAGTGCGCGCTTCGTCAACCAGTAGAATCGAATCGCGGAACGTGACGAGCCCAATATTTTCCATCGCGCCGGCCCCGAAATCGGGGACCGCGACGACGTCGAGCTTGTCGAAGGGATACGGGCTTCCGAACCAGTTTTCGAGCGACGCAAGAATCGCAGGCGTGTGCTCCATCGTATAGGCGAGTTCTTCCCCACGGCCACGCGGGGCGACGCCGCGGAAGGGAAGCGCGTGGTCACGGATTTCATTCGGCGGGATTTCCCCTTCCACCACTTCGAGCGGTCCAACCGCCAGCGCGAAGAGGTACGTAGGCATCGGGGCGGTGGTGACGAAGGTGCTGACCTTCTGCCCGTTTTCCTCGGTCTCGCCTTCAAGGCTGGAGTTCGCGAGCGCGACATGCTCGGGACGCGAACGAATCGTCACGTCAAAAGGAACTTTAAAACGTGGCTCGTCGAAGCAAGGGAACGCGTGACGCGCATCCAGGGGCTCCATCTGCGTGAATGCATACGCATCGCCGCCACTCTCGACCTTGTAGATGCCACCAAGCGCGGTGCCAAGATCTGTTTCAAACGCGATTTCGATCTGCACAAGCCCAGACACAGGCTCCGCGGTGGTCAGGGTCGCGAAACTATCGTCGTCGGTCGAACCTTCCCACGTCGCCTCGATCGAACGACCGCCGGCCGTATGAATCACGGCGGAGCGCACGCGCAGGTCGACGCCATGCATGAAGATACGACGGTGCGGAGATTCGATCGCGGTTTGAATGCGCACTACGCCGCTGTATGCATCTTGGTCGGGATCGATCGATAGGTCGACCTCGTATGACTGCGGTGCAACATCGGCCGGAAGCCGTCCGTTTTCCGGTTCAAGCGCCGGCTGAGCGGAGGCTGGGTCGACATTCTCTGGCGCGGTCGTTGTCGTGCTCGAAGAGGTGGCCGAACCGCAAGCGGAGAGACCGAGGACGAGCGAAAGCGCGGTCAGCGCCATTCGCGAAGGAGTGTGCGGTGCAAACATCGCGCGCGACATAGCCCACAGAGTTGTGAAGAACAATCGCTCACGCCGGCGAGCGCCATTCGCGGATTTTCCGCGTCGTCGGGCTTCGGGAGCGGTAGAATCCGCTGCTCGAACGCTGTGACGCCTAACAGACGACAATTTTCCGCCCAATTCCCGTTGCGCAATGGGAGACAGCGAGTGGCACGGCTTAGCCTCGCGGTCCTGCTAACGTTGACGTGGGCTTCCTCCGTGAGCGCTCAGCGCTGTCCAAGCGGGACCCGGCAGGATCGCTTCGACGCAGATCGCATGATGCCTTCTCTCTCGCTTCGGAGCGGCGCCGGGTGGACTCTTCACGCGACCGCCCTCGGTAACAATCGCGTCGACCTCGGTCTACTCGCAGCCTACGCGCACCGCCCGCTCGTGATTCGCGGCGAAGGGGAAGAACGGGCGGTCATCGGCCCACAGTTCACCACGACCTTGCTCGGCGCCGGGGGCATCGGCGACCGAATTGAGCTCGGCGTCGCGTTGCCACTAACGATCTTCCAGGGTGGCGAAATCGACAGTTTCTTTGAGTGCGCCAACGTACGCGCGCCCGGTGGCGTAGGACTGGGGGATCTTCGCGCGATGGGCAAGCTCACCATCGTCGATACCGGATCAGCGCTCGACCCGAGCGGATTCGCGCTCGGGCTCGCCATCGATATTTGGTTTCCCACTGGGAACGCAGAGAACTTTCGAGGAGGCGATTTTCGCGCAGCAGCGCGTCTTCTCGCGACCGGAACGTTTGGCCGTCACCGCTTGAGCTTGAACGTTGGCTACACCGTTCGTCCTCGGGCTGAGCAGCTCGGCTTGGTGGTGGACGACACGGTCGACGCCGGTCTCGCGCTCGATCTGCGTCTCTCGGAAGGATTCTCTGCCGTGCTTGAATCTCATGCGTCGCTCTCATTTCTTAGCGACACACTCGGCATTGAAGAGCTTCCAGCGGAGGCTTCGCTTGCGGGACGATTGCATTTTGGCGAACTGGCATTCGAACTCGGAGGAAGCTTCGGGATCACCCGCGGATTCGGCACCCCCACGTTCCGGACCTTCCTGCGCGGCATCTACCAGACCCGCCCTGAACCTCCGCTCCGGGACTTCGACTACGACGGCATCTTTAACGACGACGACCAATGCCCACTCGATCCGGAGGATTACAACGGCATCGAAGACCGAGACGGATGCCCCGACGCGGTCGAAGAGGATGCGGACGAAGCGAGAGAAAACGAAACCTCGCCAGCGGACGACGCCACCGTCCCCGAGGAAGAAGTCCCGTCCTCGATCAGCCCTGCCGAATGGTGGCTCGTCTCCTAAAAACGCCGAGCAACGCTAGCACGACGATAATCCCCACGGGCCGCGCTCGGCCACTCGCACACGCGATGGCTCCGCTCCCGCCAATGCTCTCTGGCTGAAAGGAGCAATCGAACCCCTCATCGGTCGCGCCATCGCAATCGTTGTCGAGCGAGTCGCAGATCTCATCGCTCGGTTCGTTTTGCTGTTCGCAGAGCGCGCCGACGTTGCGGCAGTTGATGATGCCTTCGGAGCAGACGCCTGGGAGCAACGTATCGCAGGATCCGCCGTCGTCTTCGCAGCTCACGCTGCCGGAGCGAACCAGGAAGCGCCACACTCCTGCTTCCCCCACATTCGACCCCCGGCACATCCGGTCTGAGATTCCGTCCTCTAAGCTTCCCGGCAGCGCGAGAAAATCTTGAAGGTTGCCCGCGTCAAAGCCGCTTTGCGCCGGGGTTCCGCCGAAACCGTCTCGTCCCCCGGACGCATCGCCAGTCTCCCACTCGCACCGTTCAAAGCGAAACTCCACATCGAAATCGCCCTGCTCGGTCTCACTCCCGCTCGCTTGAGTCAGGAGCAGCTGGAAGCTCATCCGCTTGTCGTCATGGCAGGCGTAATATCCGATCTCGTCCCAGGTCACGACGAAACGGCCAGGCTCCAAATGCCACCACACGTTATTGGGCTCTCCGGGATGTGCGCAGCCCGAAGTATTGCCTCCGCAACCATCGGAAGAGCGATTGTCCGCATCCGCCCAGTAGGGAGCGATCATCGGCTGAGCCGCGATCGGAAACGGTGTCGGGGTAAACGCACCGACCCCTTGGCGAAACGTGATATTTCCGTTCGTGTTCACAAAGGCCTCGGTGTGAACATCGCTAAAGAAGCGAAGCCCTGCCGGAAACGCCGGGGTCAGGTCGATCGCGCTCGAGCTGTTGTCATCGTTTGCGAACAAACAGCTCTCCCCAAAGCCGCGATCCCCCCCGAAACGGTCCTCGAGATCCGTTTGCCCGAAGGCTGTCGCGGACACCGAAAGGAGAAAAGCGAAAACGAGGCGTTGCTTCAAGACAATCAATCGCCGCGCGTGGGTCCCGCTCGCAAGACCATCAGGTTGACGTCCTCGCCCATCGTCGGAATCGGCAAAAGCCCATATCCGAACCACTTGCTGTTGTAGAGCCGAAGCTGGCCCGTATAACCGCCGGGAGACGCGCTCAAGCCTGCCGCGCGGGCAGCCGCGTCCGGAAGGGCAGACGTCAGCTCATGCGCCGCATCGGGCGGCCCAAAGACGCGCTCCCCTTTCGTTACGTACGCCCAAATAATCGCGCCGTTGCCAATCTCCTCGGCGCGCTCGAGCCGAAGCTGTTGCGTCAGGCGCTGCGCCATCCGCCAGAGCGGGATCCCGGCAACGACAGCGCCCACAACCTCGCCGTTCCGTTTTGCGGGCCCGACAAAAATCCACGAAAAGCCGCTCTCGCCACCTTCTTCGAGCGCCGGGAACTCCGCGAGTTGCATGCCGCGCCGGCCTTCGCGGAGCGCGGCTTCCACGGCAGGGTATCGCTCGGCGAAGTTCGTTCCTGCCATGGAGTCATGCTCGCCATCGCCATCGCGTGCGACGACGATGCCGTCGGTATCGACCGCCGCAAGAAAGGACATCGGGGACGCGATAAACGCGCCGATCCCACGGGGCGGCTCCTGAACCCGGTTTAGCGCAAAGCGCATCTGTCGCTGCCGCGTCTCCGGGTCCTCGACTTCAAAACCGCGGGCGAGCCGTTCCCCAGCCTCGTGAATTCCGTCCCAGTGCCGGCCGCGGTCCTCCGCGATGACTTCCTTGAGCCGCGGAATGTGCTCACGCAGAATCACGCGTTGTTCCTCGGGCGCGCCCTCGGGGCCACATCCGGCCATGAGACCAAAAGCGAGCGCGGTGAGAACAAAACGTTGGGGAGTCGCGAACATGAGGGAAACCTACCAGGGATGGGGCGAAGAAGAAGGGGAATCGCACGCAGCCCTCAGGACGTGCGCACAAAGAGCTGACGCGCGCACGCTTCAAAGGTTCCGAGAAATATGCCGCCTTGCAAGAGATGTTCGGGCCGCTCTATGAAGAACCTCGTGATGAACTCCCGAGCTTGTAGGGCGAGCGTGGTCCTTCTTTTGGTTGCCGCGTGCGGCGGAACCTCTCAGCCAACGCCCGCACAAGGGCTTGACGCCTATCCGACCACAATCGCGAACGTGAATGCGCTCCCGGGCGATTTCATGTTCGAGCAAGAAGTCACCATGCGTCACCCGGAGGGCGAAAATACGTTTCGCGCCGTCCTTCAGAAACGAGGGGATACGTTGATGATGCTCGGTCTCGGCCCCCACGGAGGTCGCGCCTTCCTCCTTCAGCAAGTTGGCGACGAAGTGAGCTTCGAACGCTTCGTGCCGATGGAGCTCCCCTTCCCTCCGGAGTTCATTCTCTACGATGTGCATCGGAGCTGGCTCATGGAAACGGGTCTCACGGACTCAGGCCACATCGAACAAAACGGGGAGCGTATCTCCGACACCTTCGCCGAAGGAAGGTTATCGCGGCGCAGCTACGAACGGCTCGACGGATCGCCCGCAGGCGAAATCGTCGTACGTTACGAGGGAGGGCTTCCGCCCGGAGCCCCGTATACCGCGGAGCCGCCAAACGCGGTCTTGGAGAATCGCTGGTTCGGCTACGAAGCGCATGTTCGCACGCTCCGCTGGCAAGCCCTCTGAGGGTATCTTTCCCGCCGACACGCGAAGCGATAGCTCGATGGCACGAGTGTCGAGTATAACCGTCTCATGAAAGTCGAACGCTTCGAGAGCCCCACGGGCGTTACCCTTCGAAAGGTCACCTGGGAGCCGGCTGGAAGCCCGGTCGGGACGTTGCAAGTCACGCACGGCATCAGTGAGCATATCCTTCGCTACGGACGACTCGCCGCCGCATTTAATGCCGAAGGATGGCGCGTCGTTGGACACGACCATCGCGGGCACGGCGAAAGTCTGCTTCCGAGCGGCAAGCTTGGTGATATGGGCGAAGGTTCGCCGTGGAGAAACGCGATTCGAGACCTGCGCGCGGTCGCCGAGTCGATTCCAGCGGGCGGACCGCACGTACTTTTGGCCCACAGCGGCGGCTCGTTCATGGCGCAAAACCTCCTGTATTCTGCGCCGCAGCTCTTTGACGGCGTGGCCCTCTCCGGAAGCAACGGTCCGCCCCCGCCGCTGGCGGAAGCTGGCCGTGTCGTGGCTCGTATCGAGCGATGGCGGAAAGGAAAAACGAACCCAAGCGCGCTCTTGCAGAAGCTGTCTTTTGGCAACTTCAATGATCGCTTTGAAGGACGGACCGACTCCGATTGGCTCTCGCGAGACAACGCCGAAGTGGATAAGTACATCGAAGATCCTCTCTGCGGCGTTCCGATCTCGACCAGCTCATGGGTCGACATGCTCGATTCGCTACGCCCGCTGACAGAGCGCGCGAACCTGCAGCGCATCCCACCGGAGAAGTCGATCTGGATCGGCGGCGGCGACCAAGACCCCGTCGGGGACTTCGGGAAAGGCTTACGAAAACTCGCCGCCCTCCAGCGCGCCGCGGGGCTTCGCGACGTCACATTGAGGCTCTACCCAGGCGCCCGTCACGAGATTTTAAACGAGACCAACCGAGA
>JAHDCI010000277.1 GCA_020629955.1 Myxococcota bacterium | reverse complement strand
ATGGAACGCGGCAAGCAAGACGGCTCGATTCGTCAGGACCTTCGGACGACGACGTATTCGATGTACGCGATGTCCTCCACGATGGGGATCATGGTGACGATCACGAACGCCGAGAGCGTTTCGCGACGCATCACCCTTCCCTTCGAATTCCGATCCCTTCAGAGGGAACACCTTGAGAGCCTCGCGCGTTCGCTCCGAGACGGTGCAAATGCGGAGCAAAGAGATGGCCAGGAAACGGCCGGGAGACAATGGCTGTGAACCCCTTCAAACCACAGCGGCAGGGCATCGGCTTTTCGGTCGCGGTGGGCACTCTCCTGCTCCCGATATTGACAGGCTGCCTTCCGCACACGCGCGTCGAACATCCGCGCGCCGCCATCGACCTGCCGGACCATTTCGGCGCAGGCGACTTGCCACAGCGCACGCAAGACGAATCGGAAGATGCACGATGGTGGCACGCCACCGGCGATGCGACCCTCGAAGCGCTCATCGACCGCGCGTTCGAAGCCAACCCGGGAATGCGGGCTCGCTGGGTCGCGGTGGATATCGCCCGTGCTGTTGCCGACCAAGTTCGCGCGGCCCGCTATCCGACCATCGCGGCAACCGGTTCCTTTGGTTACTCGCGCAGCGTGAGTTTCTTCGGCACGAACGAATCGCTGAACGCGTCCGCGCAGCTCCCGATCAGCTATGAAGTCGACCTCTTCGCCCGCGCACGCGGCCTTAGTGAAGCTGCGGACCTCGACGCCCAAGCTGCGCAGATCGATATGGAGGCCATGGCACTCGCGATCGCCGCGCAGGTCGCCGACGCCTGGTATGGCATCGTGGACGCGAACGCTCGACGGGCCGTCCTCGAAGAGCAGCTTCGATTAAACCGGACCTTCCTCGAATCCGTGCAGCTCCGCTTCGGCGAGGGCTTCGCGTCGGCGCTCGACCTTCATCAACAGCGCCAGCAGGTCGCCGCAACCGAGGCGCAGATCGATGCCCTTGATGGCGAGCTTGAGCTCGCGCGCCATCGCCTTGCCTCGCTTCTCGGTACCACGGCGGCCGGTCTCCCAGAGCTGCCCGCGACCACGGATTTTCCAAACTTCGACGCCCCGCCAAGCGTTCCCGTCCCCGCCAGCGCCATCGCGCACCGCCCCGATGTGCGCGCAGCGCAACGCCGGATCGAAGCCGCAGATTGGCGCATCGGAAGCGCCATCGCGCAGCGCCTTCCAAGCCTTCGTTTGAACGCTACTCCAGGTGTCACCTGGACTCGAAACGAGGTGACTGGCGGCCTCTTCCCGGGCGGTGGTGATCCCACCGTCGCGAGCGGCTTTACGTTTAGCGCGGGCGTTCAGCTAAACGTGCCGCTCTTCGACGGTTTCGCGGGTCGAGCCCAGGTCGAGCGACGCGAGGCGGAGATGCAGCAACAGATCGAAGCGCTGCACCAGCTCGTCCTTGGAGCGCTCATCGAAGTCGAAACCGCCCTCAGTGCCGAGCGAACCGCGCGCCGGCAGCTGGAGCTCCTGGAGACACGTCTTGAGCTTGCGGACGCGACACTTGAAAGTGCACGCGAACGGTACCGCTCCGGTCTGAGTGATTTCCTCCCCGTCCTCACCGCGCTTCAGGCGAAACAAGGACTTGAACTCGCTCGGCAAAACGCTCGCCGAGCCATTCTCGCGCGAAGGATTCAGGTTCACCGCGCGCTCGCCGGGATGCTTCCCGCCGGCGAAGACAACGAAGAAGCCAGCGAAGACAACGAAGACGGGGCGCTGCGTCGTCCCGCACGAAGTGAGCTCGACTCCGGAGACGACGAATGACCCGCACCCTCAAAATCGCCCTTCCTATCGTCATCCTTCTCGCCGGGGTCGGCATCTTTATCGCTGGCGTGAAGTCGAAGGAAGATCCCGAGCGCACCGCCGCCGGAGATACGCGCCTCTTGGTTCAAACCGAAGCAGCAACCCCTCACTCCGGCGAAGTCTCTCTTCGAGCGAGCGGACAGGTGATCCCAGCGCAGCAGGTCATCGTGATGCCGGAAGTCGGCGGACGCATTCGGTGGCAACATGAGGATTTGGTGCCCGGCGGGCGCATCCCCGAAGGAGAGCGCCTCGTCCGCATCGACTCTCGGGAATACAGCCTCCAGGTTCAGTCGAGCGCGGCCGAGGTGAACCGTGCAGAGCTGAACCTTCGCACCGAACAAGGCCGCCAGCGCGTTGCGCAGCGGGAATGGGAATCCTTCGGTGGTGATGGCGCTGGCCCTGGCCGAGACCTCGCACTGCGCGAGCCGCAGATTCAAACCGCCGAAGTCGGCGTGCGCGCGGCTCAAAGCGCCGCCCAGCGAGCCCGTCTCGCACTTTCTCGGACCACGCTTCGGGCGCCGTTTAACGCCATCGTCGTGGCCGAGAACGCGGAGCCTGGACAGCTCGTCGGCCCCGCGAGTCAAATCGCCACGCTCGTGGGCACCGACCAATTCTGGGTGCGCGTCAGCGTGCCGGTCGCGTCGCTTCAGTCGATCACGCTCCCGAGCGGCGACACCCCGGGCTCCGAAGTTCAGATCACGCAGCGTATCGGCGAGCAGGAAGTGGTTCGAACGGGACACGTGGAACGGCTTCTCCCCGACGTTGAGCAGGTCGGTTCGATGGCGCGCCTGTTGGTCAGTATCGACGATCCGATGGCCCTCGCGGAAGGGAACACCGGCAGCCTGCCAATCCTTCTTGGCTCCCACGTCGATGTTCGGCTTTCCGCACAGCGAATCGAAGGCGCCGTCGAGATTCCGATTCGCGCCCTTCGCGGCGAAAGTCAGGTCTACGTTGCGAGCGCCGAACGAACCCTCAACATCCGCGAGGTTGTCGTCGCCCAGCGTGGGGCTCGAACCGCTCTGATTCGCAGCGGTCTTTCTGCTGGCGAGACCGTCATCACAAGCCGGATCCCGGTCGCCGTGGAAGGGGTCGCCATCCGAACACCCGACGACCCGGTTGAGACCGCTCCAGCGGCAACCGGTGCAGACTCGGAAGAAAGCGCGGAGACGGAAGAATGAGCGACTTCGAACACCCCGTCGAATCCTCCGAGCCCGTGGGTGACGGCCCCTACCGCAGCGCGGAAACTTCGGCAGAAAAGAAGTTTAAAGGCCCCCTCGCGTGGTTCGCGGACAATAGCGTCGCCGCGAATATCATGATGGCCGTCCTTGTGATCGGCGGCCTCATCATGCTCGGCATTGGGGTCAAGCGAGAGGTCTTCCCCGAAGTCGACCTCGATATGGTGCTCATCAACGTCGCCTACCCGGGCGCCTCGCCTGCGGAGGTTGAGCAGGGCGTCGCGCTCGCCATTGAAGAAGCGGTCCGCGGTCTCAACGGCGTCAAAGAGGTTCGCTCTACGTGCAACGAGGGCATCGCGGTGATCGCCGTCGAACTTTTGCTCGGCACCGAACAAGAGGCTGCGCTCAACGATGTAAAGAGCGCGGTCGACCGCGTAACTTCGCTTCCCGCAGATGCCGAGCGGCCGATCATCGCGCTCGCAACCAACCGGTCTCGCGTCATCTCATTGGTGCTCTACGGTGACGTCAACGATTCGGAGCGGGTGCTCTTCGATCTCGCCGAGCAGGTCCGCTTCGATCTGCTGGCGAGAGATGAGATCACCTTCGTCGATATCGCCGGGACCCGGGCGCAAGAGATCAGCGTCGAGGTACCGCAGGCCGAACTCCGCGAGAACCGCATCACGCTGGGAGAGGTCGCCGATTCGATCCGCCGCGCGTCGGTCGAGATCCCGGGTGGCGCCGTGAAGACCCGCTCTGGAGAAGTCCTCCTGCGTACAACCGAGCGCCGCGATGACGGTCTCGAAATCGGTGACGTTGTGCTCCGCTCGCGGCCGGATGGTTCGGCGCTGCGCGTCTCTGATATCGCGAACGTGCAAGATGGTTTCCGCGAAGAAGACCTCGAGCAGAGCTTTAATGGACGGCGCGCCGTCGAACTTCAGATCTATCGAACGGGTGACCAGGGGCCGATCGAAGTCGCCAACGCGGTCTCCGACTACCTCGAAAATGATATCGCCGCGCGGCTCCCTCCGGGCGTCGATGCGGCCGCGTGGTCGGACCGCTCCGAGATGTACCGAGACCGCATCGATCTCCTTCTCCGCAACGCGGCGATCGGCCTCATCCTCGTCGTGATCGTGCTCGCGCTCTTCCTCGAGTCGCGACTCGCCTTCTGGGTCATGCTCGGCATCCCGATCAGCTTTGCCGGTTCCGTTCTGATGCTCCCCGCCGCGGAGGTGTCGATCAATATGATCTCCCTCTTTGCCTTCATCGTCACCCTCGGCATGGTCGTCGACGATGCGATTGTTGTGGGGGAGGCGATCTACCAAAAACGTTCGGAAGGAAAAGCCGGGCTTCAAGCTGCCGTCGAAGGCGTGAAAGAAGTCGCGATTCCGGTCTGCTTCTCGATCACGACGACCTGCGTCGCCTTCGCGCCGATGCTCTTTATCCCCGGCATCATGGGTAAGTTCTTCCGGAACATCCCCATTGTTGTCATCGCGGTGCTCTTGGTCTCGCTGGTGGAGTCGCTTCTGATTCTGCCGGCTCACCTCGCGCACAAAACGCCGGTGGTCCTCCGCGTGATCACGTGGCCGCTGAGCTTGCTCTCAAAGCTCAAGTTCAACACCGGCCTCGTGAAGTTCATCAACAAGATCTACAAGCCGGTCCTCCGCACGTGCCTGAACTGGCGCTACGTCACGCTCTCGACCTGCATCGCGCTCGCGCTAGGGACCTGTTCCCTACCCGCAAGTGGCAGGCTCGCTTTCACGTTCCTTCCGAAGATCGAAGGCGACGTGATTACCGCGAACCTTCGAATGCCCGTCGGTACCTCCATTGAAGAGACGCGCGCGCTTCAAGAGCAGATGGTCGAAGCGGCGCAGCAGGTTCTGGAAGAGAATGGCGGCGAGTCGATCTCCCGCGGGCTTCAGTCCTCGGTCGGCAAGAGCACCGGCGCCGATGGCGGTCCAGTGGCCGGCGGGGTCAACGCGGGTTCCCATTTGGC
>JAHDCI010000276.1 GCA_020629955.1 Myxococcota bacterium | reverse complement strand
TTCAGCAAACGTTCTCGGGGAGTATGCGGAGCACTCCGCCAGTGTCAACCCTTGACCGTGTCTTGGATGGTTCGGAATCACGCATCGCGGCGGTTTCACACGCCGGAGCGGTGTCGGGCAAATCCCCCCTCGCTTCGACAGCCTCCACCGGGATTGGGGGTCGATGCGACCGTTTCCTCCGATTCGAAGCCAAAACCATGCGGGGCGCCGACTCGCAGCAAACACGCAATTTCGTTGGCAACTGCCGATTGCGGGCTCGCAATCCGAAGCCACACGTTGTACATATTTGACCTCGTTCTTCATGGACAATACCTCTCGAGACGTTGCCCCCGGAGCCTCCGCCATCGCGACCACGCTGGCGAAGCTTTACGGATATGGCGCCCAGCCCGTGCACTGGGGAACCCCCGATTCGATGCGGGATGGTGGCGATGATCCGCTCGAGGGTGTGAGCGCGTTCGATGCCGGCGATCACTGGCACTACGTTTCGTACGGGCTCTCCCAGCTCAAAGAAGACGATCGCGCCGTCGCGGTCGCGCCCCGCGTCAGCGGCTACGGCTTTGAGCTGACTTTCCGGCTTCGGGTCCGGCCCGGGGAGAGCTCCCCTCCGGAGTGGCCGGTCATGATGATGCAGCGACTCGCCAAGTACGTATTTCGAAGTTCGAACACGTTTCGCTCCGGCGATCATATGCACCTGAACGCACCGATGGGTGGCCAGCGCAATACTCGAATCGAAGGCGTTCTCTTCGCGAGCGACGTGGAGCTGCAACCGACCGAATCGGTTTTCGGCGAAGTTCACTTTATCCAGATCTTTGGGGTGACCGACGACGAGCTCGATGCGGTCAAGGATTGGCGCTGCGAGTCGTTTCTCGACTTGGTTCAGATTCAGAACCCAAAGCTCGTCACCGATCTCTCGCGCCCGTCGATGCTCGGTGATAGCGGGTTCGCGCGTGCTTGCGACGCCGGCGCACGCGAGCACGGTTCCTCACACGGTTCTTCTTTCGCTTCCCTCGTGAAGTTTGAGCAGGGCGACTCCGGAATGGAGCTAACCATCGGGGCGATCGCGGTCGCCGATCTACAGCGCATGCTTCGACTCCGCCTCCCCTACAACCGGCCATTTAAGCTGCACGGTCGCCGCGCGACCGTGAGATTCGTGCCCGCGCTGAACGGAAACTGGGAGCTGAGTGGCCGCGAACTGCACATCGGTGTGCCCTGGGATTCCGCGGCCGGAATGTACGAAATCTTACAACCCGAACGCGGGCGCTACGAATGGCCGGGGATCTCTGGGCTAACGCTGGTGGTTACCCCGACGGATGTCCGCGGCCCGGCGGGGGAACTCGTCAAAGTCATCGGCTGACCGATTTTCACGACCCGGCGACAAAATGCCCCTGGGCCCTTCGCGGGGCTGGCGTTTTTCCGCCGAAGCCGTAGACTCGGCTCACTATGAAGGACATGACTCCCCTTGAGCGCTGGAACGTGTGGCTTACGCAGGCGCAGCGCTTCGCTCGACGCGAGAACTACATCGACGCGCTTGGACGCGCTCGACTTGCGCACGAGGCAGTCACGGAGGCGCTCGCGGAAACCGAAGACGAGACGCAGCAGCGTCGTTACGCACGCTTCAAGGCGCGAGTTGAGCGTCGCGTCGCCGCCATCGAGAAGGACTTCGCCGAGTGGAACGCGAAGATTGCGGCGCGTCGTCAGGCAATGATCGCTGCCGCCGAAGAGGAGATGGCTCGCCCGCTCCCGCTTGGCCCGAACGAACGCTACTAACGCAAGGCCCTCGACGAAGGGCAAGCGGACGTGAATCTACCTCCACCCGAAACCCTCCGATGCGCAAATCTATCTAGCGCTCGCCTTGAGTCCCTCGCCGGAACCGCGGCCATGGACGCTGAGTGGCTCTTTGTCGAAGAGAGCCACGCTTGGGCACCGAAAATTCTCAAGAGCGCTGTGGACGCCCAGCTGCTGACGGCGATGCAAGACTACCGCGACGCGAGCGGCGCGCGCCTTCAGTTCATCCGCAAGCCCTGCTCGCAGACCCCCGAGGGTTCCCCGCGACGCGTGTTTCGAGGACGTCCCGGAGAGCTCGCAGAAGCCGTTTGGCGCCCCGGCGAGAGTTTCGAATCGCTCGACTATCGCCCCCTTCGCGCCGCGCACTATTTCGTGTGCACCCACGGAAAGCGCGACGCCTGTTGTGCTCTGCGCGGCATTGCGTTCTACAAAGCACTCGTCGATGCAGCCGAAGACGACGCGCACATCTGGCAGACCAGTCATATCGGCGGGCACCGCTTCGCCGCGACCCTCGTAACCTTTCCAAGCGGCTATGTGCTCGGGCGTCTCGAACCGTACGAAGCCAGCGCGCTTCTAATGGGCGAAGGCTTTCATGCACTCGAAAAGGTCCGCGGTCGCGTCGGAGATTCCCCGCCGGAACAAGTCGCCGATATCGCGCTCCGAAACCTATCGCCGACGTGCAAGACACGCCCGGAGTTCACGCTCGAAGCGCACTCCGAACTCGAGTATTCGGTTCGTTCGCACATTGCGAACCTCTCGCTGAAGAAGCTTGCAGGGCCGCTGGCCCAGCTCTCCTGCGGGGACGAAACCAAAGCGACCGCCCGCTGGGAGATCGAGGTCGCCTCATGATCGCGCCACAGGCCATCCGATGTTCGGCGTAGTCTGGCTCGTCGCGCTGATCGTCGCCTTTGCCGGCCTACTCTTTTTCCACCTCATCGCGATCCGGCGTGTCCTCAAAACCCCTCATCTGCCCTCCGTTTGGCGCGTGTTGGTCTTTATCCCGCCCGCAACTCCGGTCGCTTGCTTCCGTAGCGGCCATCGCGTGCTCGCGGCGGTCTGGAGCGTATTGCTGGTGAGCTACATCATGCTCTGGACCCGAGCGCCGCAGTAGAAAGCGCCGCAGTTGATCGGAGCGTCGCTCGACACGACCGAAATGCTACAACGCTACGCATGCAGGCTCTTCAAGGCATCCGCGTCCTCGACCTCTCACGACTCCTCCCCGGCCCGTTCACGACGAAGCTGCTTCGCGATATGGGCGCGCGCGTTGATAAACTCGAAGCGCCCGGCGCCGGTGACTATCTCCGACATATGCCGCCCCACGGAGAGGATGGACTGAACCCGGTCTTTACCCTCCTCAACCGCGGAAAACGCTCCTGCGAGCTCGACCTAAAATCCGAGTCCGGCCGCGCAACCCTTCGCGAGTTGGTGAAACACTACGATGTTCTCGTGGAGAGCTTTCGACCGGGCGTCATGGAGCGCCTCGGCATCGGTCACGCTGCGCTTCTTGAAGAGAACCCGGAGCTCATCATCTGCGCCATCACGGGCTACGGACAGAACGGACCGATGGCGAAGCGAGCCGGTCACGATATGAATTTTCTGGCTCGAGCGGGAGTCCTCGGCTTCTCGGGACCGAGCGATACGCCGCCGGCCGTCCCCGGCGTTCAAATCGCCGATATCAGCGGCGCCCTCTACGCGACGATCGCAATTCAAGGGGCACTTCTCGAGCGAATGCGCACTGGCAAGGGGCAAATCCTCGACATCGCGCTCTCCGAATCTGCGCTTAGCTTCTGCGCCTTTGGGCTTGGACTTCGCGCGGGGAAGATCGATCCGGGACGCGGCGAGGACGTTCTCACGGGAGGACTATCCGTCTACGGAAGTTACCAAACCAAAGACGGCGGCTACGTGGCGCTATGCGCGCTTGAGCCGAAGTTCTGGAGAGCGTTCTGCGAGGGCGCTGGCATCGACTATATCCCCGATGCCATCTTCCCCGGGGAGCATCAGCACGAACGCAAAGCCGAGCTCCGCGCGCTCTTTCTCACGAAAACGCGCGAAGAGTGGGCCGCCATCGGGGAGCAACACGACTGCTGCCTCGAACCTATTCTTGAGCCAGCGGAGCTGCTCACGTGCGCGCAGCTTCAAGGACGCGGCCTGATCCCGGCCTTCGATATGCTCGGCACGCCCATCGCCAAAGAAGCGGGAGGCGAAGCTCCCGCGCACGGAGAGCATAGCGAGGAAGTTCTCTCGGTCCTCGGAACATAGTGCGGGGATCGAAGCTGCCATCTCTCGCAGCTTTTGCGGCCGTCCAATCCGCACCGTCTCGAACCATCGCAGTTCTCCCCTCGTCACAAAGTCCAGCGCGAGCCATGCTTCGCGCATGAGCACCTTCACCCTCCGCCCGATCGCAACCGTCACCAGCGATCGAAAAGAAATCAAAGACGACGACTGGGGCGAAGTGCTCTCGACCATCACGCTCGCCGACGAATTTCCAGAGGAGGCCTTCCACGGTCTTGAGACCTTTTCGCACGCCGAGGTGATCTTCCTCTTCGATCAGGTGGACCCGGAGCGACTCGTTAACGGCGCGCGCCATCCACGCAATAACGAAGAGTGGCCGAAGGTCGGCATCTTTTCCCAACGGGGAAAGCGTCGTCCAAACCGGCTCGGCCTCACCACGGTGGAGGTTGTCTCGCGAGAGGGGCGCAGGCTCAAAGTGCGCGGTCTGGACGCCATCGACGGCACGCCCATCCTCGATATCAAACCCACCATGCGCGAGTTTCTGCCCCGCACAGAAGTGACGCAGCCCGCGTGGGCCACCGTACTCATGAAGCAGTACTTCTAAGGCGACAACTCGAGGGCAATTAGGGCGCGTTCCACAGTATCGCGCTCATTGGCATCAAAAACGATTTCCAGTCGCTCGATTCGGTATTCCGGATGACGGACCTGAGAAGGATCGAGCGCGACGCTGAGTGCTGCGCCATCTAACGTAACGGCCAGAATCGCGGCATAGCTTGGGATATCGCCGATCAAGAGACAGAGCCCCCAATCGTCAGCAGGCTCTGCCCTCTGAATCATCACCGTATGCGGTTCCTTCTGCAGTCGAAATGCGAGCACGAAGGCTTCGTCGAGGAGCCCCGCAAAAACCTCCTCGCTTGGTACGGACAACATGCTGGCGCTACGGGCGCTTTACACGATCGCCCATTCCGCGGCCGCCGAGGGTCTGGGC
>JAHDCI010000050.1 GCA_020629955.1 Myxococcota bacterium | reverse complement strand
CGCGGGTGGAGTCGCTTTCAGAACAAGATGTGCAGGTCGCTTTGCTGCCGGCTCGGTATGCCGCGATTCGCGTTCAGGGCGTTGGGGAAAGGCCGGCAGAGGCGATCGTTCAGAGCCTAAAAGAGCTTGGAGGCGGTCTTGCATTGACGCGCTACGAGCGCCTATCCAACCAAAGGTTCGATCTGGGGCTGACCGTTGTCCATATCAAAAAGCACATGGCTTCTCCCCCCACAACGCTTCCAACGCGTGCGGCGATGTCTTGGGTAAAAAGGATTGTCTGCTCCCATTGCGCTCAGCGTCACGCCGCGCTGGTTCCGCAACGCACCCAGCCCGGAATGGAGCGGGTGTCTCGCGAAATCCTCTGTCTCGGATGTGGGCGCATGCCCATCTCGCTCGGAATGGGCGCCGAAGGGCGCATCTTCTGGTGGCGTGAACGAGAGATCCCGTGGCGGGTACGCTTTCGTTACCGTTCGCACAATGGTTGATCGGGAATCGTAGTGCGGGGATCACATCGATGGAAGGGATGACCTTTCGTCAGGGGCGCCGAGGCGAGCTTCGGAGACCGGACGACATGCCGAGGATATCGAAGGAAGAGCGAGGCTCGCTTCGGCGTTCATGCGGAAGAGGGCTCTTCTAGCGACTTGAACCACGCACGAGTGCTGAATCCTCGCTGCTTCCCTTGACGCTTTGCGTTTTGGGGGGAATACAGCGCGTATGCAGTTCTTTATCGATACCGCCGATCTTGATGAAATCCGTGACGCCGCCGAGATGGGCGTCATCGATGGCGTGACGACCAACCCAACGTTGATCGCGCGAACGGGCCGTCCGATGAAGGATGTGGTGAAAGACATCTGCGAGATCGTCGACGGACCGATCAGCGCTGAGGTGATCGCGACCGACTACGAGGGCATCGTCCGCGAAGGCCGTGAGGTCGCGAAGATGCACCCGAATATCGTCGTGAAGGTTCCGCTGATCGCGGATGGCATCAAAGCGGTGAAGACCTTCACTGCGGAAGGCATCAAGACGAACGTCACGCTCTGCTTCTCCCCGACGCAGGCGCTTTTGGCCGCGAAGGCCGGCGCGACCTATATCAGCCCCTTTCTTGGCCGGGTCGATGATATCTCTGGCGAGGGCATGGAGCTTCTCGAGCAGATCGTCACGATCTATCAGAACTACGGTTTCGAGACGAAGGTGCTCGCGGCGAGCATTCGCCATCCACTTCATGTCGTTCAGGCAGCGCTCATCGGTTCCGACGTCGCGACGATTCCGCACAAGGTCATCCGGCAGCTCCTGAAGCACCCGCTCACCGACGCGGGGCTTGCACGCTTCCTCGAGGACGCGAAGAAGACCCCGTCCTGATGCGCCTGGGGGGTCTCATCGCTGCATCTTTTGCGGCGTTATTTCTCTTCGCGAGCGATGCGCGCGCGGAGTGGCGGCCCAAGGGTTCGCTGAGCACGTTCCTTGTTCTCGAACCGGAGACGGAAGGCGCCCAAGTGGGCGTTGGAACGCGTCTCTCCATTTGGGAGAACTTCGGACCGCTTGAGCTCGGTGGCACGGTCGGCATCTTGACGCTGCGCCATGAAGATGATGACGCCGATCAGCTTGTCGCTCCGATCGGCTTGCATCTTGGCCTTGGGACCGTTCCCGATCCAATCGGCGTTCGGCTGATCGGTGCCGCAGGCGTTTGGGCGGGAGCAACCAATCAGGGCCTTCGTGCCAGTGCGTGGTTCGCGGCCGGGGTAATCCTCGAAGCGAGACTCGACGATACGCTCGCGCTTGGCCTTGATTTTCAAGGGATGCGTCTGTGGGGAGAGCTCGAACGGAACGTGGTGCAGCTCGGCATCTCGCTGACCTGGCGCCCCGAAGAGTTCGAATGGTAGCGCCTTTCGTCAGGACCCACTTCCTGGCGAATCAGCGTTGATCCGAAAGAGCCTCGCTGCTACGCCGGACGCATGAACGAGATCCCGGCTTCTGAGCTTGTTGTCGACCTCGCGGACCTTCGTGAAGGCGGCGAAAAACAAAACACCGCGGAGCAGACGCTTCGCCGCGCCCTCGGTGATTTTGGGCTGGTCTATGTAAAAGGGCACGGTCTTGACCTCGGCAAGCTTGAGTCGCTTTACGAACGCTTTATCGAGTTCACGGAGCGTACGGATTCGCAAAAGGGCGAAGTGAGCCGTCCGGATATCTGGTACCAGCGCGGGTGGACCCCGGCGAACACCGAAAAGGCCGTCGTCGCGGGCGGGCAGCCCGATTTTAAGGAGTGCTATTTCGCGGCGCCGATGCCGATCAGTGAGCGCGCCCGGATGTTCTTTCCCGAGATCTACGCGGACAACGTTTGGCCACCCGGGTTCGACAAGGACGCCTTCGAAAATCCGTATATGGCGCTCGGCAACGCGGTGCACGAAGTGGGCAAATCACTCCTTCGGGGCTGCGCCAACGCTGCTGGCCTTGAGACCGAAACCTTCACCGACATGATTGAAGGCGGTCCGCACGTGACGCGTCTTCTGCGCTACCTCGCGCTCAAAGAAGAGCAGGTTGGTACCGACATCCTCTGGGGCGAGGAGCACACCGATTTTAATCTCCTGACGTTGCTGCCGGGGGGCCGCTTCTACGACCCAAGCGGCGTTCGCTGCGCACGACCGGATGATACCGCGGGGCTCTACCTCCGCGCCCGCGCGACCGACGAGCACCCCGAAGGGCAGATGGTCTACGGCCGAGCTCCCGAAGGCTGCATCGTCGCGCAGGTCGGCCAGCAGCTTGAGATTCTGACCGGCGGTCAATACCTCGCGACCCCACATATTATTCGTCCGCCAGTGAAGGCCGCGGGCTATACCCGCACCGCGTTCGCGCACTTTATGCACTGCCACTCGGAGACGCGGCTCTTCCCGCTGGAGAAGTTCGTGAATCCAGAGACGGCACTGAACTACGGCCCGCCCGTGCTTGCCGGCACCTATGGCCTCAAGACCCTTGTCGATATTGGGCTCGCGCCGAAGGAAGCGCTCGGCAAGCTTGGCTACCGTCAGTACGACCGCCTCGCACGCGCCCGCTCCGAAGGCTGATGGAAGAGAGCCGCTTTTGGTCCTTGGTGGCCGCTGCTGTCTCCTTTGAAGAAGGCGAGCGGATCATCGATACCCAGGCGCTCGAAGACGCGCTTTTGCCTCTCTCGAACGATGAGCTCCGCGGATTTGAAACCGTGCGTGCCGAACTCATGGCGCGCTCCTACACCACCGAGCTTTGGGGCGCGGCGTACCTGCTCAATGGCGGCTGTTCCGACGACGGGTTCGAGTATTTTCGCGCCGGGCTGATCCTCCTCGGGCGAGAACTTTTTGAGCGAGTCCTCAAGAGCCCTGACGAGCTTGCGGATATCTTCCAGGAGGAGTTCGAGCTCGAAGACGCGATGCACGTCGCGAGCGATATCCTCAAGGACCGTACGGGTGAATATCCAGGCATTCGAGCGCCATATCCAGAGCTTGCGCCCTTTTGGGATTTCGACGATGCCGCGGAGATGAGCAAGCGCTATCCGAAACTGTCGAGCACCATTCATGGATGAGCGGCGGTTTTGGGAAATTGTCGAGGCGTCGTCAGAACTCGATGAAGCGGGGGAACGTTTCCTTGTGCCCGAGGCTCTCGAGGCGCTTTCGACCGAAGAGTTACTCGCGTTTGAACAGCTTCGGCTCGCCCTGATGCGGCGCTCCTATACCGCTGAGCTTTGGGGTGCCGCTTACGTATTCATGGGCGGCTGCTCGGACGATTGGTTCGAGTATTTTCGAGCGGGGCTGATCATGATGGGGCAGGCAGTATTCGACGGCGTTCTCGCCGATCCAGACTGGCTCTCCGAGGTCGAAGAAGAGGTCGCCATGGAAGAGGCGGGGTACCTCGTCAGTGACATCGTTTTGGACCGGACGGGCGAGGAACCGGACATCGATTTTCAAGATGAGGAAGAGCTCGCTCTTTGGGATTTTGAAGACACGGCCGAGATGAAGAAGCGCTACCCGAAGCTCGCTGCGCGATACTTAGAATAGTGGACTTCGAACGAGACCCTTTTCTCCGCGGCGTTCGGCTTGAGCGCGACCTGCTCGAGGGGCGAGAGGGGTACCCGTTTTCGATTCCTGCCGTGCAGAAGCTCGGCACGCTCGAGTTTGCGCCTGGGGTGACGTTTCTTGTCGGCGAGAACGGAAGTGGAAAATCGACGTTGATCGAGGCCATTGCGATTCTGATGGGGATGAACCCAGAGGGCGGCTCGCAGAATTTCTCCTTTTCGATGCGCGCTTCCGAATCGTGTCTTCACGAAGTCCTCCGACCCATACGCGGCATACGGCGTCCAAAGCGGCGCTTCTTCTTGCGTGCGGAAAGCCTCTTTAACGTGGCGACAGTCGCCGAGGACTTCGCGCAATATGGCTGGGAAAAGCTGCACGAACGCTCGCATGGCGAAGCGTTTCTATGGCTGCTGAATGAACGTTTCGTAGAAGGCGGCCTCTATATTCTGGATGAGCCCGAGGCGGCGCTTTCTCCTGCCCGACAGCTCGCGATGATGGTCCGCATGGCCGACCTCTGCGCTGCGGGTTCGCAGCTTATCATCGCGACCCACTCGCCGATCCTACTGAGCTATCCAGGCGCTCTGACCTACTGGCTGAGCGACGACGGCATCGAAGCGGTCGATGCCGAAGACACGGACCATATCAACCTGACGCGCGACTTTCTGAACAACCCCGAGATGTTCTTGCCGCATCTCTTCTCGAGCGATTTCGAATAGCCTATCCGTCCGTTAGATCGAGATGCTGATTGATGGTCATCGCGAGGCGCCGGACGCTGGATGCCGAGCATCCGTAGCGCTTGGCCATCGCGGCGTAGCTTTGCTTGGTGCCGAAGTGCAGCGCGCCCAGGTAGTGGAGCGCCGCGCAGGCGATATTCTCTTTGACCGCACGCGGCTCGCCTTCGTTTTGATACGTGCGCCAAGCTTGAATCGCGCCGATACGGGTTGGCTTCTCGGTTGGGGCCGGTAGCTCTCGGGTTAAGCGTTCTTCGATCGAATCCTGCGGCTCAAAAACCGAAGGCGTATTGAGTTGCTCCGGCGCGCCCTGGTGAATCCAAGCGGAAAGGACCCGGTGCGCGGCGCTCGCGGGAGCAAGGGCGATCGCGCGCGCGGCGTACTCCGATGCTTCCTTGAGTTCACCCATCTGAGCCAGACAGTGTGCGAGCGAGGCCTGCACCTCGTCGTGCTCTTCGGCACCCTCGACGGCTTGACGAAGATAGGGGAGGGCCTCTTCGGGTTTGCCCATGGCGACGTCGAGCAAGTGACCAAGGTTGTGCGCATACCACGGTACGTCGGGCGCAAGGCGGAGCGCCTCTCGAAATGCGCTCAGCGCGGCTTGGTGATTGCCGAGAAGTGCTTGGCTAAGGCCCATCAGGGCGTGCGGTGCGTCGTCGTCGGGGCAGGCCTTAATAACCTTTCGAAGGTGCAATGCCGCTCGCCAGGGGTTTCGGTGGAGGCGCAGCTCCGCGAGCCTCAAGTTCGCGAAGATTGCGTCGTCCCCCTCGGCTACCGAGGCGAGTTGATCGAGCAGAACTTCGGCCTCCGTGGTGCGTTCTCCATCGAGTGCGTCCTCGGCTCGTAGACGTAGCTGTTCAGCGTTCGCCATCAGTTCGTTTTCGCCGCGAGGAAGAGGAATCCATCGAGTGGAGGCTATAACGAAGGGGGCGAACTCTCGCAAGGATGAGGAAAGTTCGAACGCCGCGCCTCGAAGAATGATTGTACTCTCGGCAAGTTCGCGGTACGGAGAAGGTCATGGCTCAGGACGAGGGAACTCTCGATATCCGGAATTTCTCCGCCGGCGGGCACCTTTACAAGGCTGGCCAGCCCGTCACTGAATGCTTTCTTCTACGGAGCGGCCGCGTGAGAGTGGTCCGGCGAGTCCGTTCTTCGGAGCGGAATATCGGAGTGCTCGAAGCTGGCGATTTGGTCGGAACCGAAGCTTTGCTTGGCGAGAGCCTCCGCGAGAGCGACGCCATCGCACTCACCGACGTCACGGCCATTGCGCTTGACGATGAAACCTTCGGCGCGCTGCTCGCACGGGAACCTGCGCTCGCGCCCCGCCTGCTCAAGCGTTTCCTCACTCAGATTCGGGATCTCGAGTCTCAAGTCGAGAGTTCCATGCTTGGCGATGCGCCTTCGCGGGTCGTGCACGCGCTGACCCGCCTCGGCTTTCTCGCGCTCCAGAAGAAGCCGAACGAACTGCCTGCGCTCCGGCTTTCGCCACTCGAGCTTTCAAGCCGAGTCGGCCTGGATGTCGACAGCGTCAAGCGCAGTATCGGCAAGCTTCGCGACAATGGCTACTTGCGGATTTCAAATGAGACGATCGAGATCCTCGACCTCGACGCGCTCCGCGAACTCTACGGAATGCTCGGTCGCAAAGAAGCGATCCGCGGCTCACGAAACTCGTAGCGTCTGAAAACGAGCTCCGTGTGGGTCCCATTTTTCGTGGGGTAGGCTCGCCCTTAGAACGTTACTGACGCTCGAGCCCAAGCTCTCGATCGAGCTCTCTCTCGATTGCAGCAAGTTCCTCTTCCGCTGGATCTTCCGCCATTTCGGCCGCGCGTACTCGTACCGGAGCCTGCTGTGCGGGTTGGGTAGGGGCCTGGGCATCGACTCGAACCGGGCGCCCCTCCTTTTGGGCAGCATAGCGATTAAAATCGGTATCCTTTGCGGGCTTCCCGGAGATGACTTCATCGATCTTCTCGGCAGCGCGGTTAAGCGCAAGCGCGAGACCCTTCTCAATCGCGGCCTCGAACGCTTTCTCCGCCTGGGGAAGTCCCTTCCGTTTTCTGCGTTTTGCGGCAGCCTTGGCGGCCCGCTTGGCTTCTCGCTCGCGCTCCACCACCAGAATACGCCGCTCTCGTTCGAGGTCTGCCTCTTCGTCGTGAACGACGAGCCGGGCGCCCTGCAGAGCCACAAAAATGCCCCAACAAACAGCTGGCCACTGGGCCCAGTTCACGCCTCCGCCGGCCATAAAGTCGATCGCGGTAAGGCCCATCGAAATGACGGCCCAGGTGACGAGGTGGCCGATCCAGCGGCCGCGTGCTCGCCGCCGTTTCCAAGCAAGTCGGTGGCGAGCCTCCGCCATCAGAGTTTTGCCGCCGCGCTCTCCACGAACCTCGGCGGCCGCCTCCTCTAGCGCTTCGATCGGGATGCCCACTTCTGCGGCAACTTCGGCGAGCTCGGAGTGGCTCAGGCCCAGAGTGCTCCCGCGCTTGCCGATCGCGCGCTGAAGGATTTCGTGGACCTCATCGTCGTCGTAGACGTCGCTCATAGGGCTTCGATGTAACGCGAAGATCCTTCGGTCGCCACACTCTTCCGTGGAAGAGCGAATTCTTCCTCCAATTTCGGGAAAAACGTGTGGGATACGGCGGGAAAACAGTAGACTCGCGCCAGACGAGGCGGCCCGAGAGCGCGCCCCTGAGGAAATAAAAGAACATGCAGCGACCCGGTGATTTTATTGATGGAGCCTTCGTTTCTGGCGAGGAAGATGCGCTGATCGTGACGCGTAGCCCGGCAGATCAAAACGATATCGTCGGGGAACATATCGTGACGCGTTCGCATATCGATCGCGCGGTCGAAGCCGCTCGGCGAGCACTTCCCGCGTGGCGCCGGACATCACGACAGGAACGCGAGTCCTTGCTGCGGCGATATCAGGAAGAGGTTCGAAAAGAAGAGGACAACTTCGCGCAGCTCATCGCCCGAGAGGTCGGCAAGGCGATTTGGGATTCGCGGGGCGAAGCGAAAGCGCTCGCGGGGAAGGTCGACCTCATGCTTGGCGAAGGGGCAGAGCTCACGCGAGACAAGGTGCTCGAAGATCTTCCGGGCGCAGTACGTTATCGCCCGCAAGGCGTCGTCTCGATCATCGGACCTTTCAACTTTCCGGTGCACCTGCCGAACGGACAGCTGGTGCCGGCATTGCTCCACGGCAACACCGTCGTCTTTAAGCCCTCCGAGCGCACACCCAACGCGGCGGCGCTGCTCGCGAAGTGCATCGAGCGCGCAGGGTTCCCCAAGGGAGTGTTTAACCTCGTGCAGGGGGATGGGCCTTCCGCTGCGCGACTCGCGTCGCATCCGGATATCGACGCGGTGCTCTTTACGGGCTCGGTGGCGATCGGCCGAAAGATCCTCGAGGCGAACCTTCACAACCCAGGACGGATGATCGCGCTTGAGCTGGGCGGGAAGAACCCGTCGATTGTTTTGGATGATGCGGATATTGAGTGGACCGCGCGGCAAATCGCGTTTGCTGCTTTCGCGTCCGCCGGGCAGCGTTGTACGGCGACTTCGCGGATCTTCGCGACGCCGGGCTCCATCGGACCGCTCAGCGATCGTCTGGCGGAGCTCGCGAAGAATCTAAACGTTGGCCATCCGCTGGATGTGACGAGCTTCATGGGGCCCATGATCTCCGAAGGTTCGCGTGCGGCCTTGCTCGAAGCCCAAGGGCGTGCCCGGGCGGCGGGTTATCAAGTGATCCAAGAAGGTGGCGAGTTCACGGTCGAGGGAAAACCCGGTTGGTATGTACGTCCATCCGTTCACCGCGCCCCCTCGGCTCAGGTCCGGGTCGAGGGCTATAGTCACGACGAACTCTTCGGACCTGACGTGGCCATCTATCCCGTCTCTTCCCTCGAAGAAGCCATCGCCGGGGCCAACGATACCCGTTTCGGTCTCGCCGCTTCTATCTTCACGAAGGATGAGGCCGCATTTGAGAAGGCGAGCGACGAAGTTCGGGCCGGTGTATTCCATTGGAATCAGTCGACCGCGGGAGCTTCAGGGAGGCTTCCATTCGGCGGCGTCGGTGATAGTGGCAACCAACGGCCCGCTGGGATCACTGCCGGCACTCTGACCGTCTGGCCGCAGGCCGTCCGGTTTGCGCCTCCGGCGGACGCGCCACTGCCAAGCTGGCCGGGGCTCAACGCCGATTAGTTTCCGTGGCGCCTTCCCGCCAGCCGTCCGTCCAGGGCTACGATATCGTTCGCCGTATCGGCGTTGGCGGTATGGCGGAGACGTTCGTCGCCGTCCGGAAGGGGCCAGGCGGCTTTGAGCAGCGCGTGTGCATCAAGCGCATGCTCTCTCATCTCGAAGAGACACCCGAAGCTGGGCCAATGTTTCTGCGGGAGGCCCAAGTTACGGCGCGACTCCGGCACGCGAATATCGTGCAGGTCATCGACGTTAGCGACGATAACGAAGAGCTCTCCATCGTTCTTGAGCTCATTGAAGGAATCGATATGCGGAGCCTGATCAAGGTGCTCCGTGAAGAAGGAGACTCGCTCGAGGAAGACGCGCTTTCGTACATTGCGCAGTCGCTGATCGCCGCGCTGGAGTATGCGCACGGTGAAGGGATCGTCCATCGCGATATCTCCCCGTCGAACGTTCTCCTTTCGACGGCCGGCGAGGTGAAGCTCGCGGATTTTGGAATCGCCCGGGCACGCGACCTCACGCGCTTCTCGCGCACGGGAACCGTTAAAGGGAAAATCCCCTACATGGCGCCAGAGTATGCGCGAACTGGGGAATGCACCCCTCAGTCGGATCTCTACTCCTTTGGGGTTACCCTCTACGAACTCGCCACGGGGCTTCGGCCGTATCGGGCGAATTCGGATATCGCGGTTCTCCACAAAGCGGCACTTGGAGAACATGATCCGGTCGCCGCACACGCAAGAATATCCTCCTCTCTTGCCGCCATCATTGAGTGTTGCATTCGGCCCGAACCCTCCGAGCGCTTTGAGAAGGCCGAGGCCGCGCGGCGCGCCCTGCGATCGCTCGACTCATCCACTCTCGCAAGGCGCTCGCTTGCGAAGCGAGTGAAGGCGATCCTCGCGAGGGCCGAAGAAGCGGCACCGGTCAGCTCACCGGGCGCCGCGCTCCGCGGGGGAACCGCCGTTGTCTCTCCGGCGGAACAACAGGGCCCCTCGGTCCGACCGGCCGGCCCCGACGAAGTGACCCGGACTTCCGTGCATCATCCGCCCGCGCCGCAACGCGATGTCGCGACGGACCGAAGCGACGTGCAACCCGACCTGCCGAGGCCTGCGAAGATACCGTGGGTCTGGCTTGGAGTGATCGCGTTGATCGCGCTCTGCACAGTCGCCTTTCTTACGCTTCGCTGAGCGTTCTTTGCGTTTCTGCGAGCGAACGAAGGTCAATCCGGCTGGAAGACCACCTCTTGGCTGCTGTCATTGTCGTAGAACATTCCGGCGCGATCGAAGGTGATCGCGCCGAACGTGTTGATCGCGATGGACCAGACCAAGGCCACATAGAACCAGCGGCTGAACTTCGGTCTTCCCACGGCGAGCAGCACAAAGAGGAGCGGCATATAATCGAGGGCGAAGCGATATCCGAACTGTATCCAGCCACTGTTCTGATAACAAAGGTTCATCAGCGCGACCGGAATGACTGCCGCGAAGAGCGCTCGAGTGAATGGACCGCGTTTGGTCCAGAGCACCATCAGAAGGGTGGGGGTTGTGACCCAAAGAGCGAGGCCGTGACGGCTCACAAGAAGGTGCGGGAAATCGAGCGTGAGCCAGGGAAGACCTGCCAGGAAGACGGAAAGGTTCTTCGCGAAGTAGTGGTAGTTAAACAGGCCCCAGCGTTCGATTCGCGCTCGCCATCGAATCTGAAGGTACGTATGTCCGAACTCGAAGGGATCCTCGAAACGGGCCTGGTTCATCCACATCGCGATGCCGCCAATGACCAGAATCGGCGCGGAAAATAGAGCGACTTTGCGAAGCAGCACGCCCCAGTCCGCGCCGCGAAGGCGTAGGAATGTTTCCCGGAAGAAACCGTGCTCTGAAGCCTCGGAATCCTCTCTTTGGGAGGTGCGAAGCGCCTCGAGACCGAAGAAGATCGCCAGGAAGGCCGTGGTTGGCCGGCACAGAAAGACAAGGCCGAGCATGAGCCCCGCGAGTACCGGGCGGCGAGCGTCGATACCGAAGAGCAGATAGGCCATGAGAAGTGGGATCGCGACGGATTGGGCGGCGAACCAGACCGTTCCTTGCACGGCAACGAAGAAAAAGACGGTCCCGAACGCGAAGAGTGCAGTTAAAGCGAGGTCTTCTTTCCTCGTTCGCCGGCTATGCCCGGATTCCCGAAGGTGCCGGAGAAGCACAAAAAGGAGGGCCGGGCCGAAGCCTGCAATCCACGCCCAGAAAAGACGGTCGTGAATATCGGTTCCAAAAATGGCGACGGCTGGCGCGATGACGGCGCCGGGCAGCGGCGGGAACGAGACATACCAGCGGTAGCGCTCCTGATTTCCGAAGCTCCAGCGATTGTTCGGACACGAATCGTGGTCTTCCCAGTCGTAGCAGGCCCAGTCGTTTTGCCCTGGTGGGTTCCCTTCATGATGAAGCTGGCCGCGCAGAAAGGAGTCCGCGAGATGCACGTAGTGATTGTCTGCGCTCGGTGAGAGCGCGCGGTCTCCGAGGGTGACGGAGTAGACGATGGAGCAGATCAGGTAGATCGCAATCGGGAACGCCCAGCGATTTGTCCACGAACGAGGGGCTTCATCCGATTTGGTCGTCTGGGCGCTTTCCTCCGCGAGGTGCTCCGAAATCTCTCCGCTGGAATCCTCGCTCTCCGCGTCACTGCTCTGCGACTCCTCGGGCGCGGACTCTTCGGTCGTCTCGACTTCTTCTTCGCTCACAACCGCGGGAGCATAGCGAAACGCGGGCATATGGCCCGCGCTTTTTCGCTACCGGAAGAGCGTGATGCCAATGTTGGGCTGGAGGTAGAACTGCGTGTCTTGGTAAACGGGGTCCGCTGGGGTGTCGAAGAGTAGGTTTCCCGTCAGACCCGCTTCGATTGCGAGTGTCTCGGTCAGTTCGATCATCAGCCCGCCGCCGAATTGGACGCCTGGGAGCGGTGTGAAATCGGTCGACGGCGAAAACGCCTCTTCGAAGATCACCGAGATGAAGTTGATTCGAAGCGCGGCACTGACGAAGGGGACGAAGCGGCTATTGTTCAATAGCTGAAGGCGGGCGCCAAGTCCGAGCCAAATCGTCTGAACCCCTTGCGCGAAGTCGCCGCTCACCATCGTCCCATCTGCGAGCCCGTGATACTGGTAGCCGAGCTGAATCTCCGGCACGAGGAAACCAAATTCCCACCCGAAGCGCCCGTGGATCCCTACGCCGGGACGCAGAACGTCCGATTCAGTCACAAAGATAGGCACGCTTCCATAGACCCCGAGATGACGGGGGGGGCGTACCGGCTCCGCGGGAAGGGGCTCGCCAACCGGCGCATAGGCATCCTGGGTCATCGGTTGCTGCGCCGGCTGTTGTTGCGGCATTGGCTGCACTTGCTGCGTCGGCTGCACTTGCTGCGGTTGCTGCTGAACGGGCTGCTGCTGCCCACCGTTGACGAACGGATCTTGTTGGGCAAACGCCGTTCCAGCGGTGAACGAAGTAAGAAGTGCAAAGGAAAGGCAGCGGAGTTTCATGAGTCTCAAAATGCAGGAGAAGTGGAAGAGCGTCTGTTTTTCGGCGACACGCGATGATGCGCAAGGGGGCAATCACGCTAGCTTACGATGAGTTTGTCCAGCGTGTTCCCTTTAAACGGTCTTCGTGGGGCTGGGATTCAGACGCCGAAGAGGAAAATCTATCGGGATTCACGACCTCGGAACCGTCGTCATGACGGCTGGGGGTGACCCGTCGTCGTTATTGCGAAAATCGGGAAGAGTGCATGAAAATCTGAACTCGGCTGCACCAAATAGGTGGGATTTTGCTATGCTACAAGCATGCTTCGAGCATTTTTTCTCTCGACTTGTCTTGTCGTTGTTCCTCTTTCCGCGGGCGTAGCAAGTGCGCAGTCGGACGACCCTCAGACAACCGCTGCAGCTCGCGCCCTTTTTGAGGAGGGGATCGCGCACGCGGATGCCGAACGCTGGGACGAAGCCGCCGACCGCTTTCAGCGCGCTTTGAGTCTTCGTTGGGCGGCGCCGATCGCATTTAACCTCGCGCGCGCGGAGCGAAACCGAGGCCATTTGATTGCGGCGTCCGAACAGTTTCAAACGCTCGTGGGCAACGAAGACGTTCCGGACGAGATCCGAGCCGCTTCGGCGACCGAGCTCGAGTCGGTTCGTGCCGCGTTCGCGTACCTGCAGGTTCGAGGAAATGTCGCCGGTCACTCACTCGTGCTTGATGGCGATGTGATGGAGGCGGCGCTTCACGGCGTTCGAATCCCTGTCGACCCGGGAACGCATGTCGCGCAGCTCGTCTTTCAAGGGGAGGTCGTTGACTCCCAAGAGGTCACACTCGAAGAAGGCGGATTCGAGGAGATCATTCTTCAAACAACGGTGGATGCACAAACGATCGAGAACGTCACGGCTGAAAACGAAGCGCCGGATGTCTCACCGGAAGCGGTGGCAGAGGTAGCAGCAGAAGAAGGCACGACCCTTCCATCGGAAAGCGAACAAGCCGCCCAAAATGCGCTGCCCTCCGAAGACGAGGGGAGTAATACCGGGCTCATCGTTGGGGTGACCGTTGGTGTTGTGGCGGTCGTCGCGATCGTGGTTGTCGCGGTTCTTGCCTCAGGAGGAAGCGGTCAGCCGGATACCGATATCGGAACCTTCTTTATCGGAGGAGAAGCGCAGTGAAGAATTTTGCCCCCTTGGTCCTCATGGTGTCGCTCCTTGCTTCCTGCGGCAGCGACCCGAATCAGATCGTTCTCTACCTCGGGTCTGGCGTGAGTGGCGAACTCGAGATCCAGATTCAGAACGCTTCGAATCAAGAAGGCGGAAGCCCGGGAACGCGGACGCTCACGGAGACCTATACCACCGGTGAGTTTCGGAGCTTGTTGCTCGTCCAGCAGACGGGCGCAGAAGAGGTGCGTTTGGTGGTGACCTCCGCCGCCGGTACTCGGGAGCTCGAACTCGAATTCCGCGAAGGGACTTATCAAACCGTAGTCTGCGTTGAGGGGACCGAGGCGATCGTTCTCGAGGAGTACAACGGCTCCCCGGGGGAGTTCGATTGCGTGGCGCCCGCGACATGTGAGGGAGTGGAGTGCCCTGCACCCGAAAACGAGTGCCAGGTCTCCGCCTGTGAAGAGGGAGCGTGCGTTGTGAATGACGCTCCGCCCGGAACGATGTGCGCGGACGGTGGGCGATGCATGGGCGACACCTGCATTCCGCCCGCGAGTTGCACTGCGGAGGATGTCAGCGCGTGCCCAGAGCCTTCCTCACCTTGCTTTGAGACGGCGTGTACGGGTGGTTTGTGTGGCGAAACACGCCTGGCCGAAAACACTGCATGTGGTGGCGGGCTCGTGTGCCGCGAGGGCGCTTGTGTGGTGCCCCCCGCATGCGAGGATGTGTCAGAGTGCGTACCGCGAGATTGTGAGCGCGCAGTCGCCTGTGAAGGTGGCGAGTGCTCGTTCGAAACCGCGATCGATGGCACAGAATGCGGAATGGGTGGTTTCTGTCTCGGCGGAATGTGCGCAGAGTGCTCCGAGGATGGTCAATGCGCGGCCGCAGAATGTCAGGTGGGCGTCTGCAGCGTCGATGGCGAGTGTAGCGTTGAGCATATGGCCGACGGAACCGCGTGCGCCGATGGGGCGTTCTGCTGGAACGGCGCATGTGAAGGCGAGTGCGGCAGCGTCGACGATTGCCCGTCCGACGATAGCCTTTGCACGGATGAGATCTGCGATATGGGCAGTTGCCGCTCCGAACTTCGAAGCTGTGATGGCTCCCAGATTTGCAACCCCGAGACCGGCACCTGCGAAGAGCCACCGGCTTGCACCCCCGGCGCGTCCGAATGTGCACCGATTCCTTGCAGCACGGCCTCCTGCTCAGAAGGTGGCGAGTGCGAGTACACGAGCACGTGCGCGGCCGGAGAAGTCTGCGACGTGAGCGCAGAAGGGGGAGCCTGCGTGGAGTGCGTGGTCGCGGAGACTTGCGATGACGGGGACCCATGCACGCGAAACACCTGCACCGACGCCAACGAGTGTGCGTTCCCCGCGGCTTGCCCGGATTCCGCGTGCGACGCTGCTGGAGCGTGCGTCGAGTGTACCGATACGGACCGAAGTGCGTGCGACCTCAGTGAGCGTGGGTGCCTTGACGGGCTGTGCGTTGAATGCGACGCGGCCGACGATTGCGACGACTCGAACCCTTGCACCGCGAACCTCTGCCGAGGCAACGCATGTGTTTTCGAGCCCGTCATGGATGGCTCCGATTGCCCCGGTGGGCGCCAGTGCAACGCGGGAGTTTGCGTCGCGGATTCGTGCAACCGAGATTCTCAGTGCGAGCATCCAAGCGCCTGCGTCATCGGTAGCTGCTCCGGATTTATTGGAGGTTCGTGCGGCTACGACACGGCTCCGGCGGACCCGCCAGGACCCCTTACGTTCGTTACCTGTGAGACCGGAGTTTGCGACGGTGCGGACTGCGTCTCTTACGAGTGTGAGAGCAACGAAGATTGCGACGACCATATTGAATGCACGCAAGATATCTGCCGGCCCAGCGGGACATGCAGGAACCCCAACGTGGAAGATGGCACGAGCTGTGGGTTCGAAAACGGTTTCGCGTGCGAAAGTGGAGTCTGCGTCGGCAACGATAGTTGGTGTACCCGCGATTCGTGGAAGATTGAAGATGCGAGCGGCGTCGAACGTTACGTTGTCTGCTCGCGTCGGCGAACCTGGGATGAAGCGCAGGCCGATTGCGAAGAGGCCGGGGGACATCTCGCGACTTTCTCGACGGAAACGGAATGGCTGCATGTTCGAGGGGAGATCATGTCGGAGGTAGGGGATGACGCGGAGGACATTTGGATTGGTTCTCGCGACGTATTCCCCGATGGACCGTCGACGCCCGACGGCCACCGTTCGAGCCACCGCTGGATCGATGGTGCTCCTTCGACGGCGTACTCCGGTGGCTGGGAAGAGGGAGAACCAAATCAGAGAGATTCGTGTGCTCGAATTGATTCTGGGTCATTTGAGTGGCGCGATTTCTGGTGTGACACCGACTACTCCTACATCTGCGAATTCGGACGCCGAAATTAAGTCACAGTTAAGATTGCCGGCATGAGCCGCGTTCCGTTACCTTGGCGGGATGCGGCTCTCCCACGCGCTTCGACGTTCTTTTCTTCTTCTTCCACTCGCGATCGCTCTCTCGGGGTGCGGCGACGAGGTTGAACCTCCGCCCCCTCCGCCCGAGCCCGATTGCGTGCCCTCGGAGGACGCGTGGAATACGGAAATCGCTGCGCTGGTGGCCGATAGCTGTGGTCAATGCCACGGCGAAGTGACGCAAAGCGGAGCTCCGTTTTCGTTGGTCGACTACGAAGCGCTCGTCGCCGGGGATGAAGGTGGCCGAATCGTTGATCGGATCGGCTTACAGGTCGAACAAGGGACAATGCCTCCAATCGGTTTCGACCAACCGGATATCCCAACGCGTCAGGCGATCGCCGGGTGGGCGAGCTGTGGCGAACGCACCGTCGAGGATACGTCGGGTGTCGGCGCGTCACGGCCAGTTTTTGGTGCGCCCGAAGATCCGCCCGCAGACACGGAGGTCATCGACATTACGGCCGACAACTTCGCGGTGTTGGAGACGTTCCGCGACCATTATGAAGAGATCGATTTCGTGAACGTGGTCGAGGAGGATGTCTTCATTCGCCGCATTGATTCGATCGTGGATGCGAGCCGTGTTCTTCATCATCTTACCCTTCGCCGCAGTATGGCGGGGGACGATGACCCGCTCTCGATGCGTTACCTCTACGCGTGGGCACCGGGAACCGGGGCGATCGAGTTCCCGGGCGGAGGTATCCGACTTGGGCCGGGCGACCGATTGCGTTTGCAGATCCACTACAACAACTCGGCCGGCATCGAAGATGTGACCGATTCAAGCGGCGTTCGTCTTTGGGTAGGCGCGCCCGAAGGGCGTGAATACGCGATGGTCGATCCTGGGCCTGGTGCGCAAGGATTCCGAATCCCGGCGCGCAGCAGTGAGACCATCGCGAGCACGTGCCAGATCACGGAAGATGTTCGGCTTGTCGCCGCGATGCCGCATATGCATGAGATCGGGCAGAGCTTTGAGCTCAATCTGAAACGTTCTGGCGAGACCGACACTGACACCATTCTCTCGCTCGACGCGTGGAGCTTCGAGACACAGCTTTTCTACGATCTGCCGATTCGTCTTCGGGAAGGCGATGAGCTTACGGTTCGCTGTGATTTTGATAACCCCGGCGATACCGATGTTCGCGCTGGAGGCGGCACGGCGGATGAGATGTGTTACGCCTTTACATACGTTACGCCTCCCGTTGAAACCTTCTGCACCATCGACGGCGGTGAGGGGGAAATCGATTACTCGCCCGGCATGTGCGTGGCGGAGCCCGTAGACGCGGCGCCTGTGCGCGGAACTTTCGTGCTCGAAGAAGATGGGCCTACATTCTCGGATACGATGGGCCTTCCAGAAGGTCAGTACACGGTCGCCACGACCACGGTGGCTTCCCCGAACTCGGCGGTGCAGGTCGCATCGTTCACGGTCGCCGGTCAGGTCAGCCGCGTCGAAGACCTTGTGACGCTTGATGGCGCAGTCTTCATTCAGGCCCCGATTGATGGCTTACGCTCCGGCGTGCAGTCTGATCTTTCATTGCGTGGTCCGATCGCGACGGACCTATTCCCGGCAATGATGACTTCGACAGAGTGCAATGATGGTGGCGAAATCGAGGCGATCCGATACGGTGTCACCACCGATGGAACGCCGGCCGTCGCCATTAATATTGATGGAGCTGGTTTCCCGATCACGCTTTGGTTGATGCTCGAACCCGTCGAGTAGCTTGACGGCGGAAGCCTCAGATTCGCTGGATGCTCCAACGTTCGAGAGCGACGTTGGAGCGCTTGAGCGAAGGCTTCGGAACGTTCGCGATCTGGTCCCAAGGCTTGGTTCCCTTCGAGCGGCCGTCCTTCAAGCTGGGCCTGCGTTTTTGGCAGAGTGCACTGCGCTCACCTTGGAGCCGGGGAGGGCACCGACGAGCGCGCTTCGGCTTCCGCTCGCGATCTTACTTGCAACCGGAGAGTTGGATTCTCTGCTCGAATCCGCGTCGGCGATTTCTCTAGAGCGCGGCGCGATTTGGTCTTACCGGCTGCTCAGTGCTGACCGGATGGGCAGAGAACGAGCGCCAAGGGAGCGCGGCATGGCCGATGGGGATCGGCCTCTAACGCTCGGTGAGAAGCGCTCCCTCGCACGTCGAAGGGACCGCGATCTCTTGCAGCGATTGGCGCGTGAGCCAGACCCTGTGGTGATCGAGCTGGTCGCAAAGAACCCCATTATCGGTGAACGTGACATGGTCCGGCTGCTCGCGAGCCGCAGCCTCCTTGGTGTCGCGTTTCGAAGGGTCTTCTCGGTGCCGCGTTGGGCTTCGAATTACGCTGCGAGGCTGGCCGCCCTTCAGAATCCCGCGGCACCTATGGTTCTCTCCCTTGCGTTTATCCCGCTCTTGCAGCGGCCGGATATTCGCCGCGTCAAAAACGCCGCGAATCTTCCCCACCCGCTCCGAATGCTGGCGGCAGCGGCCCTCGAGACTGAACTCTCGCCATCGTAGAGAAGGCCGTCACGGGATGCCTGGAAGGGTCAAGCCATTCGCGGACGTTTGCTTCCGTCTGGGAAGGCTCTCTTACCCTTGCGGCTACCCCTGGCGACCCTAGATTCCTACCGTCTCGCGTCCTGCTTATGTCTCTTTTATCGCCCGAAAATCCGCTCCGCGCGTTTGCCCTGCAGCTTTCTCTTTTCCGAAAGCCCAACATGGTTGAGAAAGAGCTATGATGAGCGGCGTGCGGAAGCTGTGGCACATCCCGGCGCGAACGTTCCTTATCGTTTGGGCTCTCTTTCCAATCTACGCGCGATATTTCGGTATCTGGCTGAAGTGGAAGTGGTTTAAGAAGCTCCCGAGTTCAGAGGCTTTCTCCAAAGTTCATCGTAAGAGTGCAGCGCGCTTTTATCGACTCGCGGTGAAGATGCGCGGCGGGCTGATCAAGGTCGGTCAGATCATTTCGACTCGCGTCGACATTATGCCGACTGAATGGGTAGAGGAGCTCGCGAAGCTTCAGGATAAAGTGGAGCCAACAAAGTGGAGCGCGATTCGGAAACGAATCGAGAAGGAGCTCGGCGCCCCTCCTCAAGAAGTGTTCGAGGAGATTTCGGAGACCGCGACCGCCGCAGCAAGTTTTGGCCAAGTTCATATCGCCCAGACCAAAGAGGGAGAGCGGGTTGCTCTAAAAGTTCAATATGAGGACGTTCGCATGAAGCTCTCGTGCGACCTCTGGGTGGTTCGAATGGCGACGCCGCTCTTCAATATTTTTGTGCCCAAGATACCTCTCGCGGATATCAACCGCGAGATCGAACGCGCACTGGTGACCGAGCTCGACTATCGTCAGGAAGCGGAGTTCACGCGGATGATTCACGCGAACTTGAATGACCTCCCTGGCATTACGGTCCCAAGAGTGGTTGAGAAATACACGACCGAACACGTGATCTGTACCACCTTCTTCGACGGCTTTAAGGTCACGGACCATGCCGCGCTGGAACGCCTTGAGATTCAACCACTCGAAGTGGTGAAGCGCATCATCGAAGCCTATTGTCAGATGTTCTTCGTGGATGGCGTCTTTCAGTCGGATCCGCACCCGGGCAATCTCCTCGTCAACCGCGGCCCCGAAGGTGAAGTCGAGGTGTGCATTCTCGACTTTGGACAAGTGAAGGTTCTGCCGCGAGGGTTTCAACGGAAGATCGTGATGGCCTCCGTCGCGTATATGGGCCGGGATGTCGACGGTTTCTGTCGCTCTGTGGTGGATATGGGGGTTCTCAGTGCGAAAGATATCGAGCACGCCAAACCTCTGATTCGCGAGTTCTTCGATGAGATGTTCGAGATGACTCCGAACGAGTTAAAGCAGCTCGACGCCCAGGTGATGCAGGCCAAGATTCAGGGAGTCATCGGTCAGATCGAGGGAGTCGCAATCCCTCAAGATATTGTCCTCTATGGACGCGCCTTCGGTCTGCTTGCGGGCGTGATCGCAGCGCTGGATTCGGATATCAACGGCGTCGTTGTTGCGAAGCCGACGATCATGAAAGCGCTCATGCGCCCAGAGAACTTCGGGCCTCTTCCGGAAGAAGAAGAAGTGGAAGTGCCCGCGGAAGTCGCTGTTGCGCAAGCCGCGACGGCGTGACGATTTCGAAGGCTTGCGAGGGCCGCGATTCGCACCCACCCTAATTCCATGGGCGCTTTTCTACAGAATGTAGTGAAAATTTGGGCAGAGCTTGCTCCATGGCTGCTGCTGGGGGCGGCCGTTGCAGGCGTTCTGCATGTGCTCTTGCCCGCCGGATTTGTCGCTCGCTTTCTACGAGGAAAGCTCGGAGTTGTGCGGGCGGTCCTTGTCGGAGTTCCCATGCCGCTCTGCTCGTGTGGTGTGATCCCGGCGGGGATCGGTCTGAAGAGGCAGGGGGCGAGCGACGGGGCGTCTCTCGGTTTTTTGATCGCGACGCCGCAGACTGGAGTCGACTCCATTTTTGTCGCTGGTTCGATGCTCGGATGGCCCTTTGCCTTGTTTAAAGTCGTTTCGGCGCTCGGTCTTGGGGTTCTTGGCGGCTGGTTGACGGATTCGTCCGACACGGAAGAGATCTTGGAGGTCGAGACCTCGAAAGACCGCTCTTTCGCCGCGGGGCTCGCGCATGCTGTCGAAATGATTCAATCGGTCGCGTTCTGGCTTACGGCCGGCGTGCTCGTTAGCGCGCTGATCACGACGCTCACCCCGGCGACAGGTTTTGAATCGCTGCGCTCTGTTCACCCCGCGCTGATCGGAGGCGCGACGTTGATCATCGCAGTACCGCTCTACGTGTGCTCAACCGCGTCCGTGCCCGTCGCCGCGGCGCTCGTCGCAGCGGGCTTTCCGGTTGGCGCGGCGCTCGTTTTCTTGATGGCAGGCCCGGCGACAAACCTCGCGACCATCGGAGCGATTCGCGGCGCATTCGGAACCAAAAAGACCGCGATCTATCTTAGCGTTGTGGTCGGAGGGAGCCTGGTGCTCGGCTATCTCTTCGACTTCCTACTCGAGCCCTCCGCGGTTCATACGCATGCCCACGTACACGGCATTGGGTGGTTTGCGGGACTCGCATCGGTCGTCGTCGCCGGGCTCGTCGCGCATGCCCTGTTCGACGATGTTCGCCGCCGGTTTCGTCGAGACGCCGCGCCGAGCGATACGCCTCAATTGGTGGAACTCGAAGTCGGCGGCATCACTTGCGGTGGATGCGTGCGAAAGCTCGAAGGGGCGTTAAACAAAATCGAGAATGTCGACTTCTGCGAGGTTCAAAAGCCCTCTGCACCCGACGAACTCGGCCATGTGAAGGTTCGGGGCATCGATCGAGCGAGTGTGGTGGAAGCGATTACCGCCGCGGGGTTTTCCCCGCGGGCCTAAAGGGGGCATGCGACTCAGTGGGTTGCCCAGTAGAGTAGCCCGCTCATTCCGATTCCTGCGATCAACGCGATGATGATCCACGCGGTTCCAGACGGTGCGTTTGGAGACTGCGCACCGCCTGCAGATAAGCCGATTTCTGCGTCATCCGAATGGTGATCCCACGCCGAACCCTGAGAGATATTCGGCTTGGGAACGTCCTGCGGTTTGAGGCTCTGCGCGACGGGCACAAGATTCGCGGGCGTGAACCCAGCGCCACTCGATGCGGGACGAAAATCGCTTTCGTCGCTCTGTCGCGTCGCAGCGATCGGTCGTGCAGGGGTTGTCTGCCCGGCGGCTTTCGGAGATGTCCGGAACTCGCTCGGAGCCACGTTGGTGCCGGGAATCTGCGGGGCTTTCTCCGCCTTCGAACCTGCCGGAGCTTTCTCCGCCGCGCGAAACTGACTTGGCGCTACGTTGGTGCCAGGGATCTTCGTCCCCTCCGGAGCGGAACCCGGCGTCGGGGGAGAAGAGGCGCTGCGAAACTCACTCGGAGCGATATTCGTTTTCGGAATCGCACTGGCATCCGGCAGGGATTGTCGTCCGCTAAACGTGCCCGGTCGAAGTGGTGACGAGGGCCGGTCTGCATCCGGTGTGAACCCGGCGAATGCCTCCGTCGCGTTCGAATCACGCGGTGGTGGTTCGCTCGTTTTCGAGTCGCGCGGAGGAGCTGGAAGTGCAGCGAGGAAGGCCTCTGCGAATTCGAGCGGGGTCCTGAACCGTGCATCTCGCTCCGGGGCCATCGCCTTATGAATGGCGTCCGCGATACCCTCTGCGAGGTCAGGACGAAGCGTTCGGATCGGAGTGACCCGCCCATGAAGGATCGCGACGATCAAGTCTGAAGGGTTGATGGCCACAAACGCAGGAGAACCGGTGAGCGCTTCGTACGTGATCGCGCCAAGGGCGTAGACATCGGTCCGCCCATCGAGAGACTTCTCCGCGGCGAGCTGTTCAGGGGCCATATAGCGAGGGGTACCCAGAACTTGTCCGGTTCGCGTCAGGCGATCTCCCGTGCCGTACACTTTCGAGATCCCAAAATCGACCAGTTTGACCTGAAAGTCGAGCTCGCTCGAGTCATCGGCGAGGAAGATATTCGCAGGCTTGAGGTCGCGATGAATGATGCCTTGCGCATGTGCCGCCATAAGACCCGCAACGGTGCCGGTCAGGATCGGTGCGAATTCCTCTGGAGACAGACGGCCCTTGGTCTTGAGCAGTTCGTAAACGGTTGAGCCTTCCAGGAGCTCCATCGCGAGGAATAGGCGTCCATCCTCGGCACTACCAAAGGTTTCGAGGGATACGATCGCCGGGTTGTCGAGCTTGGCGAGAAGTTCACCCTCCCGGCGGAAACGGGCAGCGCTTTCCGGATCGACTTCCGTCGGGCGGATCACTTTGAGGGCGATATCACGCCCACCTGCAAGGTCGGTAGCGCGGTAGACGTGCGCCATCCCGCCCGAACCGAGCGTGTCCTTAATTCGGTAGCGTCCGGCGACGAGCTGTCCGCTCTGATACGCCTGCTCGGATCCGCTCATTCGCCGATGATGCGCGCCCGGCATGATTCCGGCAAGGGCGAAGATGCCCGCGTCTTTACGTTGCTCTGGGAACCTGGCAAAAGCAGGGCTGGAGAGCGTTGTGAAAGAAAAGCATATTCGAATTCGAATCGAGCAGTGTCTCGCCTTGGCGAAGGCTTCGAACTGTCCGCGCCGGACCTTTGGTGCGTTGCTGCTGGACCCCGAACGCAACGTGGTCTTGATGGACGGATACAACGGCGCGCCGCGCGGCGGCGGCACTCTCTGCGGAGGTGAGGTCTGCTTGCGCGACGAGCAGTCTGTTGTGAGCGGTACTCGTGTGGAGATCGGGTGTCATCACGCCGAGATGAATGTGATCTGCAATGCGGCAGCGAGTGGTGTGGCCACCAAGGGGGCATGGCTCATCGTGACCGGGGAGCCGTGCACGATGTGCGCAAAGCTGCTTCACCACGCGGGGATTGCGCGCGTGTTGGTGGTCGCAGGCGGCTATATGGGAAATAACGGTGTTCAGTACCTCGAAGAGCATGGGGTCAAGGTTGTTGCGGTGGACGGTCCGAAAGATCCGCGGGTGAGCACATTGTCCGGCCGCCCGGCGCCCATCGATTAGCAACCGCGCGCCGCGTCGCCGCGTGTATCGGGACCATCGCCAGGCCTCGAACGATCGTTGGAGTGGTGGTTCCGAGCAAAAATTTCCTCGTGGGTCTTGTTTCTGAGGGTTTCCGAGAGCATCTTCTCGCGGTCGGCGCCTTTTCCGAGGTGTTTGGGAGCGGATTGCGTTTGTTCGAAGCGCGAACCGGTGCGGAGCGAGAGCCTCGGCCTCGATGAACTGCTTCCGACGAATTTTGGCCGTACAGGCCTGAGAAATAGGAGAGAAAATGAAGAAATTGATTTGTGGGCTCGCGCTCTTTGCGTTCGCGTGTGGCGGCAGCAACGCCAACGTCGTCAACAACACCGCCCAGGCAGCCGCGCCCGCGACGATGGTGGTGCAGAACAGCTCGTCGCAGACGATTTGCTACGTGCAACTCTCACCATCGTCGGATTCGAACTGGGGGAACGACCAGCTCGCCTCGGACGAGGTTATCGCTCCCGGCGGCGTCCGGGAGTGGGAAATTACTTCGGGCATGTGGGATGTTCGCCTTCTCGATTGCGACCAGACGCCGCTTTACCAGCAGCAGGGCATTGCCGTGGAGCCGAACGGACAGGCCGCGCTGAACTTCGCCGGAAACTAGGGCGCTGACGCGCCCGCTTCCGTAGCGCGGAATCCATACCGCGGTTGGTGTTTTCGTTTGGGAGAGATCAAGCCGCGCAGAATGAGCCCGGATTGCAATGGGAATTTTTCCCGGTGATGCAATCCCGGGCTCGTTTTACGTTTCCCCCATGAGAAGAGTTTTGAGAACCACTCTGCTTTCATTGATCGCGTTTTCAGCGGTTGGATGTGGCGGGAATCTAGTGAATATTCAGCAGGGATCGACAGGCATTGTTGTCCGCAATCAGTCGGATGAGCCTATCTGCTATTTCTATCTTTCCGAGGCTTCCTCGGGTGTTCGGCAAGATCGACTTGGAACCACCGAGACGCTCGACCCGGGGTCGTATCGCGAGTACGACCTCGACGCTGGCCTCTACAATCTTCGTTTCGAGGATTGCCGCGAAGAGGTCATCATGGAGCGTCAAGGGATCATGCTCGAGGAAGGTGATCGCCTCGAGGTGGATTTCCGCGGCCGAGAATAGAACGAACACGCTGTTCCGAAGTACGCTTCTACTGCGCCTTCGCTGTCGCCGTCTCCATATCGAGAACTTCACGCACAGCGTCGAAGTGTTCCTGAGCGTCGCGTAGGGTCTGCCCGATCGCGGTGATACCGACCTTGCCGAACTGGCTCAGGGCGCCAGTTAGGTGAAATACGGTGCCGGTATCTGTCCAAGGGCGGTAGTGCAGTCGGTGAACGGCCGCGATATCCAGAAGGTCGTCGACCATCAATCCGCGGTAGCGTTCGGAGCGAAGAGAGTCCGTTGCGACGTAAAAGCGCGCGTCGCCTCGGCCCGTGATGTAAAGCCCGGTCGAGGCGTCGTATTCACCGTCGTTGAGCATCTTCATGATCATCAGTGGATGTGTTGTGCCACTCATTCGCAGATTGATTTCAATCGCGTATCGCTCCCAGCCTGTGGGCGTTTCAACGACGATGAAGTCCACTGCGGCGCGCCCAATGACGCCCTTTTGTTGCAATACTTCTCCGACCTTGAGTGCGTCCGATTGCACTTCGATCCGGTAGCTGGAATCGGCAGGAAAGCGGCACCCTTCGTACGTTTGATTGTCGGGGCCTCCTAGGAGCTGATCGTGAGTGGAGATCGCTTCGAGCTCCCCCCGCGGATTGATGCGAATCTGCCCGCTTGGGGCCCGCTTCATCTCCCCTTCAACGAACGCCTCGACCACGCCGCCAAGACGGTTCATCTCCGACGAGAAACGTTTCCAACTTGGAAAACTCGAGGTGAAACGGCAGTCCTCCACAGCCTCGGCGATGGCCGAACGGCGCGAAGCGGAAGAAGCGTTCTCGGCCACCTTGAGAGGTGCGAGATCGAGGACCGCGTTTCCTTCGCCGCTAAAGCCCTGGTCGTGCTTTAGCACCACCCGCGAGAGCGATGGGTCCTCCTGCCAGAGATCGTCGATTGCAGAGATGACCTCCTCTTCGGTGTGGACATCCTCGATTCCAGAGGGGATCTGAACACCCGCTTCCCGAAACGCGCGCCGGGAGCCACTCTTGGTACCCAGCTCAAGAAGATCGGGGTCGACTCCGTACAGAGGAATTCCCAGGCGAACGGCGAGACGGCGCTCGAGCGAGGAGACCGTGAAGCAAGTCATATGGGCACGGTCAGGGTCGATCGCGTTCCGGATTCGATGAATCATTCGGGGGCGTTCAAGAATTTTCTCCGTCAGCGTTCGAGGCGACGAATCATACGTTGAGAGCATCGTCAGACGACTCTTCGCGTGGGCCATGGGGATGCCCTGGAGTAGCGAGAGTTGGTAGTCGATCATCGCCGGATGGAGGGGCTGAGACGTCACGTAAACAAGATGTGTTCGCGGATGACGGAGAAGAGCGAGCGTAAAGAGCATCCGCTCCTCGTAGTGGGTCACGCCCGGGATTTCGCTCATCCCGAGCCCTTCCAGGCTGAGGGACGGGACGATGACGATATCCTTTGCGACGCCAGTGACCTTCGGAATCGCGAGCCAGCGGTCAAGTAGTGTCCGTTGCAGCTCCGCGAAGCGTTCTCGTTCCTCGTTTTCAGGGAGTGGGGGGACGGAATGAAAGGACCTGCGAAGCATCTTCGCAGGATAACGGGTGCGGCTTGGTCAAGTCATGTTCTGAGATCGATGCGGTGAAGCTTCGTTCACACGCTTGCGTCAGCGAACGTGAACGCGAGTTGTCGATCGAGCGACGAGAAAGGGGAGAACCGGCAAAACAAGGCGAAATCAGTGGTGGCACGCATCTTTCATAAGGAAGTCGTCATGCGCTCCTCCATTTCCACCTATCTCGCTCTGAGCCCCCTCTTCTTGAGCTCACTATTTGTTTTCGTTGGCGTTGATTTTCATGCCCCGAACCAAGTCGAAGCGCAGCGGGCTCGCGCTCGGATCGACGTGCGACGGACGGGCCGCTCTCGTGGAGGGCGGGTGCGAGCGCGGGGTCGGTCGCGAAGGGGTGGGGCGACCGTCTCGGTGCGCCCGCGTGGAAGAGGGTATGCCCGCAGCGCCCCGCCCCGCGCGCGAGTGCGCACGCGTCCCGCCCCGGCTCCGGTTTACGGGCCTCCTGCGCCGCCCGTGATCTATGTGACACCCCCGCCGGTCGTGTATCCCGAGCCTCCCGTTATGGTTATCCCTGCTCCCGCTCCGGCGCCGGTGGTCTATGCCCCGGCTCCAGCCCCCGCTCCCGCTCCCGTTGTCTATGGACCGGCTCCGGCGGCGCCGAACGCAGCTTCCCATTCCGCAGGGGCTCGCCCGATGGGCTCTGAGCTTCGGCCCGCCCCGGGATGTGCATGTCCGAGTGGCGCGCGAGATTGCCTCGCGCCCGCGCCAGGCCCGCTCGTTCATACCGAGGGGCGAGGGACCGTCGAGATTGAGGTCGTCGCGGATACGAGCGCGCGCGTCGAGATGGTCGAGAGCGGTGTTATCGACACGGAGGGTCGCGTAATCGATGTGGGCAGCGACCTCGGATCGATCGAGCTGGTCGGCCCCGGCGGAATGAGCTCTGAGCGATCCACCTCGTGTTCGCACGTTTGCTCGGCGAACCCGGCGGTGCGCTCTCGCCCCACGCTCGGGATGCTCCACTCGGAGGCGGGCGTTTCCGTGGAAGGCGAACGGACTCGCCTCGCAGATCTCGGCCCGCTTCGAATTCACGCGAGGGTTCAAGCTCAGCTCGAAGCTGGAGCAAGGCTTGATCTCGGCCCCGAGGTCGACGCGACAGCGACCATTGCGGATCCCTTGATCTTGGAGGAGACCGGCGAAGGGGATTTGGTCGTGAACGTTCAGGGGAACGATGTGAACCCGGGCGCACGAACACGGCTCTCCGTGCATATCGTTGTCGATCGTAGCTCCTCCATGCACACGAGTTGGCCGGAGGTTCAGGCGTCGATTCGAACCGTTCTCTCCCAGCTCGACCCGAGTGACTCCGTTCAGATCATCGCCTACGGCTCTGAAGCGGCGGAGGTCCTTCCTCCGACCACGGTGGGAACGCGCGCTCGGCTGGACGCTCGCGTTCGGGATATCTCCGTGGGAGGGGGGACCAATATCGAAGCCGGTCTTCGGCTCGCTTATCAAACGGCGGCGCGAGTTCCCCCCTCGCAGCGCGCGGTGGTGCTGCTGCTGAGCGACGGCGTTCCAAATCGCGGCGCGTTCGACGGCGCCGAGCTCGCTCCGGTCGTCCAAGAGGCCGCCGCACAGGGCTGTACGACGACCGCGATTGGGCTCGGGCATCAGTTTGATGCTGCCCTTCTTCAGGCCGTGGCGCAGGCTGGTGGCGGTCACTACCACGTGGCCCGGAACCATCGTCAGCTCGGACCCGCATTGCAAGCGGAGCTGGCTGCACAGCAGCGTCTCGCCGCGCGGGATGTTCGCGTCAATATTCGATTAAACGCCAACGTGGTGCTCCCAACCCTTCCGGAAGGATGGGTACGGACAAGCACCGGCATTCAGCTTCGGCTGCCGTCTCTCGCCGCCGGAGAGACTCGACGAATCGTGGCGCGGGTCCAGGTTCGCGCGCCCCTCGGCGGACGCCCCATCGCCCAGGTCGGCGTAGAGTACCGCGGCCACCACGGGGTGCGCCGAGCCGAGAAGCCCATCTACAATACGCCGGCGCAGCAACCTGCGCTTCTCGCGGCACGTTTCGCTTCGATGGACCACAACCTCTCGGTTGCGATGGAGCAAGCCGCACAGCATGTGCTTCGAGGTCAAGCAGCGCTCGCGGAGCAAGCTCTCCGAGGTCACGTCGCGTTCTGCGCACGCGTTCAAACGGGGCATCCAGGGGCGACGCATCGAACCGCGGCCGTGGACCGGTTCGCTCGGGCGCTGCGTTCAACCGTCCGCCGCGCCTCGCATCGTGAACGCCGCGTAATGGCGCTTGAGATGGGAGCGCTTTCGGTCGCGCTCGGCCGCTAAGAGGCGGATGACAGTGCGGGCGTTTGTTTGGGCGCCCGAAAACTGCCGCGTGGAGATTTCAGACGTTCTCCACGCGCAGGCCAACACTTCGTGCCCAACAACGTCGAGGAACTCGCGTTACCAGGTAAGCCGGTATTTGGCTTCACCGCTCGGAGTCCAATTCAGAATCTCAAGGTTTGCGGTGGACGAGAACATGGTCGCGGAGCCGAGGAGGCATCCTCCGACGCCTTCGACGTAGCACTCGAAATCAAACTCGGATGCGGGGAACCCGTAGAAGTCAACCGTGGCCAACCCTTCTCGGAGCTCGCCAAAGTCAATGATGCCGAGGCCGCGGGTCGTATGAGCGTACATTCGGCGCATGATCTTGAGCGACGCCAAGGGGGTCGGTCCGAGAAGGCGTTTCGAGACCTCCACCGCCTTCGCTAAGAAACCCTCACCGAAGATATGCTCGGCCGTGTGTTGCCAAAGCTGAACGTTCTTATCTCCGGGACCGTGAGCGAGCCGGAGTTGATCCGCGAACGCCATATGAAAACTCATCGGGTTCCAGCTCAACGAGCGAGCGTTCTCGATGCGAGCGCGAACCTCTTCGGCCGTTCCCTGCTCCATGGCGGCCATCACCTGCACCAAGGCAGCTGGCGCCAACGAATGTTCCGCGGCCCGGAGGAGAGAAAGCGTCGTATGGGCCCTCATCGCAGGGGCCAGCTCTTCCGTAGGAGGACTCATCGAGAACTATTTCTCGACCATACCCGGTTTAGTGCGTGATTCCAATCGCTAGCCCGGATCCGTCACCAGGATTCGCGCCCTCGCACAATCCTTCACAAGCGTAAGAGAAGTTCTCTTCGCTCAAATACAGACCGTATTGTCGCTCCGATAACTTCCCGTGCGAATGCGAAACCTTGCACGATCATCACGAGCCTGGTGACGGATCCGGGCTAGAAGGGCCCTCTCCCGCCATGAACGCCGATCCGAGCTTCGCTCTTCCGTCGA
>JAHDCI010000049.1 GCA_020629955.1 Myxococcota bacterium | reverse complement strand
ATCCAGATCGTCCAATCTGCGTCCCCGGCTGCGATGACTCAAGCCAGTGCACGGTACCCGGAAACATCTGCAACGCCGCGCTCGGCACGTGCGATGTGGAGCTTGATCCGATGGAACTCGGAGCCGTCTGCTCGACGGTTCGCGGCGCATGTCGCGGCGGAAGCTGCTTCACCGAGTTCGAATCCGGCTACCCAGGTTCCTCGTGCGTGTACGCCGGCTGCGAGGTGGACCTCGCCGACCCATCGGGCGGATGCCCCCGGGGCGGCGTCTGCCAAGGGGCCGACCTTGCAGGCACAGAATCACCAATCTGCATTCCTGGTTGCGACGAACCGAGTGATTGTCGAGATGGTTATCGCTGCGCCCCACTCGACCCGGCCAACGAGGACAGCGCGATGGGCTGCGTCCCAGGATGCGACTCGGATGCCGATTGTGCGAACGACGGTACGGACGGCGCCCCGGACTTCGCTTGCAACGTCGGCACCGGCCTCTGCACCTTCCCAGCCGACCCCGTCGCCGCCGGTCGCGAGTGCGCGAGCGCCGACCAATGCCGTGGCGGTGAGTGCCTGACCGAGGCCGAGACGGGATGGCCCGGAGGATACTGCGCGCCGCTCGGGTGCCGCCTATCCGGCGAAGGACCAAGTGTCGACTGTCCCGAGGGGTTCGCATGCGCGGATAACGAGAGCGGCGACCCGGCCATTGGCTGGTGTGTCCGCACGTGCACCGCGGAAGGGGACGAGTGCCGCGATGCAGAGCGCTGCGAAATCGAAGACGGCGCAGAATCAGGAAGCTGCGTTCCTGGCTGCACTGGCGAGGACGATTGTGGCGAAGGCCGCGACTGCGACCCATCTGGCCGCTGCGTGTAGTCCCGAAGCTGGGAAGTTCGAGAAGCCGCCGGCACGAAAGCGTCGGCGGTTTTTCTTTGCCAAACACCGCCTCGAAAGAATCAAAGAAAAGCGGTTTCGACACGTTTTCGCGTCCCTGCTAGGTTCCCGGCGATGGATTCGAATCCAGGACAAGATCCCTTTGAGCCTGCAGCCGCGCAAACGGGCTGGCGCGATCATCTCGTCGGGCTGGTTTTGGCGGGGATCTACCTATCGCTCCTCGTCACCACATCCGCGGATCTCGCGATGGCGCGCGATGAGGGCTTCTACGTCATCGCGGGTACGGATTACTCGGGTTGGTTCGACGCGGCTCTCGAGGGTTCCGACCAGATCTACGAAGACGGCTTCCGCGACGCAGCGTGGGACTACAACCACGAACATCCTGGCCTCGTTAAATCGCTCTTCGCACTCTCCTGGCTCGCCGAAGAGCACCACGAAGTGTTCGGCAGCCACACCCTCGCCTTCCGCTTTCCGGGAATGCTCAGCGGCGCGCTCATGCTCTGGTTGCTCTATATTTTCGGCGCGCAGGTCTTCGGGAGAAAAGCCGGGCTCTTCGGAGCGTTGCTCTTTGCGCTGATTCCCCGGGTCTTCTACCACAGCCATCTGGCGTGTTTCGATATGCCGATCGTTCTCGCGGTGACCTTCTGCGTCTACACGTACTGGCGCTCACTTCGTTCGAGATGGTGGGGCGTTATGGCGGGAGTCGCCTTTGGCTTAGCACTCTCCACGAAACACAATAGTTGGGCTCTGCCAGGGATCTTTTTGATCCACTTTGTATGGATGAGCATCCGGCACCGTGCGGATGAAAAACGTGGAAAGCGCGTCGCTTCCAATGTGCGGCAAGGCCCGTGGTGGATGATCTCGTATGCAGTCCTTGGGCCTCCGATCTTTGTGTTGACGTGGCCATGGCTTTGGAGCGATCAGATCCTCGAGCGCATCGGTTTTTATATTCGCTTCCACGTTAGCCACGTCCACTATTCGATCGCCTATTTCGGAGACACTCTCTTCGCTCCGCCTTTCCCGATCGAGCTCCCGTTCGTACTGACCGCCTTTACGGTGCCCTTTGTCACGATCGCACTCGCGCTCGTGGGCCTCGGGCTTCGCTTTGGCGCGTTTGTCCCTGCGAAAGTCGCCCGAGTGTTCACCCACCGCGCGCGTCCCGACGACGTCAGCACCGCCATACTCCTGGTTGGCTCCATGCTCGCCCCCTTGGTCGTTATCGCGCTTCCCTCCTCACCGGTCTTTGGCGGCACCAAGCATTGGTTCCCGGCTTACCCCCCGCTGTGCATGTTCGCGGGCTATGCGTTCGCTTCGCTCACGGATCAGGCGATGTTTCTGCTACGAGGCTTCGATCGGAAGAGTCGACGGGTACTGGTCTCGACCTTCGGGTGCCTCTTGCTCGCCCCCGGTCTACTCGAAACAGCACATGCGCACCCTTTCGGTCTTTCGCACTACACGCCGCTCGCGGGCGGAATTCAGGGAGCAGCAGACCTCGGGATGAACCGTCAGTTTTGGGGCTTCACGAGCGCACCGCTGAACGAGTTCTTTCAGGAAGAACTTCCGAACGGCGGCACGGTTTTTCTAGCCGATATGGTTCCGACCGCGTGGTCGATGCTTCATCGCGATGGACTTGTGCCCCAGAACATCCGCGGAACCATGAGCTACGCACACGCCGACCTGATCATGATCCACCATGAACGCCACTTCTCGCACCTCGAACATCAGGCTTGGGTTCGCTTTCAAGACACAGCCCCCGCGCGCGTTCTGACCTACGACGGCGTGCCCATCATTACGGTCTATCGAAACCCGAATAGCAGAAGAACACGATGAACATTCCGAACGTTTTAGTCATGGCTCTCATTTTCACCCTCGCGGGATGTTCTGGAACAGAGTTCGATCAAAGCTGCGGAGGAGACACCATCCCAAGCTGCCTCCCTTATGAGGCCTCGATCGTCTCCGATGTATCCTTCTCGCCAAGCATCCCTGCTGATGAGGCCCTCGCGGATATCGAACTCGCACTAACGCTGACGACCTGTCCCGACGCGCCCGCGGGTCATAAAGTGACGATCCAGTTCAGAGCGGACGGAGACGAAACGCGAATCTTCGACCTCGCAGAGGTTCGCGACGATGGGACAAACGGCGATGCTGAGGCGGGCGACGGACGCATCGAGATGACGCTCGACAACCCCTTCCTCGGCTCGGATATCGAAGGCGGAAGCTCGGGCACGATCATCGTGCGCGCCCGCGCCGACCAACAATGCGCAGGTGGCGAATGCATCGGAGGCTCGTGTCAATCCGCCCCTGTCGAGCTTTCCTATCAACTCGCACCGAATACATCGCGAGAGTAAGCCGGCGACGGGAATCTCAGATCGCCCCCTCCCCCGGGCTTCGACCCCTCGCGGCGATTCGTCGCTGGACACTCGCAAGGGAATCGAATCGTACTGTTAGGGAATGCACGAAGCGCGTGATCTTGACGTAACGCCGGATCGCGATCGGTCTCTCGCGCGAGCGACCGATATTTTACCCCCGTTGTCGAATCGTAAGAGTTTGCGTGCGCAAATGCGACTGATTCGAAGCCACGTATCGTACATACGCGGCAGGATTGGACGGCGTTCGAGCGTGTGAAAATGCCGCGAAGCGTGGTTCGGAGTAAATCAACGGGCGGATAGTGCATCTCGTGTCTTCGGCCCGAACTTTCTCCCCTTCCCCGTGGGCACTATTCTTGCTGCACCTGCGGTGTCCTCCGGTCCCCACATTTTGATGAACCTACGCCAACTCTCTTCGCCCCTCGCTCTTCTTTTACTCTCCGCCCTAGTCGCGTGCGGCGCTCGCTCAGAGCTTGACCTAGGGCGACGCGGCTCTGGGCCAGATGCGGCGCGCGATAGCGGAACCGATTCCAGCACTCCGGATGCAGCCCGCGACGGTTCTCTTTCGGACAGTGGCGTAGATACGGGCGCTCCGTGCCCCGAAGATTGCGACGACGGGCTTTTCTGCAACGGCATCGAGCTGTGCATCGACGGCGAATGCGTAAGCGCGGAGGCCCCGGCCTGCGATGATGGAAACGAATGCACCGAGGACCGTTGCAACGAACGGGATAACGAGTGCTTTAACGTCGAAGTCGACGTCGACCGTGACGGCGACGGGATCACGAGCTGCAGTGGGGACTGTGACGACCGAAACCCGCGCATCTTTCCCGGGGCGGAGGAAGTCTGCGATGGCCTCGACAACAACTGCAATGGCGCGGAAGACGAAGGGGTCATCAGTGAGTGCGGCGATTGCCGACTCGGGTGCCGCATCCACAACCTGCCCACGGATAGTGGCGGAAGTTGGTCGGACGTTGCCGAGGAGATCTCGGGCATCGACGAAGAAGGAGGCTCGCTGACTCTTTCGCGCACTCGCACGGAAACGAACCACGCCTGGGTCGCGAACACCGAAGGCGGCACGATCACGAAGGTGAACCTTCTCACCGGAGAGCAGCTCGGTGAATTCGACGGAGTACTTCTCGACGGTACCAACGGCGCGCAAGCACTCGACGTTCTCTGTGACGGGGAAACGGAAGGAAACTGTCCTTCGCGAACTGCCGTCGACCTCCGAGGGAACGTATTTGTTGCGAACCGTTCGTTCGGCCACCAGGGGACTGTGACGAAGATTGCCCACGAGCTCGAAGACTGCATCGACCGAAATGGCAATGGCCGAATCGATACCTCCAGCGACCGCAATGCAGATGGCCGCATCTCCGCGGATGAGTTCCTTGGGCAAGAGGACGAGTGTCTTCTCTGGACCGTGGACGTCGGCGGCATCCCGAGCATTCCACGCGCCATCGCGATCGACCGCGCCGGCACCGTCTGGGTCGGACTCTTCGGAGAGCGCGCTTTCGTTCAGCTCGACCCGGAGACCGGCGAGACGATCCGCCGCATCGGACTCTTCGGCGGGGTACAACCCTACGGCGCTGCGATCGGAAGCGACGGCGTCTTGTGGACGCTCTCTCCCGGGGCGGGTCTGATGACTTCCATCGATACCGAAGAGGGCGTGCAAGGCCCGGTTCTTACGCCACGGACGCGCGATGATTGCGCCGTTGGCTACGGGATCGCGATCGACAACGAAGACCGCGTGTGGGTCGCGGGGTTCCTCTGCGATTCGGTGATGCGTTACGACCCGATCGGCAACCGCTGGTTTGAGGTTCCTCTTCCAGACGACGCACCCACCCGCGGGGTCGCAGCCGACGACCGCGGCAACATCTTCGTGAGCGCATCGCACGAGTACATTCGCTTCCGCCCTGGCGGCGCAGATATTGGCCCGGCCATCGCGCGCGTCTACCAGTTCAGCGCAGAAGACGGTTCGGGCATGCGCGTCCACGGCACCGCGGATCGGCCGCTCCCCGGCGGCGGCACGGTCGGCCTTGGGCTCGACGCTCGCGGCAATGTCTGGGGCGTTAACCAAGTCTCCGCGAGCGTCTTTCGGCTCAACCCAACGACCGGCGTGGCGACGGAGTTCCCGGTTGGGAACTTCCCCTACACGTATTCGGATTTCACCGGCTACGCGCTTCGAACATTTACAGCACCAAGCGGCATCTACCGAACGCGCATCGAAGGATGCTCAGCCGGGCCGACCGAATGGGAGGAGATGATCTTCGATGCGAGCGTTCCCCCAGGAGCGAGCGTTGAAGTTCGCGCCCGCACCGCCGCCGTGGAAGCCCGCCTCGACGACGCCGCCTGGCAGCCTTTGCCTCTTGAGAGCCCGATCTCACTCGAGAGCCTCCGCCGGGAGAGTTGGCTCGAGCTCGAGTTCCAGCTCGTCGCCAGCGAAGACGATGCATCTCCGCGCATCAATCGCGCGGACGTTCAGCTGAACTGTCCGTTGTGAGCGATGCGAAATCGACGCCTTTGACCAAGATCCCAGGTATCGGAAATACGTTCGCCGCAGACCTACGCCGGATCGACGTGACTTCTGTCGAGATGCTCCGCGCGCAATCGCCAGAAGAGTTGTTTCAGAGGCTGAAGGAAGCGAACGCGAAAAAGAATCACGGAACCAGCAGGAACTATCTTTACGTGATTCGCATGGCAGTCCACTTCGCGAACGGCGGGCGAGATCCCGCCCTGCAGAAATGGAACGCGTGGACAGACGCAGCGATCGACGGACGAGCGAAACCGAAATGAAGGGGGCGGCCAAGGAATCGACGCGCCCCCGTTTCACGCGACGCTCAAGAGAAGAGCGAGTCGACGTCCTTCTTCGTGAGCCCCTTGAGCGGGCTGCCTTCGGTTGAGAGCACGTTCTCCATGAGCGCGCGCTTCTTCGCGGAGAGTTCGAGAATCTTCTCCTCGACGCTGGTCTCGGCGATGAGGCGGTAGACGTTCACGGTGCGGGTCTGGCCGATGCGGTGCGCGCGATCGGTCGCCTGGTCTTCGACGGCGGGGTTCCACCAAGGGTCGAAGTGAACGACGGTATCTGCACCCACGAGATTCAGCCCCGTGCCGCCTGCTTTGAGCGAGATCAGGAACGCGGTGATCGAGTCATCTTCGTTAAAGCGCTCGACGCGCTCGATACGGTCCTTCGTGGAGCCATCGAGGTATTCGTAGGAAATACCTTCACCGTCGAGCACGTCGCGGATATGGCCGAGCATGGTGACGAACTGGCTGAACACCAAGACGCGATGTCCGCCTTCCTTCGCGTTTCGGACGATCTCCTTTAACGCCATCAGTTTGCCCGAGTCACGGTCTTCGAACTCGCGATTTTCGAGCTTCATCAAGCGCGGGTCGCACGCGACCTGGCGAAGGCGAGTGAGCGCCGCAAGGATCTGAATCTGGCTCTTCGCGATGCCCTTCTTCTCGACTTCGCTGAGCACGCTCTTGCGAACTTCCGCGAGTACCTGCTGGTAGAGCGCGTTCTGATCTTCGCTCATCGGAACGACGATCTCCTGCTCGATCTTCGGCGGAAGGTCGTCGGCGACGTCGGTCTTGAGACGGCGCAGGACAAAAGGCTTGATCGTATTTCGGAGGCGTCGAGCGGTTTCCTCGTCGCCGCGATCGATCGGCCGCGCAATCGTTTCCTCGAACTTCTTCAAATCGCCAAGCAAGCCTGGCGAGACGAAGTCGAAGATGCTCCACATCTCCGAGAGACGATTTTCGATCGGCGTACCGGTCAATGCGAGGCGGCGAGCACTTTGGAGCTTCTTCGCCGCACGCGCCGTCTGGCTCGAGGGATTCTTGATGTGCTGCGCTTCATCGAGGATCGCGAAGTTAAAGTCGAGTTCGGCCAGTAGCTCTTCATCGCGTCGAAGGAGCGCGTACGACGTGATCATCACATCTGCGTCGTCGAGCAGCTCGCGGTTTTCGTGCCGGTTCGCTCCCTGCCAAACCACGGTTTTGAACGTTGCTGGGCAGAACTTTCGGATCTCGCGTTCCCAGTTCGGCACCACCGAGGTCGGCGCGACGACGAGGTTCAGACGAGGGGCTTTGTTCTTCTTCAGCTTGGCATTCTTCGCCTTCACCCAAAGCAAAAGCGTGATGGTCTGAAGGGTCTTCCCAAGGCCCATATCGTCGGCAAGGATGCCGCCCATCGACATTTCGTTGAGGAAACCCAACCAGGAGAACCCCGCCTTCTGGTACGGGCGGAGCTTGGCCTTCAGCGCGCGCGGTTTCGCGAGCTGCGGCACCTCTTCAAGGTTCTCCAGCTTGCCGATGAGTTCCTTCGCCTTCGGCTTAATATTCGCGTCATCGACAAGGCTCATCAGGTCCTGGATGCGGCCCGCCTGAGATAGCGAGAGCTTCTGCGAGCTTGCGCCTGCGTAGATCTCCGCCACTCGGCTAAGAACTTCCTCGAGCGAATCCGGGTCAATCGGGGCATAGGTGCCATCGCTCAGTTTTACGATGCGCTTCCCGTTCGCGAGACATGCGCGAAGTTCTTCCTCTTCGACGACCGCACCACCCACGGCGAACGTCATCTCGAGACTGAGCCAATCGACGCCGCTCGAAACGCGTGCAGAGCTGGTGACGCTCTCCTCACGAATCTTCACCTCACCGAGGCCAGCGGGAACGAAGCGTTCCCATTCCTTTGGCAGCTCATTGAGCCCCTCACTCCAAAAGCGGATCGCGTCCGCGTTTTCGGCGAAGAGCTCCTGGCCGATTTCGTCCGCTTCGAAGCCCATTTTCACGAGCCGCTGAACAGCCATCACTTCCGAGCCGACATCTCGACGGACGACGCGCGGACGCCCACCCTCGCCTCCTGGCAATACGGCAAGCGGTGTCGGAAACCCGCTCACCGGGATTTCGAAGCGTTCATCTTCGTAACGGACCTTGAGGGTCACGTGCGCCTCGGTGATATCGCCGGTCGCCCAGAGTTCGAGATGAGGCTCGGAGTCGACGAGTTCCGCGACCTCCGAGAGGTCCGGGAGCTCCGCATTCATCGTCGCGGCAACGGAGGGAATATGATTCCCGAGCAACGTGGGCAGCTCATCGAGTGGATGGACGAGCGAAGGGGTGCGAATCACGCGGGCGAGCATCGCCGCCGAGACGCTGCTCGCGAGCCTGCGTGCAACCCCGTCGGAATCGATATGCCAGCCTGGCGTTCCTGGGAACCAAGCGCCGCTCTTCATCGAGAAGCGCCGTCCGGTCCCGCTCGAGATGAACGCGACCTGCGAGCGAAGTGTTCCCTCTTCAAGATCGCCGAGCTCAATTCGCGGAGTGAGAATTTCATCGCTGAAGCGAAGCTCCATCGATGCCGGTTCAAGAAGAACGCGGCGCTCCTTCAAAAGGGAGAGCATTTCGGCCGCGTCCTCGCCGCGCACTTCGGCCGTCGCCGGCTTGCCGCGGATCACGGAGCGTGAGAGCGCACGCATCACGGCGCGCTCTTCCGAGCCCACCATGTTAAAAGCGTTCAGTGACTCCTGAATCGGCACGGCATTCTTGGTGCCGAGCATCACTGGAGTAAGTGTCAGAGAGGTCGCGCGAACGACCGCCCGATACTCGAGCTCGAGCGCTTTTGGACGGGCGTCTGGTGGAAGCCAGGCATCGATTGCCCCTCGCGATTCCTGAAGTGCACCCGCAAGATCGCGTGCCGAGACGAGCTCGACATCTTCGGGACCGCCCTTTCGGCGCCGGCGACGCCGGCTGCGACGCGACCCACCGACGGATACCGCTTGCGGAACATGAACAGGCTCCGCCGCCGGAGTCGCTGCTGCCTTGCGCTTGCGCTTCCGCTTCCGCTTCCGCTTTCGCTTCCGCTTTTCGCCATCGCCATCTTCGTTCGCGCTGCTCGCTTCGACTTGGTTTTCCACCTCAGTCTCCTCAGCCTCTTCTTTTTGGGGAGGCGCCGGCGGGCGCTCTCTGTCTCGTAGCGCGACGATCACCGCCGCCACGTGTTTGCAATGTCCATCCGGTCCGCGCCATCCCGCGCAATTGCACTGACTGCGAACCTTCCCGGTCGACCGGTCGTAGTTCACCGAGGTCTCGTACGGGTTCTCGCCGGCGCGCGCCTTGATCTGCCCACGCGCACTCTCGCCGTCGGAGGAGAGCTCCTGAACCGACTTACGCCGGGCGAGCAAACGGCCGCGCAGAAAAGGGTTTCCACCGGTGATCTTTTGGATCTTCCGGTCGGAGAGCGCAGATACGTGTGCCTCGATCGAGGTCGCATGATCCTCGCTCGATCCTATCGCTGCCTCTGTTTGAGATGGCTCGGATTCTTCCGACATTTCCCGCCGTTTTCTTGGAGGAACGCATCTCGCGCACCATCCGTGTCGGTCATGGATTCCTCGCCGGAGACACCGTCGCCTCCCGGTAAGGATGCTTGCGGTCGCCTCAAGAGGCGGCTCGCTCAGCGCCTGCGGTATTGCACGATTCTCCAGCAACTGGCAAGCAAAGAACGTAAAAAGTGGGGCGAGCCTTCCGATTTTCGTGCTCCACCCGAGAGTGCGCGATTGTCAGCGATGTCTGAACGACGAGTCCTGTCACTTCCGAAGAGGTGCCCATTGCCCACTTCGGCCCAACATGCCTTGACCGTCGATCGCCAAATTGGTACTTACCTCGCTGGTGTCGGGGCCATATCAGGCTCTGGGGGGGCGCAAATGCGCCCGTCGCATAAGGAAGAGACTCAATGCGTTTGAAGATTATCGCGGGCGCGCTCGCCGCTGTTCTACTCGTCGGTCTGGGATCGTATTTTTACGTTCGCTCGGAGCTGGAGCAGGGACTTTCGAGCCAGCTCGATAGTCAGATCGAAGGAAACTCGGAGCTTTTTGCACGCTCATGGCGCCTCGCGGGTCTCGAGTTCCTTCGGCTCGTGGAGGACCGCGCGAAAACGCAAGGGGTAGAGGCCGCGTATCGCGCGCTCGACCAGAATAGCCGCCGCACGCGTGCACACGAGCAAGCGAATACGATCGCCGCGTGGTTCCAAGACCCAGCGCGCGGTCAGGTCGGACGCCCCGATCTTGTCGCCCTCCTTGATGAAACCGGCAGCGTGATCGCCCGTGACCAGGATATCAACCGGATGGCTGGCAACTCGCTCAATCAGGCCATTCCCGTCGTTCGAGCAGCGATCGAAGGACAATCGGGGCACGATGTCTGGTGGAAGAGTGACGAAAACAAGGTGATCCGCGTCGCGGTCGCGCCGGTCCACAACGAAAGCGGAGGCGTGATCGGAGCGCTTCTGGTTGGCTACGATGTCTCGAACGGTTTTGTCCAACGCGAGGCGGAGGTCATTGGTCGCGATGTTGTGATTATGCGGGGAAGCGCGGTCTACAGCTCGTCACTTGAACCCGGAGAGCTGAACCCGTTCGAGGCCTTCGTGAACAATTCCCTCGGTAGCCAAGCGGAACAGTCTGCCGCGGGTGGCGCCGCTACGGCGTTCGAAGCGGAACTCGGAGAGCACACGTACGTCGGATTGGTCCGCGCTCTTCCCGAGACGCCGTCCGAAGCCCTCTCCTTCGCCGTTCTTGGCGATCGCGCGGAACACGCTGAGCTGACGAGCATCGCCACCGTCATTCTCTTCCTCACGATCGCGGCAGCCCTCCTCGCTCTGGCGTACGGCTTCCTTGTCGGAGGCAGCTTCATGCGTCCACTGACCGAAATCGAAGAAGGTATTCTGACGGTCATCAACGGCCGAACGGATCATCGCCTCAATATCGAAAGCGCGGAGTTTGGTGGGCTCGCATATCGAATCAACCAGCTCATCAATGTCTTCACTGGCGTTCAAGAGACCGACGAATCCGGACGAAATTCCACCCCCGGGATCGGCTGGAGCGAGACGATGTCGGAACCGGAAGAAACCGCAGGTGCATCTGCGAGCCCGGAGGTCGCCGCGCTCGCAGACGAGCCGGAAAGTTCCTACCAGAGCCGTATCTTCCAGGAGTACGTCGATGCGAAGCGTGCCGCGGGGGAGGATGTCTCGAATATTCCACAAGATCGTTTCCTCGCCCGTCTCTCGAAGAACGCTGAGGCGCTGAAGGCAAAGCACGGGTGCCGCATGGTTCGTTTCCACGTGGAGACGAAGGGGAGCCAGGTCATCTTGCGTCCCGTCATCATTCGCTGAATACCGACCGCATGGGTCTCTTCGATATCTTTCGTAGCAGCGAGTCCATCTTCAAAGGGCATGCTGACCGCGTCGCGAACAAGCGTTCGAACAACCAGGATCGCTGGGCATCTCTCGTTTGGCTTGCGAAGCAGGAATCTGCCGAAGCGGCGGCGGCGCTTTTTAAGCGCTTCGACTTCCGTGCCGATCCTTCGATCACCGATCAGGAAGAAAAGGATTTGGCGCTGCAGGGAATCCTCGCCGCAGGGGATGCCGCGCTGAAACCGGCAGTGGATGCGCTCAAGAACTCAGAGCACATCGCGTGGCCGGTCAAAGCCATTCAGCAGCTCGCAGACGAAACCACGCTCGTGGGTTCACTCCTTGAAATCCTCGAAGGGATGGATACGGAGTACGAACGCGATCCTCAGCGGAAAATCGACATCATTGCGGTCCTCGAAACCGTGCAGGATGATCGCGTATGCGAATCCCTGGAGCGATTCCTGCTCGATGCGAGCGAAAATGTTCGCTTTCACGCCGCGGCCTCCATCTTCGCGCAGGAAAACCCGATCTCTGCGAAGGAAACCCTCGAGCAATCGTTCCTCAAGGAGGAGAGCGCCCGCCTTCGGAGCGCGATGGCAAAGAACTTCGCAGCGACCACTTGGACCTTCGACGAGTCGGATGAGCTGAGCGCCGCGATGCCTCAAGGCTTCGCGCTCACCGAAGGCAAGGTCGTCTCGAAGGGGTGAGCGAAGCCACTGAGCTTCAAACCACTGATACGGGCGCAACGTCGGGGTCCGCGGGCCCCGATCTAGGTTTCGCCCACCTCCACGTTCATAGTGAGTTCACGCTCCTCGATGGCGCGTTGCGCATCAAGGAGCTCGTAAAGACCTGCAAAGAGCTCGACATGCCCGCGGTGGCACTCACCGACCGCTGCAATATGTACGGCGCGGTCCAGCTCTATAACGAATGCCGAAACGCCGGCGTTGGGGCGATCCTCGGTAGCGAGATTCATGTGGTGGATGGCCACCCACTCGATGCAGGAGCTCCGAGCGGTCACGTGGTTCTCCTCGCGACCAATCAGACGGGCTATCAGAACATCGTGCGCCTCGTTTCGCTCGGCTGGGTGGAAGGACTGCTCGATGGCGTTCCGCGGACCTCCCTGGAACGTGTCGCCGAGTACAACGAAGGCATCGTCGCGCTGACGGGATGCATGGCCGGCTGGGTTCCCCAAGAGATCCTCATGAAGGGACCTGAAGCCGGGGGTCGTGCACTCGATCGGCTGAAGGAACTCTTCGGCGACAACCTCTACGTCGAGCTTCAGGATCACGGGTTTCCCGAGAACCGCCCACTGATCTCGGTCCTGACTGCACTCGCGAAAGAACGCGACCTCCCACTCGTCGCTTCGAACTGCTGCCACTTTGCCGCGCCGGAGCAGGCCAAAGCGCAGCTCGCGCTGCAGGCGATCGGCGCGAACCGCACGCTTCGCGAGCTAAAGGCGACCCATCACGGCAGCGCCGAGATGTACATCAAATCGGGCTCCCAAATGCTTGAGCTCTTCCCGCAGCAGAATGAGGCGGTCGCGAACGCAGCGAAAATCGCCGAACTCTGCATGCAGGATCCGCCGAACCCGCTGCACCCGCCGAAACTCCCCCGCTTCCCAGTGCCGGACGGCGCAACCGAGGACAGTTACCTTCGCGACCTTGCGTTGAAAGGCCTCGGAGAGCGGCTCGAAGAAGCGCGTGCGCTCGGCCACGCGCCCGATGAAGAGGAGTACAACGCCAGGCTCCAGCTCGAACTCGACGTGATCTGCTCGATGGGCTTTCCGGGCTACTTTCTGATCGTCTCCGATTTCATCATGTGGGCGAAAGATAACGGTGTTCCAGTCGGTCCGGGACGAGGCTCAGGTGCCGGCTCACTCGTCGCATATTCGCTTCGCATCACGAACCTCGACCCGATTCCCTACGGGCTTCTATTCGAACGCTTCCTGAACCCGGAACGTGTCTCGATGCCTGACTTCGATATCGATTTCTGCATGAGCCGGCGCGACGAAGTCATCGACTACGTTCGCGAGGCGTATGGCGCGACTTCCGTGGGTCAGATCGCGACCTTCCACCTTCTGAAGAGTAAGAGCGCCGTTCGCGATGCTGGGCGCGTGCTCGGAATGGCGCCGCAGGACGCTGGCCGGATTGCGGCGATGATCCCCGATCCGGTGGGAGGAAAAACCACCCCGATCGGAAAGGCGATTGAAGAAGAAGAGCGCCTGCGGGTGATCTACGAATCGGATCGGGACGTTCGCGAGTTGCTGGATACCGCACAAGCGATCGAAGACCTTACCCGTCACGCGGGCATGCACGCCGCCGGCGTCGTGATCTCCGAAGGACCGATCTGGGACCATGTTCCCGTCTTTTGTCCGGACGAAGGCGTCTACGTCACGCAATATCACAAAGACGATGTCGAAGCGGCCGGTCTGGTCAAGTTCGACTTCCTCGGCCTCAAGACGCTCACGGTTCTCGATGTCGCGAAGCGTCTTATCAATCTGCGCCCAGACCAAGATGGGTCCTTTGACCTCGATGCGATTCCGCTCGATGATCCAGCGACCTTCGCCCTTCTCTGCTCGGGTGAAACGACGAATGTCTTCCAGCTCGAATCGCAGGGGATGCAGGGCCTCTTCAAGATGCTCAAGCCAGACTGCTTCGAGGATATCGTCGCCGCCGTGGCTCTGTACCGTCCGGGACCGATGGGCGCGGGAATGCACGAAGATTTCGTGAAGCGGAAGCATGGTCGGCAAAAGGTTGAGTATCCGGACGATTGCTTGATTCCGATCCTCAAAGATACGCGTGGCGTTATCGTCTATCAGGAACAGGTTATGCAGATCGCCCAGGTCATGGGCGGCTACTCCCTCGGTGGCGCCGATATTCTTCGTCGCGCGATGGGCAAGAAGAAAGAAAAGGAGATGGTCCGGCAGAAGGCCATCTTCACGGAGGGCGCAGTCGGACGCGGACATACCAAGGAGAAGGCTTCGGAGATTTTCGATCTCATGGCTTACTTCGCGGGATACGGCTTTAACAAGAGTCACTCCGCCGCATATGCGCTCATTACCTATCAAACAGCGTATCTGAAGGCGCATTTCCCCGCAGAGTTCTGCTGCGCGACAATGACGGCAGACAAGGATAAATCGGACAAGGTCGTCCGCACTGTCGCAGAAGCCCGCGCGCTTGGCATTACCGTGCTCCCGCCGGACGTTAACGAAAGCGAGATCGAGTTCTCGGTCGTATACGAACCGAACGCCGAGCTGCAGCGCCCGGTCAACCGTCCGGTCAGTGAAAAAGGCGTTATGCGGGATCCGACGGGACCGAGCATTCGCTTTGGGCTTGGCGCTCTAAAGGGCGTCGGACAAGCGGCACTTGAAGCGATCTTCGAAGAGCGCGTGGTCGAGGGGGAAAAGCAACCCTTCGTCGACCTCTTCGACTTTTGCGACCGGGTCGATCTTCGCCGCGTGAATAAGAATGTGTGCGAGGCGCTTGTTCAGTCGGGAGCTTTTGACCAACTGCACGAAGATGAGGGGGTGCACCGCGCTCAGGCCTTCGCGGCGATTCCGACCGCGGTCGAGCGCGGAAAGCGTGCCGCAGAAGAACGCTCGAGTGGGCAGACGAGCCTGTTTGGACTCGTCGAAGAAGCGAGCCCGAGTACATCGATCAAACGAGGCGGCACCTTCCCAAGTGATATCCACGCATGGGACAGCCGCGATCAGCTCGCGCGTGAGAAGTCGACGCTCGGATTCTACGTGTCGGGACATCCACTCGATCGCTACGAGAAGGAGCTTCGGCGCTTCTGCAACGTCAACTGCGAAACCATCGAGAACACGCAGAATCGGTTTAACGCGGTCATCGGCGGCTCGGTCGAAGGAATCCGCAGCATCCGGACTCGCTCGGGAAAGACGATGGCTTTCTTCGAGCTTGAAGACGCGACCGGTCGCGTCGAGGTCATTGTGCGGCCGAAAATCCTCGAAGAGTATCGTGAGCCCCTCTACGCCGGGGAACCGATTGTCGCGAAGGGCACAGTCAAGCATGAGCGCGACCGCAGCGGCGGCGACGAGATTCAAGTAAAACTTGTCCTCGACGAGGTCGTGCCGCTCGCGCAAGCGATCTCTCAGAAGACGCGCGCCGTTACGTTGAGATTACGAATGGAACTCCTCAGCGAGGACAAGCTTCATCAGCTTCGAACCGCCCTAAGTCGTCACCGCGGACCCATCCCGGTCTCGCTTGAGCTGCATGAGCCCGGCTCCTTCACGGTTCAGCTTCCTCATACCGGCGTGAGTGTAGACGCGAGCGACCAGATGCGTTCTAGCCTTGAGCAACTCTTCGGTGAGAACGTCTGCGAGCTCCGCTGAAGCGTCATGCCCGCGAACCCGCCTCCGGAATCGATCGAGCAACTCCTTTCCCGTGCACGGGAGTTACCGGGACGGATGCTCTCGGAGCTTGCCGAGGATGTCGGGCGAAAACTCCCAACGCACACGCGAAGTCACAAAGGTATCGTCGGCCAGCTGCTCGAAGAGTGGCTCGGAGCGGACGCGGGAAGCAAAGACGAGCCGGATTTCCTAGCGCTTGGTGTTGAACTCAAAACTCTCCCCATCACCGGAGGCAAACCCAAGGAGTCGACGTTCGTCTGCACGCTACGACTCAACGAGATCAGCGAGACCTCGTTCCGGGATTCACTCGTTTGGAGGAAGCTGCGCCAGGTTCTTTGGGTGCCGGTCCAGGCCGATAAGGAAGTCCCTGTTCCGGCGCGGGTCGTTGGCTTACCGGTGCTCTTTTCGCCAACGGAGGAGGAGCGCGCAACACTGCAAAACGACTACGAGCGCGTCGGCGCCATCATCGCCGAGTCTCGACTCGACGAGCTCGACGCGCGCCTCGGGACATGGCTGCAGGTCCGCCCCAAAGCAGCGCACGGGGGCGTCCGAGCGAAAGCCCCCTCGGCCGAAGGGGGCTACGAATGGACGACTCCTCGCGGCTTCTACTTGCGCACGCAGTTCACAGAACGGGTTTTGGCGCGGATTCGTACCGGGCACGCGGTGCTCTCCTAGCCCGGATCCGTCACCAGGAACGTGATGATCGTGCAAGATTCCGCATTCGCACAGGAAGTTATCGGAGCGACGATACAGTCCGTATTCGAGCGAAGAGAACGTCTCTTACGATTGTGAGGGATTGTGCGAGGGCGCGAATCCGGGTGACGGATCCGGGCTAGCCCGCATCGGTCACCAGGCTCGTGATGATCGTGCAAAATTTCGCAATCATAAGGGAAGTTGTCGGAGCGAGAATACAGCACGTATTTGAGCGAAGAGAACTTCCCTTATGATTGTGAAGGGTTGTGCGAGGGCGCGATTCCTGGTGACCGATGCGGGCTAGGCGTTAAAACGAGCGAGGCCGGTTTCGCTTCGCGAGCCGTTGGTAGATTGGAACGCCGGCGAAGGCTCCCGCGCCCATTCCAGCGAGCACCGCGACGGTGAGCGGCCAGCGCCCAAAACCGTACCCTGCGGCGGCGAGTCCCATCGCCGAAAGAACCGTCCCGATTCCCATCACGAGACCGCCGATTGCGCCTCCTGTCCCAAAGGCGATGGTCCCCACACCGAGACCGCCGCCAATCGACGCGACGCTTCCAGCCAGCTTCCAGGTCTCCGAGGCGCCAAGAAGAAAGGGAAGCGCGCCAGCCGATGAGGCGACCGTAAGAGCCACAAGCGACATCAGCTGCGCGCGGCTGAGTTCCGGAACCGGCTCGAGCGGCGTGGGTGCCGGAGCCTCCTCCGCCCCTTCTGTCCAAAGCTCTTGGGGGACCGCGTTCCAGACAGCGGCTGCGCCAAACTGCTCCACGTACTCGAGGATCAATGCGCCGGGTGCGCCATGCGTCTTCGACCCCTTCTGCGCCTCCCGGACCTCCTCGCGAAGGCGCCGCTCGGGACGGGGCTCAAAGACCATTAGGACGTGAAGGAGCGCCTCATCGCTCAGCAGGGTTTCGATCTGGGCAATGCTAAAATGGTCGAGGAGCTTATCGAGCAGCCGGATCGAACGGAACATAGCGGCGGCAATCTAACCCAAGTTCGGCGTCGCGATAGGGGCAAGCGTCCAAAGGCTTGGGGGGCGAGCGCAAGCGGGACCCTCTGGACCGATTGGAGTCGCGAAAGAGAGGCTCCTCGTTGAGTCATTGTCGCAGGGGAGCGTGCCTGCTACTCGATACGTATGGTTTCGGCCTCGCTTCAAAAAAATCTGGCCCTGGTTTATTCCGCCGCGTTTTGCGGGCTCTTGCTCTCCTGCGCAGGTGCGCGGCCGGTCGTGCAATCCAGCCCTTGTATGTCGGATGCGGAGTGCGAAGGCTCCCGGATATGCCACGAGGGAGTTTGTCGCTTCCTTGAAGACGTGATGGCCGAACGCGAGGACTCGCAGCAAAGCTTACCCGATGCGCTTCCGGTCGAAGGCGATGCCAACCCAGAGAACGTCGAGGCAAACCCCGATACCGTCCCAGAGACGAACGCTCCGCCGCGGGGCTTTATGGGAGATGTCCGCCACACTGGACGCTACGCATTTTCCGGCCCCGCTGCGGCGCCGGAGCACCAACGCTTGCTGCGGACGCGCGCCCGGATTTTTGCTTCGCCCGTGGTTGGAGCAAACGGAACGATCTACCTCGGTTCGCTCGATCAGACCTTTACGGCGTTGACCGCAACGGGCGAAATGCTCTGGCGCTATTCTGCGGAAGACAAGATCTACGCAAGCGCGGCGACGAGCGGAGAAGGCGAAGATGCCGTTGTCTACGTAGCCAGCGACGATGGCAGCTTGGTCGCCCTCTCTGAGGGTGGACAGGAACGGTGGCGCGTCAACTTGAACCATCCGATCGATGCGAGCCCAACGATCGGAGCGAACGGACAGATTTATGTTGCGGCCGATGGCCTCTACGCCATTCACCCGGAGGGACGCGTGCTCTGGCACGTGCCCACCGCCGCCCACGTTCGAAGTTCCCCGGCCATCCACCCGGCCGGCTACATCGTGATCGGAACCCCGGAGGGCCAACTCTTGGCGATCGACGAGACCGGTCATGAGCTCTGGCGACAGGCCTGCGGCGCAAGCATCGAAGGTGGTGCATCGATCGCGGATGACGGAACGATCTACGTTGGGACGGACCTCGGCCATATGGTGGCGGTCAACGCACGCGGTGAAATCCAATGGCGCGTCGAAACGGGCGACGACGTTCGCGCGACGCCGGCGATCGCGACCGACGGAACGATCGTCTTCGGCAGTTACGATGGCCGTCTGTACGCGGTGAGCCCGGATGGTTCGACGCGTTGGTCGACCGAAACCTCCGGCAGAATCCGCAGCTCCGCGATCATCGACGCAGAGGGCCGGATCTACTTCGGCAGCCAGGACAATTCGGTGTACGCGGTCTCGCTCCAAGATGGCTCGATTTTGTGGACATTCGATGTTGGGCAGGATGTCGATTCCACGCCAAGCCTCGGCGAAGACGGCACTCTCTATGTCGGCGCGGACGACGGCTTCCTTCACGCGCTTCGTCAACCGTCCCCCTAACCGCGGTACCCCGATCTGAGTTCCGGGACCAAAAGCGCCCGTGAAAGGACCGGATCCCCGCATGCGAGCGGGTTGACCGACAAGGATAGACATCGACGTTCGATCGATATCCAGCGCGTCGTCGGCGATTTGGTGAGCACGGCTCGAAACGCCAGAGCGGGAAAACGAAAACGGAATTCACAGCGCCCCTTTGGGAATTAGCTCTCCCTTGATACCGTGCAGCCGATGCGAGCGTCTTCCTTACTTGTTGGCTTATGTACGGCGGTGGCCCTATTGAGCACGCCCACTGTGGGTCGCGCCTCCCCTCCCGATGTATTCGGCGGCGGAGCGCGTTCCCAGGCGATGGGTCTCACCGGTGCTTCTTTCTCGGACAACTACGAGGCCGTCTGGAACAACCCTGCGGGTCTTGGACGCGCGCGCAGCACCGCGCTCGGGCTCGGCGTTCAAGGGGGTGTCTTTCGGCTGACGTTAAACGGAGAACGCTCCGCGCTGGATCCGTATCAAGCGACAACGATCGGCTTTCAGTTGCCCCTACCCTTTGGTGGTCCGCTCGAAGACGTACTGACGATGGGCACGATGATCATTGCGCCGCTTCAGACCGTTCTGCAGACCGACATCATCTATCCTGAGATCCCTCAGTGGTCGGTGCTCTCTCGGACGCAATCCGTTCACCTTCACCTCGGACTTGGCATCAACCTGGATCGCCTCGTGCCCGGCCTGCGCATTGGTGCTGGCGTTGCCGCAACGGCCAATATCGATGGACGACTGACGGTGAAGCTCGAGCCAGGAGATCAGTTTGTCTCGGAAACAGAGACCCAGCTCCTTACCGCGTTTAGCCCGGGGGTTGGCGCCCAGCTTGACGTGGGCGACTTTCAGTTTGGGCTCGCGTGGCGTTCGGAGCTGATTTCCGAGATCGACCTCGGCATCAACGTCGAGGGCCTCCCAATCGCCCTTCCTCGGATCACGATCACGGCGGTCCCCCAGTACGACCCGCATACGATTTCCCTGGAAGGCGCGTGGAGGCCGAACCGGCGAATGCTAATCGCACTTCAACTAGCGTATCGCCGGTGGAGTCAGTGGCCGGGCGTCGTTGGCAAAACCACGTCCAGTTCGAACACTCCGCCCGACCCAGATTTCAGCGACACCATCTCCCCGCGCCTCGGGTTCGAGTACCGCGTCGGTGGGGGCGCGACCGAAGGAACGATTCGCGCGGGCTATAGTTTCGAAATGACACCCGCGCCGGCTTCACGGCTTGCGCCGGCTCTCGATAGCGAAGGGAACCAGCGCATGGGAGACGACGGCAGTCCGCTTACGACCCCCGTCCGCTATATTGACAACCATCGACACATTCTCAGCGTTGGAGGTGGTTTTCGGCATCGCACGGCCGTGGGTCTCGGCATCAATCTCGACCTGTTCGGACAGCTTCACCGGGTCGCGACCCGAGAGCACGATATTCCACTCGAAGGAGAGACCGACCCGCTCATCAGCGGCGGCTGGATTCTCGTTGGTGGAGCGACCCTCGGAGTCGAGTGGGGAGGTGAAGAATGAGATTCGCCAAAACCATCGGTCTCGTCACCCTACTGCTGACCGGCCTGACCCCCGTCGCCGGCGCCACGCCGCCGGATATCTACGGCTTTGGCATTCGCGCGAGCGCACTCGGGGGCGCCGTAACGGCGGACGTCGAAGGCCCGTCGGCGAACTATTACAACCCGGCAGGTCTCGTTCGGGATGACTCGCTTCGGATCGGACTCTGGTACTTCAGCAGCTCTCCCTTCCTCGATATCAACGGTGAGCGCTCTGAGGTCGAACGACATGGAGCCGCAAACCTTGGGCTGGTTGCGCCGGCGGAATTCGATGGAATGCGGCTCGCGTTCGGCTTGGGGATTCACCTTCCAGACCAACGGATCGCGCGGACGCGTAGCTCCATCGTCGATCGTCCCCGATGGGAGCTATACGACACCCGCAGCCATCGAATCTTTCTCACGACAAACTTGGCGTTCTCGCCAGTGGATTGGATTTCGTTTGGCGCAGGCCTGAACTTCCAATCGTCGTCGGTTCTCACACTCGACCTTCGCGGCGACGCGCACCCTTTCCAGCCCGAAGATCTTTCCCGGCTTGAGCACCAATTCAAAGGGGACCTTACCTCCGTCCCCTATATCCAAGCGGGCGTGCAAATCCGTCCGCACGAACGCATCGATGTCGGGCTCACCTATCGGCAACAGTATCGCCTCGGCAATCAAATCATCGCGCTCGCGGATGCAAATATCATCGGTCTCGGGGACCCGATCCCGCTTCGCTTCGCGCTCGACACCGCAGCCACCTCGCTCTTCGGTCCCCATCAGCTCTCGCTCGCTGTCTCGGGTCGCCCGATCGACAGCCTTCGCATCAGCGCGGAGCTCACCTGGTATCGGTACTCCTCGCATCCGAGCCTGATCTCGGATCAGGTTATTGTGATCGAAGCGGATGTCCCGGCCGGGATCCCGGTGGAACTTCCGGATGAGATCTTCGCCCTTCCGCCAATCGATATGGGAATGAGCGATATTTTTGTGCCGCGGGTCGGCGTGGAATGGCAAGCGGTCGATAACGCGTCGCTCGGAATGACGCTTCGCGCGGGGTATTTCTTCCACGCATCGCCTTTCCCAGTTCAGACCGGCGTCACCAACTTTGTCGACAATACGAAGCACTCGGTTTCTCTTGGCTGGGGAATCGCGCTCCGCGATCTCGATCCGACTCTTCCAGGAGAGCTGCGCTTCGATATCTTCGCTCGCTACGACCATCTGGTGACGCGAGAGCATGTCAAAGATTCCCTCGTCGACCCGGTCGGCGACTACGTCTCCGGGGGTCGCATCTTTGCTATCGGCGCGGGCGCCGAGGTGGTGTTCGAATGAACTGCATTACATCCAAGAGCCGCTTCTTTGCGCTCATTCTCCTTGCGGGGGCCATCGCGTGCGGGACCCTCGGCAACGAGGCGAACTTTCCAACCCCGATTCGGACCGCTGGAGTCGGCCCCTTTCGGATTCTCGATTCGCTCGAAACCGGTGTCATGGCCCGTACCGAAGGCGTCGCGATGGATTCCATCGACGCCGTCGAGCGAGCGCACGCAACTCAAGATTTTCTCTTCTTCGCGGCAGGAGAGCGCGTAGACGAGCCCCCGGACCGGGACGAATCACTCCCAGACGACGCGATCGATTGGAACCGTTTCGAGCCGCGAAACATTCGACGAGTCCCGCAGAACGAGGTCTTCGGGTACGACCGAGACATGGACGAAGTGATCCTCGAGGCTTCGGAAAGCTGGGAAGGTGACGCCGTCTTCGATCCCTTCGTGAGCTCCATCGGCGGTGTGAATCGGCTCTACTACGCGGGATCTGGAGGAATCGGACTCGCCTCCGGTGACCCGCTCAGTGGAACGCTCGCGAGCGCTTCCGCGCCACTGGTTGAAACGCGCGACATCCGAGTGTCGTGGAGTTCGCCGGAGAGCAATGGATGTTCTTCGATGCCGGAGGAGAGGTCGGCATCGCCCGCTCCTCTGACGGGACGAGCTTCACCGAAGTGACGCGTTCAATGGACCTCTCTCATCCCCCGGATGTCCCGGAACGCGCCCCACGAGATCCCGCGCTAGCACCCGAGACGGGCTATCGTTCGCCCACCGCCCTGGTTGCGGAAACTCCCGCGGGAAGGACGGTGCTGCGGGTCTACTTCACCGTCGAGCTTGAAGATGGGACCACAGCGCTCTCGATGGCGGCCAGTGAAGATGGTGAGAATTTTGAACGCTTCCCCGGGTACTTCGGACTGGAAGAGAATCCCGATTTTGCCTCTCCGCGGTTGACCGAAGATGGATACACGCTGCTGACCTACAACATTCCGCGCGCCAACCGGGCCCGGCAGGTGCATGTGTTCACCGTCGGGATCGACCCCGCCCAGGAACGTCTTGTACCCCTGCCGGAACCGGAAACAGCGGAAGAAGAGGCGACTGAGGAATAGCAACCCCCTGATTTCAATACGATTTTTCGAACACAAGATGTCTCTCCCCTTCATTGGGGAGGGACATTTTTGCGTGTCCTCGATAGCATCGGGGAATGCGCTGGCGTTCCCTTCTTCTCGTTCTTGGACTGTTCGCATGCGGAGATGACGATGCGACGATGCTCGACTCCGGGACCGACGGGGGCGAGTTGTGCGAGACCGTAGCGGACTGCAGCGATGGTGTGTTCTGCAATGGGCTCGAAACCTGCTCACCGATGGCACCGAGTGCGGATGCAAGAGGCTGCGTCGCGGCTCTTGGTATTCCGTGTCTCGCAAGCCAGACATGCGATGAAGAGGATGACCTCTGCGAAAGCGATTGCGACATGGCTCCTGACGCGGACGGAGATGGTCACGATGCCGCGGAGTGCGGCGGTGATGATTGTGATGATTCCAACTCCAATCGCTTCCCGGGCAACACGGAAGTTTGTGACGAAGACGGCATTGACGAAGATTGCGATTCGGAGACCTTGGGAGGTCCGGAAAGTGATATCGACGAAGACGGCGTCCCCTCGGATCGCTGCTGCAACGTACGCGGGAGTGAAATCCGATGCGGTCTAGACTGCGATGACGCGCGCGCTTCCGTAAGGCCCGGCGCAGGCGAAATCTGCAACGGCTTCGACGATGACTGCGACGGGCGGGTGGATGAGGGAGTGGAAACACTGCAGTACGCCGACTTCGATCTCGACGGCTTCGGAAACCCGGCGATCGCACTCGAAAGAGAATGCGACGACGACCCACGTTGGACGACCAATAGCGACGATTGCAACGACCTCGAGCCGGCGATGCACCCCGGCGCCGAGGAAATCTGCGACGGGCTCGACAACGACTGCGACGGGGATCCGAACGACGATATCGATGTTGACCGCGATGGGTTCTTGGACCCTCGATCGGCATGTGCGAACGGCGGAGAGACGATCATCGATCGCACGCTTCGATGCGCAGACTCGGAAGTGCGCCCCTGCGATTGCAACGACCTCGATCCGCTTGTCTACCCAGGCTCGCCTGAACGTTGCAACGGGATCGACGATGACTGCGACGAAGGTGTTGACGGAGGCGGCATCGACGAAGGTGGATTCGGAGAGGGTGGCGAGCCGCTCGGCGCGGACGCGGCATGTGCGACGGTGCTCGGCGAACGAGACGCGCTTGGTTACTGCGGCACAAACGCCGAGGGCGAAGCCGGATGCGTTGCCCTCGGATGCGAGGAGGGACGAGCCGACTGCGATCGCTCGGACGCCAACGGCTGCGAGACCATTCTGAGAAATGACCCGGACAACTGCGGGGGATGCGGCGTCATCTGCCGAGGAGAGTGCCGCGACGGCTTTTGCGATGACGGTTGTCCCGAATGCGCCCCCCCTGGACTCTCCGAAGTGATCGCCATCGCGATCGAAGATTCCCGCGGGTGTCGCATTCGAAGGGCACTTGAGGCGGAAGGAGACGAAGGGGTACTCGAGTGTTGGGGAGAGATTGGCAGCCTGCCTCTTGGCGCGCGCCCTCTTCCACTCTCAGACGGTTCCGGAATCATCCACGACGCGCGTCAGGTCGCAATAAGCGACGGTTGGGTTTGGTTCACCCGAGGAGACGAACGCGCGCTCTGGGGGATTGGCGGCGCCATCATCTTATCTGCCCGGCCGATGCGCAGCGAGGCGGGCGACGTCATTTTTGGCGTAGTGGAAATGGACAGCCGAAACGAAGGCTTATGTTTGATACGCGGCGAGGACGAAGGAGAGCTGTGGTGCACTTCCGGAGAAGGGAGCGCGGCGTTTGCGCGAATCAATGCTCCAGATGGAGGGTTCTCCAATCCCCGGATCGGTGGGCAAACGACGGGATGCGCACTTCGAGGAGGAGCCCTTCTTTGTGGCCCGATCGACGGAAGTATGCGCTGGGACTCGCTATCCCTCTCTCCGGCGCTCAGCGCGGGCTGCTCGGACATTGATCTACGAGGAGACGACTTCGTCTTCGGTCTCGGAGATTGCTCGCCGCTCGACGGAACCACTGGCGGCTCCGATACCGTTGGCGTCCTGCCGGCGGGCTTGAGCCACAGCGCGCCCTACCGCATCAGCGAAACCGGCGGGGGTTCACGGATCGAGTGCGTTGGACTCGACTCGCACCTCTACTGCGGGGCGGAATCCTCCCCATTTGCCTCGGATATGTTGAATTGCTCCGACGGAGAAGTGCGGCCGGACCGGCTCGCGTGCGACGAGACATCTTGTCTTCCATCCGGCGCAAGCTGTTCTCGTGGTCCCACTCTGCACACAGAAATATCGCACTTCTATCCACAGCTACGTCCGCGTGTATCGATCACAAGCGGCTTTGAGGCGATCGACGCGGGTTCGAGCGATCAGCTCTCTCTCTATCGCGAAGCGGGATGCGTGATCGACGAGGGGCGTGTCCTGTGTTTCGGACAGCAGGAACGCCCGAGCCAGGTCGCGGTAGGCCCCGAGCTCTATGGTTTGCCCGCACCACAGCGAGGTCTCGCGCTCCCGGTGGAGATCTCCCATTCCGGTCGCTCGGCATGCGCGCGGCGAGCAGACGGCAGCGGCGCCTGCTGGGGCGCCCAGCTTGAGGTGGAAGGCGCCGGCGAGGCCGCGGTCTTCGTCAACACGCACTCCCTCTCGCAAGACGAGAGCGAACTATTGCTCGCGCCCGTCGAACTCCCGATGCAGGGTATTCGAGACCTCGAAGTAGGCCCTTCCTCGACCTGCGCGATCGTCGAACTGCCCAGCTCGGCGGCAGAGCTCCAGTGCTGGGGCGTCATCGCTGGCCGCTCGGATACCCCCGTCACAGTATCGCTTCCTGGCGACGCGCGACCGGTAGCGGTCAGTGTTGGCGGAACGCAAGCATGCGCGCTCGACACCGAAGGGCTCGTCTACTGCTGGGGCCGATACCCAGGGCGGATCTCTGACGGCCCCGAAGAGGTGCCGATGCCCGGCGGTGTTCGCGCAGTTCAGATCGTCGCGACCGGCGGTCGTATCGTGAACGACCTTGAAGCCGAGCGCGCTTTCTGTGTCTCCGAACCCTACGCCTGTGCGCTCCTCGTCACCGGTGAGGTCGCTTGCTGGGGTGGCAATACCTTCGGCGTACTCGGTCCGAATCCGTCCGCCGAACCAGGCGCAGCTGCACTCGTCACGGGCATCGAAGACGCGACCCATATCGACATCAACACCGTGCACGCATGCGCGACCCTCTCGGATGGTCGTGTCATGTGCTGGGGTGGCGACCCAGCCTTCGTCTCCCGAAGCGACGAACTCTGCGGCGGAGAAGTGACCGAGGAGTGTCCCGGACAGCCAACCCCAACCATTCCGTGCTCCCGCGCTCCCTACGCGGTTCGAGGCGTCAGTGACGCCGTCGTTGCGAAAGCGGGACTCGGAGGCGGATGCGTCCTGCGCCGCAATGGAAGTGTCTCCTGCTGGGGGATCAACGCCGGCGGAATCGCCGGGGATGGAACGCGCCTGGACCGTCCGTGGCCATCGTCAAATGTGCGCCTTCCCGGGATTGCGCAATCGATTGAGGTTGGATTCGAAACTGCCTGCGCCATTTTGGCGAACGGCGACGTTTGGTGCTGGGGCGCGGATTCCCTCGGTCAACGCGGCGACGGCTTCCTATCGACCTTGCATCAAGAAGCAAGCGGGGACGTCGACTCCATTCTTGTCCCAAGCGCCGTGCCGGGTCTCTGAGGAGCTACTCTTCTTCTCGAACCCGCTCGAGCAATGCGTAGGCTTCTTTGCGCGTGAGCTCAGTATCTTTCGATAGCTGACGTGAAAGCTGAGATAGCCCACCGGTAGCGCTTCGGAGGAGCTCGCGGGCGAGGCTCTCCGGATCGAGGGCTTCCTTCGCTTCACGCAATTCACCACTCGCCTCAAGCACAATCGTGAACTCGCCGCGGCGCTGAAAGGGGTGAGCCAGCAAGCTCTGTGCATTCCCCACAACCGCTTCTTCATGCAGCTTTGTCAGCTCGCGACAGAGCGCAATCCGGCGATCACCAATCAGCGGCTCGAGATCGCGCAAGGTCTTGTCGACACGCTTGGGAGATTCAAAGAGGACCTGCGCGGATGCATCTTGCGCAAGCGCTTCAAGCGCGCTTCGGCGTTCACCTCCCTTTCGAGGCAGAAAGCCCACGAAGCGGAAATGATCGGCACGAACTCCTGAGAGAGCGATCGCGGCCGTCACCGCGCTTGGCCCCGGGATGACCTCTATTTGAGCTCCATTCTCTCGGGCACGCGCGACAAGCCCGCCTCCTGGATCGCTGACCACTGGGCAGCCCGCATCCGATACCAGCGCGAGCCGCCGTCCTTCGCCGAGCCAACCCAGCACCTCTTCGTATCGCGCGTCATCGCTGTGCGCGTGAAACGCGGAGCACCTGGTCTCAATCTCATACCGCGAAAGCAATTTACGGGTTTGGCGTGTGTCTTCCGCAAGGATCAGATCCGCCTCGTGAAGGGTCCGGACGGCGCGATACGTAATATCTTCGAGATTGCCGATCGGCGTCGAGACGATGGAGAGGAGACCGCTCATCGAGACCTAAGAGAAACGTGGGCTGACGTCTTCGACGGCTACGGGCATTGAACCGTGACCGGGCCGGTCTCGCTGCCAGCACTGCGAATCGGAGGATCGAGGGGATCCGCCGGATTTTGCTCCGCGATATAGGAGACGACAATGCGGGGCTCGCTCAGATTGCAGAGCGCATCTCGCTCCACCCCGAGCGCGCTGAGGCTGGCGGAAGCCGTCATCGTGACATCGACCGATTCACCGGGCTCGAGCTCATTCTGAAAGTCTTCCGGAGCCTGGAGTGAGAACTCAGCGACGGGGGTTTCACCATCGAAGAGCGAAGCGCGCGGAACCGAGAACCTGTCGCCCTCGAGCGCGAAAGTACCGACGCGGATCTCGAGCTCCACGGCGAGATCCGCCTCCGACGCTCCTGCTGAAAGCTCCGCGTCCAACACCGTCACCGCGAGAGAGAGCTCCGTATCGATGCATCCACCGAAAACGAAGGCCAAACTAAGAAACCATAGAGGGAGCGTCTTCATCCCATCTACCCTGATCGCGATCCCGTTCAGGAGCAAGGAGCGCGGCGAGGAACTGGACCGGCAAAAAAAAAGGGCAGCCGAACGGCCGCCCTCTTTTCCATCCGCTCGGAGACTATTCCTCGAAGGTAACCTCGTGCGGCTCCATCACGCGACCGCGCTCATCGCGACCGAGCTGACGGCTATCGTTCGTGCCCCAGCAGAAGACACGGTTGCCTTCGAGGAGGGCACAGGTGTGGGCACCGCCGGAGTCGATCATCGTCGCGGCTGCGGGCAGCGTGACCTGCGTGGGGGTGAGGACGCACTGGTTCTGCTCGTCGGAGCACGCTTCGAAGGTGCCAACCTCGCCGCCAATGCCGATCTGACCGGAGCTATTGCTCCCCCAGCAGTAAACGTCGCCATCATCGCTGAGGGCGCAGGAGTGACCGCCGCCAAGAGCAACCTGCGTGAAGGTCACGCCAGCGACTTCGAGCGTCGTGGGCGTATCCGTATCCGAAACCTCGCCGTTGCCGATCTGACCACGACCGCCAGCGCCCCAGCAAACCACCGCCCCATCGGCGTTGATTGCACACGCATGCTGCGAACCGAGGTCAACGTTCGTGAAACCAGCATCGGCCGATCCGGTGACCGTGACCGGGGTGGACGAGCAGTCACGCTCCGAGATAGCCGAGCCACAGCTCTCGTGGATCTCACCGTCGCCGAGCTGACCTGCAAGGTTATCTCCCCAGCAGTGAAGACCCGAGGCGTTGCGTGCACACATGAATGCGTTGCGTCCGCGGCTGATGTCGAGCTCCGTCACGCCCGCCAAATCGGCGATGGCGACGGGGGTCCGAGAGATATCGTTTCCGCCGTCCGCAAGCTGACGTGAGTCGTTGTCGCCAATGCACTGCACGGCGCCGGTGCCGTCGACCACGCAGGCGTTGTGGGTCGAAATTTCGATGGATCCCGCGGGAACATCCGGATAGGGGTCCGGGAAGAAGCGGCGCTCGTGGGTATCGGTGCCAACCTCGGAGAGGACGTCACGTCCCCAGCAGTAGATTCCGTCCGTCGTCTCCGAGCAGGTCTGGAGGCTACCGTTCGCGATGACGCGGGTCGAGCCCTCTACATCCGCCACGACCGGTCGTGCGGAGCAATCGTCCGGTTCCGTGGATTCGGGGTCGCAGACGCTGTGGCTCATTCGCCCGTCGCCAAGCTGGCCAAAGAAGTTGCTGCCCCAGCAAAGAATCTCGCCATTGTCCCGTCGAACGCAGGAGTGGATTGCGCCCGTCGTAATCTCGACAAAGTCACATCCCTCGGTGCAGCCGGGGTCGGACGTATCCATGGCGGTATCTTCCGCGACGTCCGGAGCGGCATCCGGGACGGAGGTATCGGGTTCGGACGTATCTGCGGCCGCGTCGGTGCTGGCATCTTCGGTGCCACCGTCGGTCGTGCTGTCATCGTCTCCGCAGGCCGTAAGCGCACAGAGCAATCCAAGAAACATCCAGAGGGAGAATTTGCGACTCATCCCCAAGCCATGGCCTCGGAAATGGCGAACGTCAATCACTTTGAAGCCGGGTTACAGGTCGTTCTCGGCCGTTTGCGAGCCGGTCTCAGCCGATGACCTCGCATCCGGATTTGCAGATCTCGAGGAGCTCAAGATGCGTTTGAAATGACTCGCTCGAGGCGCGAGATCGCTTCCTCCAGAGTGTTCATCGAGGGACCAAATGAGAAACGCACGTGATTCCGAAAACGCGACTGGAACGTGTTTCGGCGCTTGCCGGGGTTGA
>JAHDCI010000275.1 GCA_020629955.1 Myxococcota bacterium | reverse complement strand
GTGCGGAAAAGAGGACTCGAACCTCCACGGGGTTGCCCCCACATGAACCTGAATCATGCGCGTCTGCCAGTTCCGCCACTTCCGCGTGGACCCGAGAAATAAGTCGGGGCTGAGCGTTAGTCAACCGGTCTTTGAGAGTTTCAGGGAGGGCTTCAGCGCTTGCCACCTTTTCGCTTGAGACGAACAAATGTCGCGCCGTGGCCTCCGAATCTTGGTGGGGCTGCGGCCAGGGCTTCGACGATGGGCGCGCAAACTCCGCGCATCAGCGTTTGATGCGTCACGCTCGTCAGAATGCTCTCGCCGCCGGCGCTACCTTTGCCTTTCCCGTGGACAATGAGCAGGGTCAGGCGGCCCTGGTGGTGATTTTGCCGGACGAAGTTCCGAATCGATTCCTCCGCTTGATCACCGCTCAGACCATGAAGGTCGAGCCTCGCCTCCGGAGGGAGCCGACCCTCCGCGAGGGTTTGCGCTGTTTTACGAACGCTCTTGTTTCGATACGCGAGAAAATCTTCCCCACTCCCAGAGCAGGTGAACTTCACCGCCCCGCTCACAAGCGCATCGAGTTGAGCGCGCGCCTCGCGGTCGATCGGTTTCGGTGGAGTCGAAGGAGGGCGCTTTATCGCTCGTTTCGCCGCTTTGCGCTCCGTCTGGTGGAGTGGTTTCACACCTGAGAACGCTTGCTGAAAGGAGACGCGATCCTCGTATCCATAGTCTTCGTAGGGGACTGTCTTTTCCTTCGCCGCAGCTTTCGATTTCGCTGCCGCCTCCGCGAGTCGCGCCTCCTCTACGGCGCGCGCTTTGGCCTGCTCTTCTGCCTTGTTGCTCATCGCCTCGCGAGCCACCTCCCGAGCGCGTTCTCGGCTCTTTGCCTGTAGGTTTTTCAGCGCAGCAAAAGGCCGGTTTTTTATATCGTCCGCCATTTGCAGACCAGTTTAACAGCGGCGCGTGACTTCGCCCAGCGTCCGAAACTGCACTTCGCGACGTTTTCGCGCGGGCAATCTCAAGCGAACACCTCGTTGAATCAACGCGGTGACTCTGCATTTCGAGGGGAATGTCGTTCGCTCGAAAGAGCCAGCGCTTGGCCGCGGACCTCGGGGCTAAGGTTTTGTGTTTCAAGTGTTGCGAACGTGTCCTCGATCGCTTGCGCGAGGTTCTCTATCGAGTTCCGCAAGACCTCCCGCGGCGCCTGCATGCTTCGGAGTCGACGGATTCGATTGCTCCAGTTGATGACATGACGGTAGTGCCCGTGAACTGGCGCTTCGACGAAGGCTCGCGCGCCGGCAGAAATCTCATTGTCGGTGAGTGGCCGATTCTCTTCATCGTTCCATAGACCTTGCTCGCGAAGGAGCTTCGGATAGGGATCGCAGAAGACCCGCTCGGCCCGCTCTGGATTGGCCATGATCTGATCGCGACAGCGGATGCGCTCGGCTTTCAGTTCGTGATCTTGAATCACGCGAAAACGCCGAAAGCGTGGCGGCAGCACCGGAATCCGTAGCAACATCGCCCCGCTTTTGCGCGGATGGGTGAGTCGCACTCCGAGCTCGATATGTCCCCATCGCTCGCCACGATCATCCCTCAGGATCGCTTCGCTCTCCCCCGCCGCCCAGCTCACCTCGCCGAAGATATGCTCACAGCTCAAACCGTCGATTTCCGGCAGATAGGTGCGGAGGTTGTAAGCGTACGGCGTTTTGACCTCACCCGAGGATGCGATGAGGACCGCGTCGACTTCACGGAGCATGTCCCTCTTTACGATGAGGCGCCGAAATCCTTCCTCGCCGCAGGTCCCGATTTCCGAAGAAGATGCCCCGCGAGAGCGGCGCCGCTCTTGATGGCGGCTTCGACACGCGCGCCGAGCAGACTATCTCCGCAGATCCCGACGCCAGTCTCCTCGTCGAAGAGATACGCTTCTCCGACCGGCCTCGTCACGAGCGCGAAACGCCATCGATGCGCGACTGCGTTCTCGAGCGCGAGATGCTCCACGCCAGGCAACGTCGAAAATGCTTCTTTGAGTTGCGATGCGACCTCAGAAGGAGGGAGTTCAAGGTTCCTTCGCGACCAGTCTGGGTCAGCGTGAAGCACCCAGCTCTCGCGCATCGACGTGCGCGTGCGCCCTGGCTTACTCGCGTTTCGAGCGACCCAGGCGAGTGGGGGATTCGACACGGTTGCGCCGGACCAGATCGGGGGAGCGCCGACCGCGTCTGCCATCAGCGCCCAACAAGGGGCAAACTCGACTTCGTCGAGACGCTTGGCGAGGGGATGAACGCCGAGAAGTGAACTTGCCTGCGGAGCAGGAATTGCGAGCAGTACATGCTCGAATGTTCCGAGGGGCGTTCCCTCGGCGCCGGAGAGCACCCACCTCTCATCGTCCCTTTCCATTCGGTCGACTTTCGTCCCGAAACGCACGTCTACATCCTGCAATAGATGCCGAACGAGTTCGTTCATTCCTGGCTGACCCACCCAGCGCTCAGAGGCGGCGTTCTCTTCGAAAAAGCGTCCATCCCGAAGTTCTCCAAAGGGCCCTGGCCACGGAGTGAGGATTCCGCGTTCTTTCCACGCGTCGACGTATTGGGCGAGAGAGCCTTCCCGAAATCGAACGAACTGGGCGCCGTGATCAAACCCGTCTCCAGTTCGGCGGACCGATGTGCGTCCGCCGGGGCTCCGTCCTTTGTCGAACACCGTGATATCGAGCCCGTGGTCTTGAAGTGTTCGCGCGAGCATTGCGCCCGCTGGACCCGCTCCGACGATGGCGATGCGCGACGAGTTTGCGTCTCGTGGTCTCTCGATATGCTTCTCAAACGCATCAAGGTCGAAGCGTTCTTGATGCGCAGTGATACTCCGCGTGCGAATGGTTCCGAAAACGGGGGATTCCGGGAACGGCCGATCAAAGCGCCCGAGGCACCAAAGGAGCCCACCGTAGGATGCAGGATCGCGTCCATCGAGGGCGTAGCGGTGGTTGAGATCGAGCAAGAGTTCGAGCGCCCGCGCCGGCGAGGATGTCCATCCGAGCAGCGCTTTTCCCCACGTCATTCGAACGTTGTTGTGCAGCTCTCCGTGCACCAAGAGTGAGCGCTGCGCGGCATCCCAGAGTCGATTGCCAGTCTTTGCGCGCGCCAGAGTTTCCCAGTCGAAGGTGAACTCCCGGGGGTCGCCCGAATGCGCCTGGAGCGTCTGTTGTGCCCAATCCGGTAGCGCGCGAAGTGAGTCGTGGTCTTTGGAATACTGGCACCACGTGTAGGCGAGCTCACGCCAGACGATAAGCTCGTCGAGATATTTCTCAGCCCCCTTCGAACCCGCCGACATCGAGGCGAAGCTCTCGCGCGCGAGGCGGGTCGGCGCGACCATTCCGTAGTGGAGGTAGGCAGACATTCGGCTCACGCCATGTTTCACCGGGTCGTTTCGATCTTCGGCGTAGCGACTCAGTTTTGCGAAAAAGCCCCGCCATCGCGCATACCCCGCGCGACTGCCACCTGGAGTGTCTCGAACCGGGCCGACCGTGTGATCGATATCGCACGCGGCCACGAGCGACGGGATGGAATCTTTTTCGAAGTCGACCGCGCGGAAGGGGAGCGCGGGAACAAAATGGGGGAACTTCGGGATCGCGTCGGCACGCTCGACCACGCACTCTTCGAGGTGCTTCCACACCTTCTTTCGGTACTGAAACGCGCGCTCGATCGCCTTCCCGGCTCGCTGCATCGGCACGACCGTTGCGGTATCGATTGTCCACAGCGGGACGCTGCTGGCTCTTGCAAGGCGCGTCGCCAGGCGCTCGGTCAGACCGCGAAGAGGCTCGACGGGCATCTCCTCGGTGATGACGAGACATGCGCAGGAGGCAAGCGTTTCAAGGTGCGGACCGCGGTGGTCTTCACGTTCGCAATGAAAGGCGTAGCCAATGCCTCGTGCGTTTAGCGCGGCAGAAACGTCGCGCGCCCCTTCGAGAATGAACGTGTGATGACGGTCCGAGGCGAAGGGGTAGCGCTCCGAGACGGCGTGGTAGACGAAAACGGGCTTTTCGAGTTGGTTCGCGACTTCAATGGCAGCGTCGAGCGCCGGGTTTTCATGAGCGCGAACTGCGGTTCGCATCCAGTAGAGAACGTACTCTCCATGCGGGACGAGCGGGGACGAATTTCGCTCCCGAGTTCGCTCCTGCAGATGCTTGGGGAGAGAGACGTTCGCAGTCATTCTTCTTCCCCCTCGACCTCGATATAGGTCCGTAGCTCGCGTGCTTGTTCGACGGTCGTGATAGGCGCGGAGAGAGCGCTGCCGTCGGAAGCTGGGTCCTGACATGTCGGGCACCAGTAGAGCGTTCGCTGCCCAAGCTCTGCCTTTTCGATCGGCGTCGCGCAGACTTTGCAGTGCTTCCGTTTGTAGACCCACAGGCGGTCTTTGCGTTTGCCGTATCGGCCGCGAATTGAGTGCCCGTCCGCATCAACATTCTCTCCGCCGCGGGGACCTTTGACCCCTTTTACGCCCAGGATCTCGATTCGGTTCGCCTTCGCGCCGGCACGGAGCAGCGTGACCGTATTCCGCCATAGCTCGTTGAGCGTCTCTTCGGAGAGCTCTTTCGAGGGTGTCCATGGGTCGATGCCGCTCAGAAAAAGCAGCTCGGAGCGATACACGTTTCCGACGCCAGCGACGAGGCTCTGATCGAGCAATGTGGCGCCGATCTTTCTGCGGGTCTTCTGCATCCGCGCGCGAAACTGTGCGGGACGAGATTCGGAGCGAAGCGGGTCTGGACCAAGCCTTCTCTTCAGCTCTCGGACCTCTTTCTCTTCGAGAAGCTCGCAGCAGGTCGGACCCACGAGGTCGAACGTGCGCTCCTCACCCACCAGCCGCAGACGCACTGCTCCTCGCGGTTCTGGAGCTTCGTTTTTGTGAAAGCGCGTCCGTCCGAAAAGGCCAAGATGAAAGTGCAGCCAGTGCCCGCTATCGAAGTGCAGAAGCGCGTGCTTTCCTTTGGCCTCCGCCTTCGTCATCGTGCTGCGATCGAGATACATCGCGCCCTCATTGAAGCGACCCTGCGGCGAAGTCGCAAAGACCCGCTGCGTCCCAAACCACCGGTCGAGCTTTCGCGTAAGGTGATGAATCGTATGACCTTCTGGCACCGA
>JAHDCI010000048.1:27901-29806 GCA_020629955.1 Myxococcota bacterium | reverse complement strand
CGCGAAACCACTGCACTCTACGCCGGTGAAGTGTGCAAGCCGCCACAGAAGAGACTCGTCTCCGCCGCGTTGTGTGTCGTACGTGGCCTACCAACGCGCGCTCAATCACATCTTCGGAGCGGCGGCCGCGTAGATGGCGAAACAGAATCTACTTCTGGTCGATGCGGATTCGCGGAGCCTACGCGTTCTTGAGGTCAGCCTTCGAAAAGCGGGCTATTCGATCACGACCTGCAAATCGGCAGAAGACGCGCTCGAAATGATCGAGTTCGCGGAGCCCGATATGGTGCTCACCGATACCGAACTGGCGGGAATGAACGGTTTCGATTTTGTTCGAAGTCTACGCGCAAAGCTCACGGCCGATGTCGATATCCCCATCCTCTTTCTATCCAGCGATGGTTCGGTGGAAAGCAAGGTCCAAGGCCTCGAACTGGGCGTTGAGGATTATCTAACCAAGCCGATCTACATCAAAGAGATCATCACGCGGGTCAACTTGATCTTGCAACGGCATGAGCGCCGCGGGCTCGAACGGCGCTCGATGAGTGAGACCCGCTTCTCAGGCGATCTCTCTGAGATGGCCGTTGTGGACCTAATGCAGACGATTGATATCAGTCGAAAGTCTGGGGTTCTCTCGGTCTGGAACCCGGAAGGGCAGCGGGCGGAGATCATCTTTTCTCACGGATCGATCGTTCACGCAGAGCTTGGGCCGCGCCGTGGCGAGAGTGTGATCTATCGGGCGCTCGTCTGGAACGAAGGGCGTTTTGAGCTCGACTTCCAATCGGTCGATTTGGATGAGCCAACGATCACCATGCCGACGCAAGGTCTGTTGATGGAGGGCATGCGCCGGGTCGACGAATGGGGGCGGATGCTCGAACAGCTTCCGCCTCTGTCCCATGTTTTTGACGTGGACGCCTCGGAGCTTCAGGTGCGACTCGCCGAGATCCCCGACGAAGTCGACGACATTTTGAAGCTATTCGACGGTCAGAACACGCTGCTGGATGTGGTGGATCAAGCGCTCGGCGATGACTTGGCGACCCTCGAGACGATCTCGAAGCTCTATTTCGAGGGGCTGATCGTCGATACTGGAAGAATGAGCCGGGTCGAAATCGGTGAACGGACCCGCGAATCGCAGGACGCGAGCATTGTGCCTCCCCCCGCAGGAGCGGTCGCCGTTGATTTGAGCCGTCACGATTTTGACGGGGTAGTGGCAAGCTCTGGCACGATCGAAGCCGATCTGCAGGATGGAAATGCCACGGCAAATGGCGAAAATGGGACTGGAACGGCAAGTGCATCGGCCCCAGAGAATCAAGACGATGGGTCGGTTGTTGTCGAAGACGAGCGGGTCGATGGCGAAATTCTTTTGCCGGCGGCAACGATACCCGGGCCTGAAGATGGCTCAACCGACCAAGACAATGTTCAACCAGTAGTGGAAACTGACGCGGCGCCGAACGACAAAGATGGCGACGAAGGAGTGAGAATGGCGAAGAAGGGCAAGCGGCGACGTAATCGGAAAAAGCGACAGTCGAACGAGGATGTTGCGAAAGATAACGTCATCCCATTCCCGAAAGCGGCGGGCGACGACGCGACCGAAGGGGCCAGCGCTGCGTCTGCGGAGGTAGCCGAGGACGAGAAGGTGGAAGCGGAGCCGGTCGACGCAGAGCCAGAAGAAGCCGTCGAGACCAACGACGAGGAGCAAGCCACGTCGGATGACGCGGACGGCTCCGAAGATGCGGACGATTCCGAGGAAGCCGGCGTTCAGGACGATTCCGAGGAAGTCGAAGCCGAGAAGGAAGCGGCTGCGCCTGCGAAGAGCACGTCGAAGAAATCGAAGAAGTCGACGAAAAAGACCACGAAAAAATCGAAGACGTCTTCGAATAAGAGCGATTCGAACACGAAGGAATCTGGCTC
>JAHDCI010000048.1:0-27801 GCA_020629955.1 Myxococcota bacterium | reverse complement strand
AAAAATCGAAGACGTCTTCGAATAAGAGCGATTCGAACACGAAGGAATCTGGCTCTTCGAAGACGAAGTCTACGAAGAAGACAACGAAGAAGAGCACCAAAAAGTCTGCGAAAAAGACCACGTCCTCCCAGACGATTCGCGCGATCACGGAGACCGGCGATCACACCGAGGCTGCGAACGAGTTTTTTGCCGCGAAGACCTACGAGGCGCAGCTTACGCAGGAGACCTGGGACGACGATGTCCCGGCGATTTCAGATGGCGACCGCCGCCTGAAGAACCTGACGATTTTTATGGTGATTGGCGCAGTGATCCTGGGTTGTGGGTATTGGTACTACAACAACCACGTGATGCCTGCGCCCGTCGATCTAACGACCAACCGAGTTTCGAGCGGTCCCGCGCCCGCCCCGAGCTCTGAGAGTTCGATGGGAGCTTCAAGTGACGACGAGCAGCCCGAAACGCCCTCGGCGATGAACTCCGCGCCGGCCCCGGTAGAGGAGCCGAGCGTCGGAGCCGTCGAAGAACCCGTGGAGGAACCGGTTGTTGAAGAGCCCGCGATCGAAGAGCCGGCCGCGGAGGAACCGGCGGTCGAAGAGCCGGCCGTTGAAGAGCCGGCCGTTGAAGAGCCGGCCGTTGAGGAACCTGTTGCCGCGGCGCCTTCCGGTGGTGACTACGAAGCCCTCTACGAGGAAGCACAGGGGCTTCGAGGACGCCGTAAGATCGACAAGCTCCGAGAGGCGATCGCCGCCAATCCAAATGGCGTGGGTGCGCTTGCCGACCTCGCGTATATTCTTCTAAACCGCTCGAACTTCCGTGAAGCGGCCGAGCTTGCGGAACGAGCTGTGAACATCGATCCGACCAGCTCGAAAGGTTGGATCACGCTCGGCGCCGCGCGTCAGTCTCTCCGCGACCGTTCGGGAGCACAGGAAGCGTACCAAGCATGCGTTGACCAGGGACAGGGACGTTACGTCCGTGATTGTCGCGCGATGCTCTAGCGTACCATCGCAAAAAGCTCGCAAAGCCGCTTGGCGGCGAGCCCAAAGAAAACGCCCGGTTTGCGCCGGGCGTTCTCTTTTGGCGGAAGAATCCGCTCCCGGGCGCGAGCCCGCCACTTCTTCGTCGCTAAGTACTGAAAAGGCTTAGGTACGTCCGCTGGAACCCTTGTTGCTCTTCTCCAAGCCGAGTCATTTCAAAAGGAGAAGCGAATGCTCAAAGGAAAACTGAAGGCGATGGATGAAGCGATGAAGAGCATCGAAAAGCAGTTCGGTAAGGGGGCGATCATGAAGCTCGGTGACCGCGAAGTGCAGGACGTTCCGGTCTTTTCGGCAGGCACCCTGAGCTTAGATGAAGCGCTCGGTATTGGCGGTTACCCGCGGGGACGAGTCGTTGAGATTTACGGCCCCGAATCGAGTGGCAAGACCACGCTGACGTTGCACGCTATCGCGGAATGTCAGCGGGGCGGAGGCGTCGCGGCGTTCATCGACGCCGAGCACGCTCTCGATGTTCAATATGCACAGGCGCTGGGCGTCGATGTCTCTGAGCTGTTGGTGAGTCAGCCTGACACCGGAGAACAAGCTCTCGAGATCGCAGAGACGCTAGTGCGTTCCGGGGCGGTCGATCTCGTTGTGGTTGATTCGGTCGCAGCCCTCGTTCCGAAAGCGGAGATCGATGGCGAGATGGGCGACAAGCACGTCGGTCTTCAGGCGCGTTTGATGAGTCAGGCGCTCCGAAAACTCACGGGCATTACGCATCGCACCGGAACGACTCTGATCTTCATCAACCAGCTCCGTATGAAAATCGGGGTGATGTTCGGCTCCCCCGAGACAACGACCGGCGGAAATGCGCTCAAATACTACGCGTCCGTGCGGGTCGATGTCCGTCGGATCGGGGCCGTGAAATCGGGGGATAACGCGGTCGGAAACCGTACGCGGGTCAAGATCGTGAAAAACAAGCTGGCTCCTCCATTTCGGCGCGCCGAGTTCGACATTCGGTATGGGACGGGCATCGACGCGATCGGTGATCTCCTCGACCGAGCCGTGGAGAACGCAGTCGTCGAAAAGAACGGTGCGCACTATCGGTTTGCGGATAGCGCGATCGGCCATGGACGGGAGCGAGCTCGCGCGCATCTCGAGGAAAATCCTGAGGTCGTGGGACACATCCGCAAGGCAATGGGGCTTCCCGTTTCGGCGGCGGAGGTCAACAACGCGCGCGAGGAACGTTCCAAGAGCAAGAGTTCCAAAGGTAAGGCCGCGGCCCAACAAGTCGCTTAGACCAATTGGAGAGGGGGCTTAGTGACGAATCACTAAGCCCCCTGCCATCGAGCTCTCTAAGGGCGCCCGACATCGTACGCTAGTCGCCTAGCGAGACGCGTACTAGCGCCGTGGCTCCTTTGAGAGCTCGAGAATACTGGTACATTGCATGTGGCGGGCCTCCTCCGGCTGTGCCGGCGCTCCGGGGTCTCTGGTATCAGTAGCTAGCTTCGTAGCGACCAGACCTCACGGCGCGTTCGGTTGGGGGTGGGATAGGTCCAAGGACCGATCCGTTTGGGCGGCGACGTGGGAGCGCCGAAGCCCTCCCTTCGCAGAAGTGCGGGAAAAAGTTCCAACTCGCTACCGTCGAGCTCGGTTTGATGACCGGGCATAGGATCAGAGTAAGGCCGCGGATCCTCGAATGCCAGATTTTTTCACAGTGGGTCTTCTTCTCGAACTTTCGTATTCACTCGAAGGGGGATTGAGCGAGAATCACGTGCGCAAACACACCTCGCGAAATGGCTTCGGAAATTGCCGGGGTTCTCGACGGTCCTTCGCGGGTAGTGCGTCTCGCCCAAGCATTGCGGGAGCGTGGGCCGCGCAGTGCCAAGCCAAGGCTAGGCGAAGGAGCTTGCTGCGTGGCCAGAGCGAACGTTGCTCACTGTTCGCAATTCGAAAAACACGCAAAGGAGCGCTTTGAGTGTTCCAAAGCCACGGGATGTGGTTTATCCACACGCGTATTCGTTCTCGTTGAGGAGGTTTCAGATGATTATCGGTGTTCCAACAGAGACTAAGAAGAAAGAGAACCGGGTTGGCATGAACCCGGGCGGCGTCGCGCAACTTGTCGCGAACGGGCATGAGGTCCGTATTCAGCAGGGCGCCGGTATCGGTTCGGGGATCTCGGACGATGCGTTTGTCCAGTCGGGTGCGACGATCGTTTCGTCTGCCGCGGAAGCTTGGGCGGCCGATATGGTCGTGAAAGTGAAGGAACCGCTTGAGCCGGAATTTCAATTCTTCCGTCCGGGCCAGCTCCTCTACACCTATCTCCACCTCGCTGCGGAGCCCGCGCTGACGAAGGCCCTCATGGAGAAAAAGGTTCGCGCTATCGCTTACGAGACGATCGAAGACGAGAACGGCGCTCTTCCTCTCCTTCGACCGATGTCGGAAGTTGCCGGTCGTATGGCGATTCAGGTCGGTGCGAACTCGCTTGAAAAGCATAACGGCGGAAAGGGTGTCCTGCTCAGCGGCGTGCCCGGAACGCGTCGGGGTCGGGTCGCCATCCTGGGTGGCGGCATCGTCGGTGCGGCGGCCGCACGCATTGCGATTGGGATGGGCGCGCATGTGACTGTGCTCGATATCAACCAAGAACGGATGGCCTACCTCGAGGACATTTTCCAAGAGAAGATCGAAACCCTCTATTCGACTCCGACGAATATCGAAGAAGTCGCGCATTGGGCCGATATCGTTGTTGGAGCTGTACTTGTGCCAGGAGCGAAGGCGCCGAACCTGGTCACGCGCGACATGCTGAAGGGTATGGAAGCAGGCTCCGTTGTGGTCGATGTTGCGGTGGACCAGGGCGGTTGCATCGAAACCTGCCACCCCACGACGCACGATGACCCGACCTACGTCGTCGAAGACGTCATTCACTATTGCGTTGCCAATATGCCTGGCGCGGTCGCGCAAACGAGCACCTTCGCGCTGACAAATGTCACCGCGCGATACGCGGTTCAAATGGCGGACGAAGGCGTGGAATCGTTGATCGCGCGGTCGCCCGAGTTTGCCAAGGGTGTGAACTGTTGGGATGGCGCTTGCACGTATGAAGCCGTCGCGACGGCGGTTGGCGTTGATTACACGCCGCTCGCCGACGCAATGTCCTGACCTCCTCCAAGACTCGGTTAAAAACCTGCAGGTTCGCTTGCAGGTTTTTTGTCAGTTCCTCGGGATGCGCTTCCGACTGCCGAAATCCTTCGACGCACACGAAACCCGCGTTACAGTCAGGCTCAATACGATGAGGCGTAGACAGGTAGCGACGTGACGGATTGGGTGGAGCGGCAGGAGAACCGGTCGAAGGTCGTGGAGATGGGCGCGGACGGCATTCGCTACGACGGCTACTTTGCGCGTTGGGACCAGGTCTATGGGACCGCGTACGCGGGACTGAAAAAGTTCTATGTGCTGCTCGCGATGAAGCCTCCTCGCCCGCCGTGGATGGCGGTCTCGTCGAACGCGCTGCCTGAAGGCTGTGCTTCGTTTGACGAGCTCGCGGCGATGATCGATGCGAGACGGAACCAAGGCTCTTACCGCGCCGCGCCACGCCGACACCCAAGGCTCAATGCGGAGCAACTGCTCGCTGAAGTGCTCGACCGCAACGAGATCCCAGGCGCACTCGAAGTACCTATCGGATTTGGACCAGGCGGAACCGGCCGGCGCATTTTCGAAATTACCGCGTCGGGACTAGGCGGCGCGACAACGCTGGGTGTCGTGGGCCTCTTCGCGGGGCCTGTGTGGCCCCTCGCTGCCGTCGGCTTCGGTGCGGGGGCAGCGTACACTGCATGGAAGTCGCATACGAGCGGGCGCGTCTTGGTACTCGCGCCCGATGGTTGCGTTGTTGGATTCCCGAGCGGCGTCCGCTGTTTTTCGTGGGACGAGATCGAGAGTTTTTCGATCTTTGGCGGTCACGCCCTCGATGTTCGTCTGCAATCAAAGGGCGAGACGGAGAAGATTGATGCGTCGTGGTTCGCGGCTCCGCTGCCGCTGATTCGAGCTGTCGCCGAGGCATTCCGGCAAAACGTGCAGCGCACGATGCGGTAGCGTTTACTCGCGGGCTTCTGCAATCGCTTGATGAAGGCGGTCTTCGGTGATCGCTCCGACGAAGGTCTCCCGGACGCGTCCTTCGCGATCAACAACGATCGTCGTTGGTAGGAGCTCGACTCGAAAGGAATCCAGCGTTGGCTGATCGACCAAACCTTGAGGCATGCTCAGCCCCATCCTGCCTGCGCTCACCATCGAACGTGCGTCGAGCGCCAGTCCCACGATGCGATCTTGGCCGCCCTCAAGCGATGCGTGAACGGCCTCGAGTTCGGGGATCTCTTCCCGGCACGAGGGACACCAGCTCGCCCAAAAATTCAGGACGGTCACGCCGTCTTGCGCCTGGAGATCAAAATCCTCGCCGCCATGAAGCGAGAGAGCGAGCGCCGGGGCAGGTTCGCCCGAGGGAAGCGTTTTGGGGGCGCCCGCGAATCCGGCAAACGCCACAATCGCGGCGATCGGCAATCCGATGCGCGCGATTCTTCGCGGAAGGCTGAGCGATTTTGTCATTTGAACAGGATATGCGGGGGTGTGCGCTTCGTTACGTCATTCTGTGTTCGGACACGGATCGGGGTTGACCTCCCGAGTCGGTCGGACTAATCCTCGCACATCATGGCGGACAATCATCACAATATCCCGATGACCAAGGAAGAGGCTGACGCCTTCGACGCGCAGGACGACGCCTGGACGGGACCGAAACTCATTGCGCTCTGCACGGTGGTGCTTGGTTCGGCGCTAGTTCTGCTCTACCTCCTCTCGATTAACGCAATCGGTCCCACGATCCATCAGTAGGCGCGCCGAAGCGCGAAGAGCCGCGGCTGAGCTGGTGCGAGTGGCTCGGAACCTGCCGTAATCGCGAACGTTTTCGCAGCGAAAGCATGAGCCTGGATCGAGCGATAGACGAACCGCTCATGCGGTGGTAAGCGTTGCCCATGAGCCGCGTATTCGCGATCGCCAATCAAAAGGGCGGAGTCGGTAAGACGACGACCGCCGTGAATCTGGCTGCCAGCCTTGCGGTGGCGGAGCAGAGCGTGCTGCTGATCGACCTCGATCCGCAGGCGAACGCTTCGACGGGGCTGGGCGTACGCGTCGCTGACGGGGGTACCTACCGCGTACTCACGGGAGAGTCGGCTCTGGCCGATGAGATCCGGGATTCCTCGATGCCGGGGCTTCAGGTCGTTCCGGCCACGCCCGATCTGGCTGCGACAGAACGAGAGCTGCTCGACGTCGAAGCACCGATGTCGCGCCTGCGAGATTCGCTCAAAGCGGTTCGAGAGCGGTTCGACTACGTCATCATTGACTGCCCTCCGTCTCTCGGCGTTTTGACCCTTAACGCCCTGACGGCAGCAGACCGCGTGCTGGTTCCGCTCCAGTGCGAGTACTACGCGCTGGAAGGCCTCTCGCAGTTGGTAGGGACCATCGAACGTGTCCGCGCCTCACTCAATCCCGACCTCTCGGTGCATGGCGTTGTTCTGACGATGTTCGACGCTCGGAACAATCTCGCGGCCGAAGTCGCTGCAGAGGTTCGTGAGCATTTCCGGGTCTTCGAAGCGGTCATCCCTCGCAACGTGCGTCTTGCGGAGGCGCCGTCCCACGGGAAGCCGGTACTTCTCTACGATGCCGCCAGCCGCGGCGCGTATGGTTATCTCAAGCTCGCTCGGGAACTTCTCGACGACTTCCCGGATGCGGCCTGATGGCAGGAAAAAAGAAACGACTCGGTCGCGGGCTCGATGGGCTCCTTCCGGCCGCGCCGGCGCCTGTTGCGAAATCCAGCGTTCCGACCAAAGCGCGGGTTGAGGAGCTGCATCCGAACAAGAAGCAGCCGCGCACGCACTTTGATGAGGTAGCCCTTACCGAGCTCTCGAACTCGATCGCGGAGCAAGGCGTGCTGGTGCCGATCGTGGTCCGAAACCGGCCGGAAGGTGAATTCGAGATCATCGCCGGTGAACGTCGCTGGCGTGCGGCGCAGCGAGCCGGCGTGCTCGAGGTTCCGATTTGTGTCCTCGACCTGAACGATGCCCGCGCTTTTGAAGCGGCGCTTGTCGAGAACCTCCAGCGCCAAGATCTAAACCCGCTTGAAACGGCGCGTGCCTACAAGCGACTCGTCGACGACTACGGGTATACGCAAGATCGCGTGGCACAGCGCGTGGGCAAAGATCGATCGAGCGTTTCGAACGCCCTCCGTCTGCTTCGTCTTCCCGAGGAGATTCTCAGTTTTATCGAACGTGGCGAACTCAGCGAAGGGCACGGTCGCGCGCTACTCCAGGCGCCCGATCCTAGCGTGATGATGCGTCTTGCTCGGGCCGCCCGCGATAAGAAGCTCAGCGTACGCGAGGTAGAGCGGCAGGCACGTGGTGCCAAAACGGGAGCTCCGATCGGAGCTGCGAAAGCCAAACAGAAGAGCGCCAACGTGCTCGATCTGGAGCGACGCCTGACCCATGCGATGGGGGCGAGCGTTAGCGTAGATGAACGCGCGAAGGGGCGCGGCACGCTTCAGATTGCGTTCACCAGCTACGACGAGCTCGATCGCGTCATCGAGAAACTTCTCGGCTGAGCGAACGTCCACATCGCTCGCCAAAACGCGCATCGCGTTCCCATCGATATCGCTCGACTTTTGAATGAGCATCGAGTTTCCTAGAGCATAGTGAACGATTTCGACGCGGATATCGTCGTTCTTGGTGCAGGCGCAGCGGGCTCCGTTGTCGCTTCCCGGTTGAGCGAACGAGGCAATCTTCGAGTCCTTCTGCTCGAATCTGGGCCGAACTATTCGGACCTTTGGCCGGCAGACCTGCGGAACGGCAAACAGAACTCGATGACGGCGCATGACTGGGGATTGCGCCACGGACCCACTCGCGGTCAGTTCAACTCGCCGCTGCCGCGCGGGCGGACGGTGGGCGGTTCCTCGGCGGTGAATACCTGCATCGCGCTTCGCGGGCAGCCCTACGATTATGATGAATGGGGCCTCGCAGAGTGGTCGTTCGAGGCGTGTTTGCCATCGTTTAACCGACTGGAAAACGACCTCGACTATCCCGAGGAGGATTACCACGGGGGCAGTGGACCGCTTCCGCTTCGACGGCATCCGCGCGAAGAATGGACGCCCTGGCAGACCGCGTTCGTAGCGGCGGCGGAACATCTCGGTTTTCCCTATTGCCCGGATACCAATCGTCCTGGGGCGCTCGGCGTCGGCCCGCATGCGATGAACAAAATCGAGGGCCAGCGGATCAATGCAGCGCAAGCATTCTTACGTTCAGAGGTTCGAGAGCGCGCGAATCTTCGCATCCTGGGATCGACGCACGTCGATCGCGTGCTGATTGAGAACGGCCGCGTCCGAGGCGTCGAAGTCATACGCCACTCCAAGCGAGAACGGATCTACGCGAAGCAGGTGATTGTCTGCGCGGGAGCCATCCATTCGCCGGGGATCCTTCTTCGAAGTGGTATCGGCCCGGCCGCTGAGCTCCGGCGACTTGGCGTGAAGCGAGTCGTGGAGAACGAAAACGTTGGAGCTCGCCTGCTCGACCATCCAGGCTGCGCCATCTTTTTGCGACCGCGGAGTAAGGGGTGGGTGCATCCGTGGAAAGATCCGTTGATTCAGACCGTCATCCGAACCCGCTCTGCTGCGGGTGGTGAGGATGCGGACCTTCAACTCCAAGCGGGTTCCTTCGTACCCCTTGCGCCCGGCCTCAACGTTCCCTTTGTGACGATGATGGTGGGCGTTGGCAAAATGAAAGGGGAAGGTTCGATTCGGTACCGCTCGAAAGATCCCTTCGAAAAGCCCGTCATTCGTTCCCGTCTTGTTGAAGATTCCAGAGATGCCGACGTCGCAATCGAGGGCCTCGAGTTGATTCGCGAGCTTGCCGATACGCCGCATATTCGGGCGCTCGCGACCATCTTTTTGCCGCGACCGAATGCGTTCCGAAACAAAGCCGCGATTCGAAAGTGGCTCCCTCGCCATACCGGGAGCGGCTACCATCCGAGCTGTACGATTCCGATGGGCACTGACCGCAAGGTCGCGGGTTGCGACCCGCGCGGGAGGGTCTTCGACGTCGATGGCCTTTACGTTGCCGATGCCAGTCTCTTCCCGACGATTCCGAGTTCGAATATTCACATCCCGACCCTGATGCTCGCCGAGCGCTTCTCGGAGCTCTTTCTCGAGAGCGATTCCGCGTAGTCGTCGCCTTGACTCTTCCGGGTCCGGAGGAAAGCCTCTCCGAATGCCAAGTTTCGATGTTGTGTGTGAACTAAATCGACATGAGGTCCAGAACGCGGTCCAGCAGACCGCGAAGGAACTCAAGCAGCGATACGACTTCAAGGGCACGGAATCGACCGTGGAATTGAACGAGGAAGGTGTGGTGCTTCGCAGCAATAGCGAAGGGCGCCTGGATGCTGCACGCGATGTACTCGAATCCAAGATGATTCGCCGTAAGGTTTCGCTGAAGTCTCTCGATCCCCAGGAGCCGCAGCCTGCCGGCGGACAGATGCACCGTCAGCTGATCAAGCTGAAGGAAGGCATCGACCAAGATCGCGCGAAGAAGATTGTGAAGATCGTGAAGGATTCCAAGCTCAAGGTGCAGGCCTCGATCCAAGGCGATACCGTCCGGGTGAGCGGAAAAAAGCGCGACTTCCTTCAGGAGGTGATTGCGATGCTGAAAGAGTCCGATTTTGAACTTCCGTTGGCCTACAAGAACTTCCGGGACTGACTCCTAGCCCGGATCCGTCACCAGGATTCGCGCCCTCGCACAATCCTTCACAATCGTAAGGAAAGTTCTCTTCGCTCTTATACGGACTGTATCGGTCGCTCAGACAATTTCCCTTACGAACGCAAAATCTTGCACGATCATCACGTTCCTGGTGACGGATCCGGGCTAGGGGAGCCCGAGCGAGAAAGCTCTCGTCCAATCATTGCGGGCAGAGCTTTTCGGCACGAAGTTGTATTCATGCCAGCCACTGCGGAGGTTAACGCGTCGAAACCCTCGGACGAGGAGCGCTCTGCGTATCCCCAGCGTCTCCGGCGGCTCTCGAAGCTGCGTCGAGAGTTCGGCACCATGGCGGACCGTTATGGCCACGCTCTCTCTCAGATGGACCCTGTGGGCGATGCGCTAGCAGAAGCTCTGCGTCAGAATCCGCGGCTCTTTCCTCTCGTCAGCGCAGCCATCGAAAATCCCGACGCGCCCCGAACCGGCTTGCCAGATGCCGCTCTTCGCTTTTTGGATGCGATCGAGGCGCGGCCTGCATGGCTTGACCCATCAAAGCTAAGACTTGCTGAGCGGACTCAGCAACGTCTTGGCAGCAATATGATGGCGGTTCTCGGTGCGTGGTCGTTGGTCAACGGCTACCACTCTTCCGCCGCCGTCAAGCCCCTTGCGTTCACGGGAGGGTTAACCCGCAGCGCGCCGCGGCGCCTCGCAGAGACCGGACGGTTTCTTGTCGAAGTCTGCCAGACGAACGGGCTCGAGCGACGAGGCGATGGCTTTCAGATCGCGGCCAAAGTTCGTCTCATGCACTCCATGGTGCGGCGCGATATCGTGGCTCGCGGGGGTTGGCGCGCGGACCTGCACGGCGCGCCGATCAACCAAGGCGATATGCTTGGGACCATCATGGAGTTTTCCGCGTTGGTCATCGAGGGTGTCCGCACGATGGGATTTTGGCTCTCCGCGGAGGAAGCCGAATCGATTCTTCACTTGTGGCGCTACTGCGGGATGATCCTCGGCGTGGATTCCGAGTTGCTCGATTGGATTGAGACCGAGGAGGGGGCTCGCAAGGTGGCGATGCTCATGGGCTCCGCTCAGCCAGGACCGGACATGGATTCGATCGATCTCATGCAGGCGCTTCGAAAGGTCCCTCACTACAGCGCGACCGGTTTTCAGAAAGCAATGATTCCCATTCTGGAGCGCCTGCAGGATGGCCTCGCGCACACGTTTAATGGCCGAGAAATCGCGGAAGACTTAGGCATTCCGAATCGGCGTTGGCGCCACCTGATTCATTTGCTCCGCGCGAATGTACGCAGCCGAGAAGTGCTTCGCGTCGTGTTGCCGCGAGGGGACGAACTCGCCGCTCGGTTTGGGAACTGGAAAATGCGCCGCGATGTTGCGCGGGTCCTTGCCGGAAGCGAACCGCGCTTCGGGATGTGATGCACCTGTGCGAGCGCCCAGTTACTCGCGGGGCAATCGGATCTCACAAACGCATATCGATTTTCCCGGCTTCACGTCAGGACCGTTCCCGTACCTAGAAAAGGTCGAACTCGTCTTCAATGTCCGCGGGGCTTGAAAAGAGGTCGAAGGCATCGTCGCTGGGGATGTGCCCTACGATGGATTCGCTTGAGAAGTGTACTTTCGGGTCGGCGGTTTTTCGAAAGAGGGTTGGCTCTCCGCGGACTTCACTCGGCGCGGGCGATGCGGCGCTGACGCCACAAGCCTTCTGTGCGTCAAGAAGTGGGCCCGGGATATCCGCGGCGTAGCGTGGGCGTCCTCGATCTGCGACTGCAGGCAGCGCGTAGGTGCTTCCAGGAGATTTCAGAGACTCGTCGAGTCGATGTTCCGCGCGCTTGGCGGCCCATTCCCAAAGCACCCGGAAATCATTTGCGGGCACCGGGCTCGCGAGGGGAAGGGCGAGCCTGAACTTGGGAGCACTCGGCTGATGGGACCAGGTCGTATGCAGGATATGACGCCAGGGCGCGAACCAGCGATGCGCGTCTTCGATGCTCGCTCCCTCATCGAAGTCGAGCACGATACAGCTGACGTGGATGACGTTCTCGGAATCTCTCCGCGCGCCTTCTTCGTAGAGGGTCGGCGACCACAAGCGAAGGTCCGTTTTCGCTCGCCCCTTCGCGTTTTTGAGCATCTTCTCGTAGGCCTGTCGCGCGCCTTCTTTGCCAGCGCGTTTCTCGCCACGGATCAAAACGCCCCAGCGGCGCCCGCCTAAGCGCTTGCCAGATTCGTACGCTTCCCAAGCTTGCTCGACGCGCATCACATCTCGCTCGACCGACCGGGCGAGATCCTCTTTTAGAATGAAGCGGGTCAGACCGCGCGAGAGCTCGTCGATCGTGATGAGATCGCGATGCGGCTCGACGTCGAAGACTCGAGAAAAGGTTGAGACCGCGAAGCGATCTGCCATGGGGTTCTAGCCGAACGCTGCGGCGAGGAGCGCGGCGCCGTCGAGCGCCTCTACCGTCTCGTCCTCGGATTCCGCGGCAACCGAACGGAGCTTGTTGAGGAGGCGAGTCTCTGTAGAAGCGTCCACCAACTCGAGTGAGGCAACTGCGCGTGAGACCGCGCGAGCACTCGCGAATCGTTCTTCCGGAACGCGTGCGATCATCTTGGCGATAAGAGCGTCGACCTCTCGAGAGATTCTGAAATCGAGAAGTCCCGCGCGTGGTGCGTCCTCCCGAATAATTCTTCGAAGAAGCTGGGTCACGTCACGCCCTGAAAAGGGAACCCGTGCAAGAAGCATCTCGAAGAGACACACGCCGAGGCCGAAAACATCTGCCCGGCCATCGACATCTGGATCGCCGCTGGCCTGTTCCGGGGAAACATAGTTGGGAGTTCCGTAAACGCGTCCACGCTCGCGTTCGCGCTCATCGTGGGGCGCGCTATCCGCCGCGCAGACACCGAAATCGAGAAGTCGGAACTCAAGGCCCTGTGGACCCGCGGAGAGAATGATGTGCTCCGGCTTCACATCCCGGTGCACGTAGCCTTTGGCGTGGGCGTGATGAAGTACATCACACACCCGGCGTACCAACAGCAGGGCTTCGTCGATTTCGAGCGTTCCCTCACGCCGAAGAATCTGGTTTAGCCCTTCGCCCTCGATGCGTTCCATCACGATGAACGGAGAACCGTCGTGAAGCATGCCCTCGTCGAAGACTCGTACAATCGCGGGGTGATGAACGCGTCGAGCGACTTCTCCCTCACGTCGCAATCGACGGCAGAGATCTCCGCTCTCCGCAAAGCGAGTGCGGAGTGTCTTGATGACCACCTCCGCATCGTCCGCGAGCCGAATCGCAGAAAAGACGATTCCAGTGCCGCCAGTTCCGATGCGGTCCCCGACGAGGTACTTGCCTTCGAGGATCGTACCAACGAGTTCCGAGCGTTCTCCTCGAGGCGCCTTGGGCCGGATGCGTGAGCGGATCGACTTCATGCCCACGACACTCCACATCGCTGGGCTCGCGGTCAAAAAACGTGCAAGAGAGGGACACCGCTTCGGAACCCTGCGGTCGCGAACGGCTCGGCGGAGCAACTTCCCCGATCTCCATCGGCGTCATCGATCTTGAAAATGACAACTCTTTTTGCGGCGCATCGACGTTTTCCGCTCGACCCGCGAATCGCTCGATTGACGCGTGCAGACTCACTGAGCTGCACGTATCGAGAATGATTTCTTCTCACTCGGGTCGTTCGATACCGTGACTCTTGAGCTTCTTGTGCAGGTTGGTTCTTTCGAGCCCGAGTTTCTCGGCGGCGCGTGCAATCACCCAGCCATGCTCCTCGAGCGATGCGAGAATATACGCGCGCTCGGCGGATTCTCGGTACTCGCGGAGAGTCATTGGGCGTCCGTCGATAAGCGTGGCGGGAAGGTCGGGGCCGCCAGGATGCGCCTTTTGGGTGGGAGCATCCGGTAAGTCGCTCAGGGTGATCCGCGGGCCACTCAAGATGTTCATACGCTCGACGACGTTTCGAAGCTCGCGCACATTTCCTGGCCACGCCCGGCGCGTTAGGCCGTCGAGGGCATCCGCGTCGATCGCTTTCGTTCCCCCGAAGTCGCGGCCGATCTCCTCGAGAAAGCTACGCACAAGCTGGGGGATATCCTCTCGCCGCGCTTCAAGCCGAGGACTTTGAATCGGTACGACGTTGAGCCGGAAGAATAGATCTTCCCGAAAGGTGCCATTTTGAACCTCTTGCTCAAGGTCCTTATTGGTGGCGGCCAAGACCCGAACGTCGACGGAGATGACCTTGCCGGAACCGACGCGAGAAACCTCGCCGTTTTGGAGCGCGCGCAGGACCTTCGCCTGCGCGGAGAGACTCATATCGCCGATCTCGTCCAGGAAGAGAGTGCCGCCATCCGCCTGCTCAAAGAATCCTTTTCGTTGAGCGTGCGCCCCCGTAAAGGAGCCTCGCTCATGTCCAAAGAGTTCGCTTTCGATGAGCTCGGCAGGAATTGCGGCGCAGTTGACTTTGATGAACGGCTTCTGATTTCGCAGCGAGAGCTTGTGAATCGCGCGTGCGATGAGCTCTTTGCCAGTTCCGCTCTCACCGGTGATTAGGACCCGACCGGAAGTCGGTGCAACCTTTTCGATCTTCGAGAAAAGATCTTTCATCACGGGGCTATCCCCGATCATTTCGTACCGCCGGTCGGATTCTTCTCGAAGGTGCGCGAGCTCTTGTTCGAGCGCGCCGCGTTTCAGCGCGTTGCGAACGCTGATCAATACTCGTTCTCGATCGAGAGGTTTTTCGAAGAAGTCGACGGCGCCTTTTTGTACGGCGGCGACCGCTTCACTGACCGAAGCGTGCCCACTGATAACGATGATGGGGAGCCCAGGCCTCTCTTTCAGAAGCACTTCCATCGCCTCGATGCCGCTCATCTGCGGAAGACGAATGTCCATGAGGACGAGGTCCGGCAGTTCTTCCCGTGCGACCTCAAGTCCCTCTTCTGCGCTCTCGGCCGTCAGGACGTCGAAACCTTCGCCGTCGAGCACCATCCGTAGCGAGCGCCGAATATTCTTTTCGTCGTCGACGACGAGGATGGTGGTGCTCATGCGCCGGCTCCGATCAAGGCGGAGTGCGCGCGGCGCGTAAGCTCATCGACGTCGCTTTCGTTCACCGTCAGCTGTACCCCGGTGCCTTGGCTGTCGATCGCCAGGACATCGATATCTCCAGCCGCTTTGAGGCAGGCGCTCACGAGATCGGACCTTCTTCCTACGATCGTTACGGTCCCGACCGCCTTCGGCGCACTCTCACGATTGAGCCACTCTTGTGTCCGGCTCCAATGTTCGCTTCGGTTTGGATCGAGGAGCAATCCGCCGCTTCCCACCGATGCGATATGCGCGTTCTGCTCCGCCAGCGCGAGAAGCGCGCTCTGTGGCGTATCGAAGCGCGCGGAAACCAATCCCTTGCGGCCGACGACTGCAGTCACCTCCCGAGGAGTCGCGCCTCCGTGGATTCGGGTATGCCGTCCCGATTCGCCGAACGTGCTGAGTGCATGGATGGCGATGCCCCGTTCGATGGCAAACTCGACGGCTTTGGAGTGGAGAACCTTCGCACCCGAAGCAGACATTGTGAGCATCTCGTCGTAGCTGAGTTCCGGGAGATGTTCTGCCTCTTCGACGATCCGCGGATCCGAGGAATACACACCATCGACGTCTGAGTAGATTTCCGCGCGTTTCGCCCCGAGGGCCGCGGCCATTGCGATCGCGGTCGTATCGCTCCCCCCACGACCGAGCGTTGTGATCTCTCGCTTGTAGCTCATACCCTGATACCCCGCGATGATCACGACGCGGCCGCGCGAGAGCTCGTCTTCGATTCGGTGCGGTCGCACGTCGATGATCTTCGCGTCGAAGTGGCGGTCGTTCGTGATAATGCCGCTCTGCGATCCGGTGAATGAAATCGCGTCGTAGCCTAGCTCCTGCACCGCCATCGAGAGCAACGCCATCGTGATTCGTTCCCCGGTGGAAAGGAGCATATCGAGCTCTCGTCGAGGAGGTTCGCTCACGACATCTTTGGCGAGTGAGAGCAGCTGATCGGTGGTCTTTCCCATCGCGCTGACGACCGCGACAACATCCGCCCCGCTGTCTCGAGTCTTCGCGATTTTCTTCGCGACGCCTTTGATTTTGTTGACGTCGGCGACGGAGCTTCCGCCGTACTTCTGAACGATGATCGTCATGCTTCGCGAAGGCTACAACGCGAAGAGAGGTTGCGCCCCTCGGCGAATGTCGGATTTTCCTGTGCCGCCGATCCGTGCCCAAAACGCGGTGTTCGCTCGTGAGTTGGGGTATAACGCGGGCGTGTCGGAAGAGCAGGAAAGCGAACACGAAGGAGCCGCGGCTGAGGCGGATGCGGAGTATGCGCTCGCCATCTTTGAAGAGCGACTCTGCAAGAAAGTCCCGTTCGCTGCCGACCGCCGCCTCGTTCGCGCGGACCTTCGCGATGAAGCGAGGCCAACGGCGCACGCTCTGATTTTTGCGCTGACAATGGAGAGCGCACTTGATGAGACCAGTCTCGAGCACCACGAATGTGTGGCGATGACGAACCTTCTCGGTCGCCGGGCCGCGCTTCTCGGCGCTAGTCCGACCACCGCTGCGGCGATTGTGAATGAACTTTGCCGCGCCATCGGCGAAATCGTAAAACCCATCCCGTTGGAGTACGTCGAAACGCTTTCCGCATCGCTCGCCGAGGGCTATGCGCGAGGTCTTCGCGAAGCCGAATCATCCAGGCTCATGAGTGCCTTTGGCGCTCACCTCCCGGTGCTGCAAGTTGGGGAGGTGCGAGTCTATACCCTTGCTGGACCTCTCCCCGTCGATCTTGTGCAGGAGCGTCTCGAAGCGTGGGGAAAGGAGATCTTCCGCAGCGAGATCCCCGCCGTGGTGCTCGATATCTCGGGCTTGCCGCTCGGTTCTGAGAGCATGGCCGCAACCATCGCTGAACTCGATGCGGCCGCGACCGTCGGCGGCGCGCGCTGCGCATTCTCGGGCGTTCGCGCAGAGTGGAAGGTCTTGATCGAAGCTCAGTCGAAAGGGCTACTCCTTTTCGAGTCGCTCTCGAAGGCACTCGAGGCCGTCGCAGCAGAGGAGCCCAAAGCCGGCGCGCTCGCGACCCTCAGGGGGCTCTTGAAGCGGGCCAAGCCGGGGGCGAAGTAGGCACGCTATTCGCTCGCCATTGCGGTCTTTTCGGGGTACCTCATCCGCATGACGAGCGTAGATGAGCAACTTGCCCTTCTAACCCGCGGCGCGGTCGACCTGCACGTACTTTCAGAGCTTGAAGCACGCCTGAAGACGGGGAAGCCCCTGAAGGTCAAAGCGGGCTTTGATCCCACGCGCCCCGATCTCCATCTTGGACACACCGTTCTCATGCAGAAGATGCGGCACTTTCAAGAGCTCGGTCACGAAGTCATCTTTGTCGTCGGCGATTTCACAGCGCAGATTGGCGACCCCACAGGGCGGAGCGCGACTCGCCACGTCCCGACCAAAGAGGAGATTCAGGAAGGCGCCCAGACCTATGCCGAACAGGCATTCAAGATTCTCGACAAAGACCGCACTCGCTTGGTCTACAACTCCGAGTGGCTCGCGAAGATGGCGTTTGATGACGTCATTCGGCTCGCGGGAAAATACCGGCTCGCGCGCATGATGGAGCGAGACGATTTTAAGAAGCGCTGGAACGAGCATGCGAGCATTTCGATTCACGAGCTTCTCTATCCGCTCGCGCAAGCGTACGATTCGGTCGCGCTGGAGTGCGATATCGAGCTCGGGGGTACCGATCAGCTCTTTAACCTTCTCGTGGGGCGCGACCTTATGCGTGAGTACGGCCAGCGTCCGCAGCTCGTGATGACGACGCCAATTCTTGAAGGGCTCAACGCTCGGTTCGAGGATGGCAAAGTTGTGGGGGACAAAATGAGCAAGTCGCTCGACAACTACGTCGGGGTCAGCGAGGCACCGCTCGATCAACTCGGCAAAATGATGAGCATCTCGGACGGAGTCATGTGGCGCTACTACGAGCTGCTCAGCGAGAAGAGCGAAGCGGAGATCAAAGCGCTCCGTGAGCGCTGCGAAGGTGGCGGGATGAATCCCCGAGACGCAAAGATGGCCCTCGCGAAGGAGATTGTCTCTCGCTACCACTCCGCTCGAGATGCGGAGGATGCCGAAGCTCGCTGGAGTGCGCAGTTCTCCCGTGGCGAGGTCCCCGACGATATGCCGGAAGTCACCCTCAGTGCAGAGGAGGGCGGTCTCTGGGTCCCCAAGCTTCTCGCGATGGCGGGACTCGTGAAAAGCACGAGTGAAGGGAAGAGGCGCGTCACCGGAGGCGCCGTGAAGGTGGATGGTGAGAAGGTCGGGTCGCTCGATATCAAGCTCAAAGCCGGTACTTATGTGATCCGCGCTGGCAAACGAGACTGGGCAAAAGTGACCGTTGAGTAGCGACTCCATCGCTCGATGTGGGTGATGCCCGTATTTGGTTTTCGAAAAGAATCGCACACTGTTCAGTCGGCTCGATTCGAAGTGCTTTGAAGTGCGTTTCGGCTAAATAAGTAAATGAATTTGGTATCTTGGGAGTTTGTGGAAACTTCGAGTATCTCGCCGTGATGGATGGGGGGAGCCTTCGAGCTAACCCGAATGCGGTAGATTCCGTTCGCAATTGATCAGGGGTTTCACTAATCTTGGGGAGATGGGCGAGCTGGCTATCCTGTGCGAGAAACACATCCGGTCCGGAGTCGGATACGCTTCTTGTGGGCCGGTAATTTTTGTCGTTTGGGGAAATGCACCCATCACGCATGAGCTCGTCGACGAGATGGAGGCGATGGTTCACCGCGTGCGTGCGCAGCATGGCTGTCTCGCGCTCGTCTCAGTCGTTACACAGCATGCCGAAATCCCGCCCGGCTGGGCTCGGCGCCGCTTCGCCACCATCGCTGGAAACTACGACTACTACGTCGGAGTGCACGAGGGCGACCGCGCCCAACAGGCGCTTTTTCGAGCGGTGATCACCGCGATCGCGGCACTTACGTCCAACCGCACCTACGAGATTCGGCGCGACTTGGAGATCGGCGTTGAGCTCGTTGAAGATTTTATCCCGGCTGGCCGCCGCAGCTTGGTTTTGAATGAGATCCGCACGCTCCGGCGTGAAATTATCGAACAGTGCGCGCCCGCCGCTGAGTCCGCCTAGAAACTACTGGCTCGCAGTCCCGTCAGAGTGCCCAGGTTTCATTCGGAGTAAGATGTCGTCGCCGACGTGCTCGAGCGCTCGTATCTTGAAGCCAAGCGCGTCTCCCATTTCGAGCGGCTGAAGACCTTCCACGAAGCCGGGAGCGTCGCGATCGCCCACGACCTTTGGCGCGATAAAGAGCGAGAGTTCGTCGACGAATCCTTCCGCGAGGAAGGAGGAGCCAACGCCGCTCCCACCCTCGACCATGAGTCGTACGACGTCGTTCGCGCCTAGGTGCTCAAGACATGCTTGAATGCACACTCGGCCGTTTCGAGCACGTACCTCGACCAGCCATGCACCCGCATCGAGCAGCTTCGACTTTCGTTCCTCGGGCGCAGCGCCGGTATGGTAGATGGTCGCGCGCTCGATGATGGTCGCTTCCGGATCGCTTCGTAGACAAGAATCGAGAATGATTGGGCGAGGGTCGCTGCCGACAATGCCATACCGAACGTTTAAGCTCGGGTTGTCTGCGAGTAGAGTGCCGACGCCCACCAAAATCGCGTCCGCGCGTGCGCGCATTTTGTGTACTCGTTTGCGAGCCTCCGGGCCTGTGATCCACTGACTGTGGCCGGAGCGAGTTGCGACTTTCCCATCGAGCGTGGTCGCCATCTTCAGCGCGACAAAGGGAAGTCCGGTGGAGATATGCTTGGCGAAGTCTTCGATGAGCTCGGCGCACTCCGTCTCAAGAATGCCAACAGCAACTTCTACGCCCGCGGTCCGGAGTTTTTCGATTGCTCCTGGAACGTGGGGATGAGGATCGCGTGCACCGATCACGACCCGCCCGATCCCAGCGTTGACGATCGCCTCTGTGCAGGGTCCGGTGCGGCCATGATGATTGCATGGCTCCATCGTTACGTAGAGCGTACCGCCAGCGGTTTCCCGTGTCGCATTGCGGAGCGCGTCGACCTCCGCATGCGCGGCCCCAGCGAATGCGTGAAACCCGGTGCTCAGCAGATCACCGCGTGAATCGAGCAGGACGGCGCCAACGTGGGGGTTTGGACTCGGTTCTCCTCCGCGTGCGCGTTCGAGTGCGAGCCCCATCCAGCGCTCGTCGGTCTCGCGCATTGCAGTTGCTGTCGCTCCGCGCGAGTCGTTCAAGCGGGCTCGTCGTTTCGAATCGACATGCCGGAGAGCTCGTCATCGTCACTCTCTTCGAGCCTTCGTAGCTCTTCGACAAACTCCTGAACGTCCTGGAACTCTCGGTACACGCTCGCAAACCGCACGTAGGCAACGGCGTCGAGCTGCGCGAGCTGACGAAGAACGATCGTCCCAACCAAAGTCGAGGGGACTTCACTTTCGCCCGTCTCGACCACAGAGCGTTGAACGGCCGATACCAAGCGGTCCAGTGCTTCACCGGAGATGTCTCGCTTCACGCAGGAGCGCTGTAGCCCGGCCAAGATTTTCTCTCGATCGAAAGGCTCACGGCGACCGTTCTTCTTCACGACCAGCGGGAGGGAGACCTCGATTCGTTCATACGTCGTATAACGCCGATCACATCGATCGCATCGGCGACGTCGCCGTATCGCATCTCCGCCTTGGGAAAGTCGGGAGTCGATTACTTTATTGTCGAGGTTGTCGCAGTATGGACAGCGCATATTCGCTATTCGCTCGCTTCATCGTCCTGCGGAAGCGGGGTGGAGCCCGAGGGCAGCGACGTAGAGCCGGAGGGGAGGGAAGTCGACCCGGAGGGGAGGGACGTCGAGCCGGAGGGCAGCGGTATCTCTCGTGATGGCGGAGGTTCGCTTGGCGGCATTGCGCTGGTTCGCGGCATCGCGCGGCGCTCGGCCAGGATCGTCATCCGTGGTGCGTGCGAGGCGAAGAAGACGCCTTTGGTTGCCAGCGAGCCGCTGACTTCTCCGACGCGGAAACCGAGGGTGTGAAGCATCTTGCCGAGCTCATGAAGCGAGTAAAGACGCATCGAGTAAGCGGTGTCTCGCTGCACGCCATCGTCGAGCATGACAGTCCGTTTCACATGAAGACGGCTGGTGATCGGATTGAATCGCGATTCCTCCATGCAGACGCAGCCAATTCCCTGAAACCATCCAGACTTTGGTTGGTCGGCGATCGCGTAGTCTCGGTTCACGACATCGAGAAGCAGCCGGCCACCAGGCTTGAGCGCTCTCCAGATTCGTCCCGCAACTTCGCGATTCGTATCTTCTTCAAAGTAGCCGAAGCTTGTGCCCCAAGAGATAACCGCGTCAAAGGCGCCATCGAATGTCATCTCCCGCATGTCTGCGTGCAGGAAGTTGATCTTCATATCCCGTTGTTGCGCGGCGTCTGCCGCACGGCTGAGCATTGGCAGAGAGAGGTCGAGGCCGACCACCAAATAGCCGCGTGCCGTCAGCTCAATCGCGTGTCGACCCAGCCCGCATCCCACGTCGAGAATTGTCGCTCCTTTGGGTAGTTTCAGAGACTGCTCAATGAAGTCGACCTCGCGGATGATGTCCTTGTCGAGCGGGAGTGGCACCGTCCGGAGGTAGTCATCATCAAAGAAGCTATCGAACCAGCGCTTGCGGCGTGGCGGGATACTCGCCGCGGGTGGGGGTGGCGCTTTGACTTCGGGGGGCGGCGGAGGCGCAGCGGAACCTCGGCCTTCATCTTCGTCCGCCTCTTCGTCCTCTTCGAGCTCAAGCTCGAGGTCATCGCTATCCGTCGCGAGGTCCTCCATCTCAAGTTCTTCGGCGTCGTCCTCCAACGTCGTGGAGAGCTCGTCGCTGGCCTGGGTGGATGCGGCTGAGGTTTCGTCCGAAGCTAGCTCGGCGGCCGGTGAGTCGGTGGCGGGGGATGGAGCGTCGAAGGATTCCTGCTCGGTCGATTCTTGTTCGGTCGATTCTTGCTCGGTCGACTCTTCCTGGGCGAGAACGGGGTCCGCCTGAGGTGCGAACTGGTGCCCTGGAGTGGTCGTCGTCTCCGGCTCTGGGGTTCGTTCCTGGCCGACGGATACGCGAACGGTTCCGCGAACGACCACGACGGGCCCGGCCATCGCTTCATCCTCTTCGTCCTCTTCGTCGTCATCCACTGCGAGCGGGCGTAGTTCCGACGGGGACTTCAACCGATGTTCCGTACTGATCGGGGTCTCTGCAGAAGCGAGCGCGGGCTCTTCGGCGACCGAGATCGGCTCGTCTGCAGCGTCGCTGTCGATCGCTGGCGGGATCTGGCTGGCGCGTTCCTCTGCACGTTTGCGGACCGGCGACTGAACGGTCGTCGCTGCGGCGCGTCCGGGCGTTTTTGTGGAGATCGCAGCCCCATCCAAAGAGACGGACCCGCTAGGCGGAGTGGCGTCGGCGGACACGACTGGTGCCGGTGGCGCTGCAGGCGCGACGGGCGGAGGAGCAAGGCTCGGAGATGCTGACGCATCGGCCTCCCGTGCCTGAATCTCATCCATGGAAGAGCCAGGGTCGGTTGTCTCTTCGCTCAGCGAACCAACGTCCGGCAGTTCGCCGTTCATCAAGGTCTTCGCGGGTTCCGTTTCGTCCGACGAGAACGCTTCGCTTCCGCTAACACTCGCTTGCAGAGCAACGTGTGCCGCAGGGAGGACGTGCTCTTGGTCTGAAGGCCCTTCGAGGGGTGTCTCGGTGCTTGAGAGATCGACTTCGATCGAAGCGAGGCTTGCTTCGGTGGAATCCGGGAGGGTGGACGGGGTCGGCGTTGGGGCCGGGGGAATCGTTGGCGAGACGCGGGCGCCCACGGGCGTTGGGGTTGGCGGAATCTCGCTGGGGGAAGGCGGCGGCGTGGAAGGGATTGGCGCAGGCGCCGGGGGCGCAACGCCGGCGGCAGCCAAAACATTCGCTGGCGGCAAGACCGATGGCGTCGGTGTCGGCGCCGGCGCGGGAGGAGGAGATGTGTTCGATTTCGATGCGGTCTCCGCGGCCGCAACTTCCGCCGCAAAATCCGGCGCGATCTGAATGCTCTCCTCCGGGGCGCTGGGCTCCGGGGGGGTGCTGCGATGACGCGGAACATCGTCCACGGGTACTCGCAAGCCGCGGCGTTTTGTGGCCATCACTCAGCTCCCAGTCGGCAAAGTGCCTGACCGAGGCGCACGGTATCACCCATCCGAATGAGCGGCGCCGGATTGGCCGCTTTCGGTACGAATACGATGGCGGTTGAACCCAGATGGAAAGTTCCCAGCTCGGCGCCCTTTACAATCAAGGGGCCATCGTCGTAGTCGCGTAACACTTCCGTTCGTTCGCCGAGCTCCTTGCCCGTGGAGTTGGTCCAGATCGCGTCATCGAACGCGAGTGAGATGCGCCCCACACCGATCGCTCCGACCATCACCGTGACGATTTTCCCGGTGTTCGTTTCCTGGGTAATCGCTACGCGCTCGTTTTCGGCGAAGAGCCTCGGACGATGCTCCAGTCCAATCTTGTTCACCGGATAGAGCGTTCCGGAGATATGCCGGCTCCGAGATACAGCGCCCGTCACCGGGGCGTGCACCCGGTGGTAATCGCGTGGGGAAAGATAAACGACTGCAAAATATCCGCCGCGGTAGGCCTCGGCGTCCGCTTCGTCGAGCAGCTCTTCAACGCGGTAGACCCTGCCCTTGATGCGCAGTTCGCCGCGCAGGTCGATTTCGCCGCAATCTTCAACTTTGCCGTCCGCGGGCGACACCATGATGTCTTCCGCGGGCTCGATCGGACGGGCACCTTCCTTTAGCTTTCTCGTGAAGAAGTCGTCGAAGCTTGAGAATCCACCCGGGGGGATAACCGCCTCGGAAAGGTTGATTCCATAGGCCTTCACGAACGCTGCGATGGCTCGGTCGAGTACCGCCTGGGGGACGTTCGCATCGGCGAGGCGCCCCATCGCATAACTGATTCTCTTGCGAGGCAGGACACGGAGGGTTTCGGCGGTGAGTCGGGTGAGGGGCATCGATCGGGCACAGACATCGGTTTCGTGACCAGGATCACGAGAGACGAATTTCAGACCGCGATGCTACCTGGGGAGGAAAAAAAAGTCGACGAAACAACTCATCCTCCGCCAGAAAATAAGCGAAAAATCAGAAGGATGGCTTGGGTCCTTTGGAGGCGACGTTTGGCGTCGAAGTCCTTCCTGTCTTCGGCGCCGTCGAGATTTTGACGAAATCTCCGACAATTTGGTGGAGGGCTCGACGCGCGATTACCCTCTCCGAGATGCGCATCGCAATTCTATCTCAGAGCGCGGAGATCTACTCCACGCGCCGTCTGATCGAGGCCGGTAACCGGGCAGGCCACACGATGCATCTCCTCGACTATATTCATGCTCGGATCCAGCTCACCGCCCGGGGAACTCGATGTTTCGGTTATGGGAGCGCTCCGGTCCCCAAGCTGACGGCGGTGATTCCCCGGATCGCGGCCTCGGCAACTCAAGCGGGCATCGCGATCGTCGGGCACTTCGAAGCGGCTGGCGTCTATACCTGTGCCAGCTCGGAAGGAATTCTTCTGTCCCGGGATAAACTCCGAACGCTTCAGGTGTTGGCGCGAGAAGGCATTGCGATTCCGCCGACCGCGTTCTCTCATTCGGGGCTCGAATCACGGGCGCTGGTGCAATCCGTGGGCGGTGCGCCCGTCGTGGTCAAAGTTCTGCGCGGAACGCAGGGCGTTGGCGTTGTTCTATGCGATACGGTCGGTGCTGCCGAATCTGTGATCGAGGCCTTCCGGAGCCTGCAGGCAACGGTTCTTGTTCAAGGATTGATCAAAGAGGCCCAAGGAACGGATGTCCGCTGCATCGTCGTGGGTGGAGAGGTTGTCGCGACCATGCTTCGTCGAGCCCCGGCCGGTGCTTTCCGGTCCAATCTTCATCGTGGTGGCCGTGCCGAACGCGTCAAACTCTCCGATGTCGAGCGCGATGTCGCGATTCGATCTGCGCGAGCGGTCGGACTCGACGTCGCGGGCGTGGACATTCTCCGCGGGAAGAAAGGGCCGCTCGTGCTCGAGATCAACTCCTCCCCGGGGCTCGAAGGTATCGAAGGAATCACGAAACTGGATGTCGCGGGTGCCATCGTTCGGCATGTTGCACAGGCCGCTCGGTGAGCGCTTTTTCGCGCGAGATCGAGTCCTTCCTTCGCGTCCTCGAATCAGAACGTCGCGCGTCCGTTCATACGGTCAAAGCCTATCGCCGCGACCTCGAGGAGTTGCTCGCGTTTCTCGAAGAGCGCGGCGCAACGCTTGATGCTCGCTCCCATGGGACCCTCGAGCTCAGGGCATTTCTCGGCTCGTGTTTTGGAAAAAACGCGCCGAGCACGATCGCACGTAAGCTCTCTTCGCTTCGGACCTTTCATCGCTACCTCGTTCGCCGCGGTATTCGCGAAGACAATCCCGCGGCGGCGCTTCGCGGTCCCAAGCAGGCAAAGGATCTTCCCCGGTTCGTCACGGTCGAAGACGCATTTTCACTTGTCGAGCCACCACCGACTCGCGCGAGCACCCCTCGCGCAAAAGCGCTCGCGGCGCGCGATAAGTTGATCGCGGAGCTTCTCTATGGAGGAGGCCTTCGCGTTTCGGAATTGGCCGGGCTGACCTTGGGGGATGTCGCTGGACTTCCGCGCTCCCTTCGCATTCTCGGTAAAGGGCGCAAGGAACGAATCGTTCCGCTTGGGGAGCCTTCGCGAGAGGCTCTGCGAGGCTATCTCGAACTTCGCGGAGAGCTCCGAACCAAGAAGCGGGCGCCCTCGGTCAGCAGCGCAGCCCCCCTCTTGCTAGGACGCTATGGAACGCCGCTCACGGTTCGGCAGGTACAGAACCTGGTTCGAAAGCAAGGTCTGAAGATTGGCCGCACGGACCTGCACCCGCACGCGCTTCGTCACTCTTGCGCCACTCACTTACTCGATGCCGGCGCGGACCTTCGTTCGATCCAAGAGCTTCTCGGCCACGCAAGCCTCGCGACAACGCAGCGCTACACCCACGTCAGCGTGGACCGTCTGATGAGCGTTTACGATCGCGCGCATCCACTTGCCAAAAAGACTGGTTCCGACAAGTAGCGGCTACGAAGTCGCTGGTCGCTCCGCCACGACCACCCACATTCTGGCGTCGTCCTCTGCAGGCTCCCCTGCAAATCCGCCCGCGATTCGAATATTTCGGAATCCGGCTCGCGTCAGGAGCGGCTCAAGCTCGACGTGAAGGAGATAGCGCTGCTGGATCTCGGCGGTGATGCGTTCCGTGGAAGCCTCATGCGAATAGTGCGCATCGATTCGCTGCGAAGCTCGATCCCAGGTGGAGTGTTCGCCAACGACCCACTCGGTTCCTTCGATGACAACGCTCTTCACGAACGTATGCTCATCGAGCTCGTCCTGCTCGGCGTACTCGTGAAACTGATCCGCGGCGTACACGTCGAAAGCGAATTTTCCGCCGGGTTTCAGATGCGCGAATGCGTTCCTGAGCGCCTCCAGCATCGACTCCTCAGAGAGCAGGCAATAGAGCCCGTTGTACGGCAGAAGGACGCGATCGAAGCGTTCTTGCAGCTCGACACTTGTCATATCCGCATGAAGAAAGATGACGTTCGGGAGTGCCGCCCGTCCTCGGGCGAGCAACCCCTCGTGAAGATCAACGCCGACGTATTTGTCGACCTCGCCGACAATATCCCTCGCGATGCGGCCATCGCCGATCCCGAACTCGAGCACCTTTTCAGTGCCGCGACAGAGCGCGCGATAAAACTCTCGGTCTCCCGGATTGCCATCATGTACCGCTGAGTAAAGAGCAGCGGGATATGCCTCGAGCGCATCGGATGGGGCCTCGGAGGGGACGGTCTCTCGAACGTTCATCCTCCTATGGTGAGATGTGATCCAGGGCCCGTCGAGCCGAGTGCGTTTTACTCGCAGACCTCCGCGGTGTATCGGCGCTCGATCCATCCGGCGAGTTCCCCGCCCACTTCAACGAAATCCACGCGGACGCTGCGAACGTCGAGACGGGTCCCGTGTGGCAATGAGCCGCGGACCATATCGCCGAACTGAGGACGAGAGAGCACATCCGCACTTCCTCCAGGAAGAGCGATCTCCAGATGGCATCCCGCCGCCGGTCCCGCGATCTCGCGCCGATTTCCAGAAGGTGCGGCCGTCCGTTCGGGGTCGTTCTTCCACATAAAGTATCCGATGATAACGGTCAGAATCGCGCACGCGATGATCACCGCGACAACCTTGCCATAAGCTTCTCGAGTGGTCTCTGCGTCTTGCTCGGGGGTAGGGCGGTACTCCATACGCCCCTGAGCTTATCAGATCGATCGCCGCGTGAAGTCGTCGCCGTCGATTCGAAGTCGAGTGGGCTTTTCTTCAACGACGGTATGAATCGCTACCGGCCGCTTCCAAAGTCGCTGCAGGGCGCGCAGTACTTCCGTGGCCCAGTCGAGGCGCAGGTCGACGCCAAGATGTTGGTGCTCGAGGAGAAGCTCGCCTTTGTTCTCTAGATTCGCGTCGAGAACCGTGATGATCGGGTTCCCGGCGTTGGTCAGCTGCGAGAGAAGCTTCGACTTTACCTCTTGGAATTGGCGCGTCTCGATCTCGAAGCGGCTATTCCGGGCGTTGTAGCCAAACGCGTACATCTTGTTCTCGCGGACGAAATCCGGCGTGAGGAACTCGTCGATGAAGGTGACGTCGGTATAGAGCTTTCGAACGTCGAAGATCTTCTTGGGTCCCATGCCGGTCCGGCGGTCCCAGTTCTGTCGCTCTTGGTAGTCGTTGCACTCTTCCCACTCGCGTCCGAACTGACCGCGGTTCCATCGCGCCTCAACATGACGAAAGAGTTCGACGCCGAGCTTGTAGGGGTTGAGCCTTCCACCCGCCGTGGAGAGGACGCCGGCGTTTCGCTCGGCGTAGTCGATAATCTCGGTGCCGTCGCAGATCCGTTCGGTCATCAGCTTCGAATGCCAATAACTCGCCCAGCCCTCGTTCATGATCT
>JAHDCI010000274.1 GCA_020629955.1 Myxococcota bacterium | reverse complement strand
GCCAGGTCTACCTCGCCAGCCCGCTCACCGTCGCCGCAAGCGCCCTCGAGGGCAAACTTCTCGTTCCCTCGGCGGTTCTCGACGTTTAAACGCCAAACGCGGTTCGCTCTCTGCATAGCCCGAACGGCATTCGGTCGCGATCTAATGTCCTGAGTCTGCGATTTCTTCCAAAGAATCGTAGAGCGAAGACTCGCTGACAATGACGGGCTACGGGGGCGATGATTTGGAGGAAATCACAGACTCAGGACGCTAGAGGAACACGAATGCAAGTCTGCGGTGGTACCGAACTCGCTCTAGCATCACTCGGTCACCTTTCGATCTCGGATATCTGGCTGACTATTCCTCTTCTCGCGTCCTTCTTGCGAACGCTCGGTCGACAAAGTCTCGGACTGCATCAGGAAGGTCGTTCCTAGCGCGAAGTGCCGCCATCTCGGCGTGGAGGTCTAAGAGGGGGTCTTTCTCTGAGATGCAAAGAAGCGCTGGACCGGTCGCAACCGCCGCGGGCCCCTTAACGAGCGTCGCGTGTCCACAAGCACGGCACTTGATTCGGATCGAGCGCCCCTCAATCGTCTCGTCATCGAGTTCGATTGTATTGCTTTTGCAGCCATCGCAGATGAACTTCACTTCACTAGGATAGCGAAGATTAGGTGGGACGAGATCTAACAATCCACCATCACGAAGGATGCCGTGAGGAGAGCAAGTGATCTACCCCATAAGCCATTCATGGAAGCAGCGTTGCGGGCTTTCGCGAGACTGACGATTCGTGATCTCCGGCAAGAGGAGCTCGTCGACCAAAGCACGCCACAAAGCGTCTTTGGTGGGAAAGTGGTTTTGGACCGTTCCGTAAGAGATTCCGAGCTCTTTTGCCAGTGCGCGAAAGGACATTCGATCGAAGCCCACCGAGCGAATCATTCGTCCGGCCCCCGCCAAAATATCGGCTCTTGTTGTGACGGGTCCCTCTTCCGCCGATGGCCGGCCGCGTCGTCGTTTTCCTTCTCCTCCCATTGACAACACCGTACCATAGCGTCTCCCAAGAGCACTAAGCGGGCCGAACGCGATGGATTTGACCCCCTCGTTTTCAGACTCGGCGACAAGCGCTCTATCATCGCACGCGTATCCGGCGTCTCGACTGAGCGCCTCTCAGAAAAGGACCCCCCATGAGCCATTCATTGAAGCAGCGACCCGTTTATCTCGACCCTCATGGAGGCGCGGAGGTGGAGCCGATCTTCACCGGCGACATGGCCTGGTACCAAGGCTTTGGCGAGCGTCATGGCGCGGATGGCGATGGCGGAAGGCTCGTTGCGCTGCATCAGTTCAGCAAAAACTGGGACGTCTGGGAGATGCATCCGAATGGACACGAGGTCGTGATCTGCACCGAGGGCGAGATGACCTTGATTCAAGAGATCGACGGTGAGGAAAAGCGCACGACGCTCCGAGATGGCGACTTCGCGATCAACCCGCCCGGCGTGTGGCATACGGCCGATTGCTCCGGAAGCGGCTGCTCCGCGGTGTTCATTACGTCCGGTCGCGGAACCGAGCATCGCCAGCGCGAGTGATCTTTCCACCGCGCCGATGATATCGGTCTTCCGGCTTTCAGGATCTCATCGGCATCGAACGACGCGCTCTCCGCGTCTTCTTCAAACCGCTCAGTGCGCCGGACAGGCGAGGCCAAAAGAAGACCATCGCGCCCCACACAGGCAAACAAACCAACACCGTGTAAAAGGACGCGTCGTTTCCACCACCGTCCCGAAAACAGCCGTTAACGGCGACGTGCATGAGTATTGGCATGAGCACCGCCATCAATCGCCTAAGGTGCTGCGTAGAGCAGCGACCTCATCGTGATAGGCACAGTCGAGCGCAGTCGGTCTTTCGGAGGGGCGCATCGGTGTCAACACAACGACCCGGTTCGCCCCACTCTCGGAGTTTGCGCGAATCAAAAACGACGCCTCGCCGATCTGGGCGCCTCGGTCTCGTAGATTCGCACGAACCGCTTCCAATCGAGATATGGCAAGTCGGGGCGACGAAAGGTCTCCATCTGCGATAACTCTCCGGACCGTTCCGTACCTCTCGTTGAAGAAGGTAAAGACAGGCCCTCCCCAACACATATGCGTTGGTTCTGCCGTCGCTTGGGTCAGGTTGTCACTGCCCGGAGGGAACTCGAGAACCGCTCGAAGGCCAGGTCTCATATCGCAATCCGCATCGTTGCGCGGCCGACCTCGGAGCGCCGGAACTCCTGGGTCAAGCGGGGCGACATCATCTCGATCGCAGACCAGGTCTTGGTCCTGGTCGAAGTTCGGACACCCCGTACTCATCTGTCCTGGCACTTGGATACACAGATCGTCGGCGTTGGAAACACCGTCACCGTCGAGGTCACCAGGCGTACACCCTGGGACCGACGTCGCAGTACGAGCTTCCGTGCAAACCTGTACCTGGGTCGCGACAAGTTCCGGAACGCGCGTCCACTCCGGCGCCATCTCGCGCGTGTGCTCATCGGTCGCATCACACCAGCTGCCGAACGATTGGGGCGCGTAATATATAGCCAAGAAATCGCCCTGAATCGCGCTCCGAAGGTTTTCGGGCAACGCCGCCTCAATCTGCGACCAGCGAGAGGAAGGCACTCTCGCGACCCCCAAAACACACTCGTGCTGTCCGGGCTCGGCTCCCATCAGACGGTTTGACCAGCGTTCCAGGGAATCGTTTTCCTCGGGCCTGCCGCTGCGATTCAAAGCGAAGTCTACGCGGTAAGACGGAGAGTGCCCGCAATCGAGGCATACACGGTTAGGCCGGGGGCACCCCGCTCCCGAGGGGTAACGCCCCACCTCGCCGGGACATTCATCGCAAGCATCAAAGACTCCATCGAAGTCATTGTCGTCGTCTGGGCAGCCGTCATCGTCTTCGTACCCATCCACATCTTCGGGCACGCAGGGACATAGGTCGCTCTCCGCATTCACGCCGTCGCCATCAGGATCGGATTCCTGCTGCCGCGGCTCAGCGACAGGGCTTCGAAGAGGCGCCGGATTTGAAACGCTACCGCTGCACGCCATTTCCACTACGAGAACGAGCATAGCCCAGCCAGTCCACGATGTTCGTTGGGTCACCATCGCTCGAAACGTTATCGCCCAACTGTGTTTCGATCTACGCAGGAGGGCGATTCTTCGACTTCGTCAACGCCAAATCGAGCGGGTCGCGATCGCACGCATCTACGGCGGTAGCCGAACCGAACATTGACATCATGATCCACAACAATGGGTCGTCGATATTCTCGACATCGCGAATAGACCATCTGGCGCGAAAGACAGTTTGCCGTGTTCATCTCACGACAATGAACCCAGGGCGAAGCGCTTCATGGTGAGAAGGGACTGGCGCCAATCATCCGCGGGATCCTCGAGCGTGAGTGCCTGTAGGCGCTCGCTTAGTGTTTGCACAAGTTCCGCCTGCGTTTCGTTCCACGCGGTGAGCGCTTCCTCAATCGCTTTGGCGCCCCGAAAGCCCCGCCTCTGACACCACGGTTGCTCCTCAAAGAGTTCGTGCATAAACGCGAACCACTCCGGGTGCGGCTCGCGTCGCATCGCCAGCGTTTCGCGAAGATGCTCTCGCGGCTTGGAAGGTCGAAGGTAAATCAATCGTGCATCGCCGAGCTGGTCGAGGATGGCGTTCGGGATGGCGGAAACGTCTTTTTCTCCCTGAAGGAACGCGAAGAGCGCCGTGTTTTGAAGAAAGCGCGCATCGACGATCGAGAGCTGCTCCACTTCGGGCGCCGTCCACGTCTGAACCGGGTACGTACCAAGCCGAGTTTTCTCGATGGAGTCTCTCGCGAGCGAATAAGACCAGGGCAAACCGACACGAGGCGTCTCGCCTCCTTCTGCAATCAGCTCGACGCGAAAACCCTCCGCTCGGAGTTGCCCCGCCAGCGTTCGACACGAGGTCGACTTGCCGCTTCCCGGCAGCCCTTCGACCAAAATCCAGCGATGCGTCACGGAAGCTCGGATGCCAGAATCCAGCCGTCGAAATCGTCTGCGGAGAAGGGCATACTCAATCGTTCGGAGCGTTCGAATATCGCCTTGTAGGGATGCGCTTTTTCACGGAACCGCGTCGGAAAATACGCCATCTCAAAGACGAGCTGCCCCGCTTGAACGACGGGTGATTCGATCGATTGCAATCGCCGGCGCGCGTCTTCATCAACGCACGATGCGATGGCCGCGGCGACCTGATCCGGATTGTAGACAGACGCTTCGACCGCTTCGGTCTTTGCGTCGCCGCGAATCGGCGTGGGCGTGCCGCCGCGCCAGAGGCTCTCTTCTTCGACCCAGCTGCGCGCGAAGGGATCGGTCGGCTTGCCGTTAAACCAAACGTTCAAATGCACATGCGGAATCCCGAAAGGAAAGGTGATGACCGCGTCGAGGCCGCTGTAGCCGGTGATCGCGAGCGGCTGGCCGCGCTCCACCTTCTCGCCTTCTTTCACAAGTGCCCGAGCAAGGTGCGCGCCGCTCGTCATCAGATTGCCGCCGTGATCGACCGCCACCTTGAGGCCGCCGCGATGAAACTCACTGACGACGCGGACGACCGTGCCGCTCGCGGCAGCGCGATAAACGGTGCCGACCGGGATGCAGAAGTCCGTCCCATTGTGGCTATCGTAGGTCTTGTTGCCGTCCTGAAAATCGCGCGTCTGCGTACGCTTCACCGACCAGCCATCCTCGATCGGAGTCTGCGTATGATTAAAGAAGTTCGTCAGCACGACCTTCCGCGGCACGGGCGTCCGGCCTCGCCAGAGCGGCAGCGCGAGCTTCGGATTCAGCATCTGAAGGCTGGAAAGATCGTACTGCGTCCCCGGCACATTCGCGTCGCCTCGAATCGCGAAGAGCGCCTGGCGGAGCCGAAGGGGAAGCGGGGATAGTCCGAGAATTTCCCGCCAGCGGAGCGGATGATCGTGACGCATCGAATAAAGAACCTTGAAGGCCGAAGGGCTTTCCATTCAACGCGTTCTTCCTGCGTTCGGCAAGGGCGGAAAGAAAAGTCGAATCTCCGCGTACCGCGTCGTAACGCTTGCGGACGATCGGCGGATAAAAGAACGCCAAGCTCATCTCTGAGCTTGGCGTTTGGTGCGAGAGAGA
>JAHDCI010000273.1:3329-5165 GCA_020629955.1 Myxococcota bacterium | reverse complement strand
TCGTGGACCCGATGATCGAGCGAACCTGCCCACTGCGCAAAGCGCGCGGCGTCGTCCTCCGTCGCATTCTCTGGGTATGCCGCGAGAATGCCTGCGCTCAGCACCACTCCAAGAGCAATGGCGAGCCAATGCCGCGGTGAGCGGAGACGCTTTCGGAAGTACCCGATCGCGATGACAAGCACGAGCGCCGCGACAAATGCAAAGAGGGGAAACAAACTCCGCGTATTTGGCTCGATCCACGAGGAGAAGAGATTCGCGCTGGTCGCTTCGGTCTCAACGAGCGCGGGCACGATGGACTTCAAGGGGTTGGTGAATTTGTGCGGAATCTCTGGCCAAAAGGCGATCACGACGAGGTTGTAGGCGATCGCAAGAGTTGCCATCGTCGCCGCGATATTCCGCCGAACGCTGACGTCATCATCGAGCCAGATGGCAAACGCGACGATCGCCGGGCCGACCAGTGGGAGCGCGAGGCGTGGCCCAAAGGCCCAGCCGCCGTACCAAATCTCCGTACTTGTCGCGATGTAGAGATAGCCGAAACTCAACGCGAAAATGAACACTGCGCAGATGCGATGCACGCGGAAGGTTCGGCGAATCACAAGGAGGCCGAAAAGCGCCGCGGGAGCGCAGCAGAGAAGACCGCGGGACGGTGAGAGCAGGATGCCGTGCAGCCCATTCAGCGAGGGATAGGTCACGCCGCCGACGCCCACGTTGTGGATGTCGACACTGGTCTGCTGGACGAGGTGGTCGTAGCTCGTCGAAAAGGGGGATCCGAACGCGTAGTGGTTGTAGAGAAGGGTCAGCGCGACCGGGAGGATCCCGCCAGCCGCGATCGGAAGTAGAACCCGAAGATGGCGCGTCGTGCGGGTCGAAAGGAGCGCCAGCCCGAGCGCAAAACTGAGGAGTACGCCTTGGTACTCGACCGCGAATGAAAGCCCGGCGCAGAGTCCGCAAGCAGCCCATTCCAGGTCCGTACGTTTCGTGCTTTGCAGCGCGCGGACCGCAAATAAGAGCGTCATTAGCGCGAGCGAGCCGACCATCGCGTGCCCATAAAACGCGTGCCCGTAATGCAAAACAGGGGTGCCGAGCACGAAGAATATTCCGGCGAGGCGCCTCGTCTCCGGCGCGATATTGAGCCTGGCGAGCAACGCGAGGAGCGCGAGCAGACCGAGAAACGAAAAGGGCAGCATCACGAAGTTTCTCGTGTGCTGCACCAGCACCTCGATGGACGTAATACCGCTCGCGGCAGCGACGTAGACGACCGGCAGCGCAAAGATGCTGCTCCCCGGCGCTTTGTCGGAATAGAAAATTCCATCGCGCCTTGCGATATCGAAGATCGAACCCCAGCGACCGACCTCAGGGCTTACGCTGATCTCCCCGCGAGTCGCGATCGCATGAGCGAGATACACCCGCGAGCGTTCATTCGGCGCCGTGACCACGGGCGTGAGCCAGGAATAGCCGAGCGCAAAAAGACACGCGAGGGCGAGCGCCAGATCCCACAGCCCAAGCGACTCGCGATGGCGTGGCGAAGCGCCCGTCTTGCTGAACCCAGGATGCGTCATCGGAAGCCGCGCGAGCCTAACCCGGATAGATCGCCCAGGCACGCCTATCGCTTCAAGGGCCCTCTTCCGCCAGGAACGCCGAGGCGAGCCTCGCTCTTCCTGCGATATACTCGGCATGTGGTTCGTTGACCAAAGCTCGCCTCGGCGCCCCTAACGAAAGGTCATCCCTTCCATCCATTTGATCCCCGCACTATCGTGCAGACGTGGGGACGCACACGATACGGCAGTTGTTGCAGGCCGATTGGCACCAGCGCGAGCTGCGCCTTTTGCTTGCGGC
>JAHDCI010000273.1:0-3229 GCA_020629955.1 Myxococcota bacterium | reverse complement strand
CGCTCGTCTATCGTTTTGGCAAACACCCGATATGTCTCTCTATAGCGAGATGGCTGATTCTCGAACGGGCCTCTCGACTCGGCGCACGCGAAGTCCTCGAGTCGAACCCGGAAGCTCTGCAGCAGGCGCTGCGGAAGACCGCGCTCAAGCGCGCTGTCGACTCGTTTGACCTCAGTGCACCCAGCGATCGATGGAGAGGGCTTTCTCATGCTTCTGGGGCGTTGGTGCTGGTCTCTGGCAGTGAAGAGCTCTTTCGGAGTTGTGAATCGATGTTCCGCTGGTTCTTCGAGCTTGCCGACATCCCGATCGCGTCTGTGCTCCCGGCAGCGCTCGCAAGATTCTCAGCGGACCGGCCGAGCTTCGCGACACACGGGAGCGCCCTCAAACGGGTGGGTCGCTGGCTCGAGTTCCGACTCGGAATTCAATGTGCAGACACCTGCTCACTCGGTATTGCGACCATGGGGTTTGTAGCGCTCGCGACGATTTCGGAGCGAGATGAGATTCCCCACTTTCACAGGCTCGCGTGGCTCGCACGCGCACTGAACTGTGCGTTTCGACTTCAGCGCCGGTCCGAGCTTGTGGCGAGAAAATACGAGCGGACTTCCGCTCAGGACTTCCCAGCGCATTCTCTTCAACTCTTCCAGTCGGGAACTTGTTTGGAAGGCACGTGGTCTTGGTAAGATGAAGAACTTGTCCGCCATCCTGTTCGCGATCGTTTCGTCCTTATTGACTGGCTGCGATACGCCCCGAGATTCGGCCGTGGCGATCTGCGAGATTCCGGAGAAGACGCGTTTCGAACAATCGATCGAGCATCACACTGAGATCTTCTCGGTCTTGGTTTATCTTCGAGAGAACGTTTCGGATCGAGTGGTTCTTCAGCGTTACTACAACATCGTGTCTGGCGACATGAGTCGTGATGAGAAAGCGGACGCCTTCGCAGAGCTCGCTCGGGAATACGAGATCGACTCGTGTCCTATCGCGGATCACTTCAGGCGCCCTGCGCCCTACGAGCGAACCCAGCGGTCCCTTAGGTGATCGCCTGCTCGATTAAAGCTGAGCACGGTCAGGGCGATGGCGAGGCCGGAGAGGATGGCGACGTGGGGGGCGATCATGAGGGCGCCGGTGCCTTGGTCGAGGAGCATGCCCCAGGAGACGTTCTCAGCGGGGCCGAGGCCGAGGAAAGAAAGCGTCGCTTCGACGAGTACGACGCCGCCGAAACCGGCGCTCGCTTGCACGATGATGGGGCCGGCGAGGTTTGGGAGCAGATGCTTAAAGAGGACGTTGCTCCGCGAAGCGCCGAGAACTTCGGCGGCTTCGATATAGGGCATCGAGAGGAGCGCGAGCGTTTTGCCACGCGCGAGCCGGGCGTAGAGGACCCAGCCGGGAATGCAGAGCGCGGCGATCACATGCACAAGCGAAGCTTCGGCGACAATCGCGAGCAACGCGATGTTCAGAATGATGCCGGGAAAGGCCTGAAGGAGATCCATCAGCGCGCCAAGCGCGTCATCGACCCAGCCTCCGAGACTGGCGGCCAGCATTCCAATGAGCGTGCCAAAGCTCGCGCAAAAGCCGACGACGGAGACGCCGACGATGCAGGCGACGCGCGCGCCGTGAAGGATCGCGCTCAAAAGATCGATGCCATTATCCGCGGTTCCGAGTGGATGCGCGCTGGTCGCGAAGGGAACTTGAAACGCGTGCAGGAGATCAATTTGAAGCGGCGCGTAGGGCGCCAGTAGCGGCCCCAAAAGACCGAGCGCAAAGAAGAGCGCGACGCCAATGAGCGATAGCGGCATTTTGGGCTTCGTCGCCCGCCTCGGGAGCCACTGGGCGCGGCTCATGAAAAGCGCACCCGGGGATCGACCCACGCATAGGCGAGGTCGAGCAAGAGATTGATCAGCACATAAGTGCTCGCGATGATGAGCACGCAGCCCTGAATGATCGGGATATCGCGCGAGAAGAAGGCGGAGAGAAAGAGCGAGCCGAGGCCCTGCCGTTCGAAGAGCGTCTCAATGACGACGGTGCCGCTGAGGAGAGCGCCAAGCTGCGCCGCGGCGATCGTCAAGACGGGCAGCGCGCCCGTTCGAAAGGCACGAAAGAGCACCGTGCGCTCGGGCAATCCTTTGGCGCGCGCGACGATCGAGAAGGGCTCGGCAAGTGCATCGATGACGGCGCCTCGGGTCTGCCTCTGCATGGAAGCTGCGAGCGCGGTGCCAAGGGTGATGGCGGGGAGCACGAGCGCGAGCGGGCTCTCTTCGTCCCCCGGGAGAGGAAGCACGCGGAGCGTGACGCCGAAGAGCAGGATAAGAAGCGGGGCAAGCCAGATGGTGGGTATCGCGAGGCCAAGCGCGCTGAACGTGGAGACCATGCGATCGCTGCGCGTCTGCTGCCGGCTTGCGGCGAAGAGCCCCATCGGGATGCCAATGCCCCACGCGACCAGCAGCGAGGCAAGCGCGAGCTTAACGGTCGAGCCTGCGACCTCCGCGATAAGACTCGCAACCGGTTCGTCACTCCGAAAAGAGCTCCCGAGCGTGCCATTGAGGACGTCTTCGAGAAAATATCCGAACTGCGCCAACAGGCTCTCATCGAGGTGAAAGCGCGCGGTCCAGCGCGCCCGATCGAGAGGCGTCGCGAGGTCCCCAAGGATGGTGTCGACGGGGTCGCCTGGGATCCACCGAATCAAAAGAAAAACGCACAGCGCGACACCGAAGAGGGTCAACGCTGCGCGAAGCAGTCGGCGAAGCGCGTAGCGCAAATGCCTATTCGGCGGGAGTGGTCCCGGCGGGATCGGCGACGCAGAAGCGCGAGCCCTCCTCCGCTTCAAGATCGATCACGCGCGCGATCGAAGGAAGGCTCGTATCGCTTGGATACCCCTCCGAAAGTCGCTCGTCGTTATCCGCGACGCAGACATAGCCGGCGCGGCAATCGCCATCGGAATCGCAGACCTCCATGCAGTAGGTCTGGGCAGTGCGGTCGGGCATCGCGCGAAACTCCACGCATAGCGCCTCATCCTCGGGACAGGTATCGGGGTCGCAGCTTCGAATCGTGCAGTAACCGTTGGGCTGCGCCGTGTCGCAGATACGCGCGCCCGTCGGAGAGCAGTCGACCGAGGTCAGACAATCGTCGCCGATGCGGTTGGCGCACCCCGAGCCGAGCGAGAGCCCGAGCAGCAGGATGGAGACGGATGCGAAGATGTTTCGAGAAAAAGTCACGACGCGCGAGCATAAGCGCT
>JAHDCI010000272.1 GCA_020629955.1 Myxococcota bacterium | reverse complement strand
GAGCATCGCCACCGCCCCCACACGCGCCGGGTGACGGTGACGGTGCAAGCTTAGCAGCCCGTTGATTTATTCCGAATCCCGCTTCGCGGTATTTTCACATACTCAAACGCCATCCGATTCTTGCCAGATATACGATATCAGCCTGCAAATCGGACGCATCTGCGCACGCAAAACTCCCACGAATCAGAATGGGAATAAATCAACGGCCTGCTAGCCGCCGTTCGTAAGTGCAGTTTCCGAGAGGGTAGGTGTTCACATCCCGGTGGCGCTTCAGTTCGTTGATGAAGAGGCTCAAGCGTTTTCGTCCACTTTGCTTTTGGGGCTCTCAAAATGAACCTTTTTCGGGCGTCGGTCGCTTCTACATATCGACGATGAGATGAACATCACTCGACTCGTTTTCCAGAAAGGCGATGCCCTCGCGGAGCGATACTAGAACGGATTCGAGCGATATCATGGAGCCGCCCTTGTGAAGCATCGTCTTAATCCGTGGCGTCTCGGATGTGAGCGACGTCAGCAATAACTCGAAGACCGACCTCAGTGTGGAGGCAGGAAAATAGTTCACCGCGCCGGCGAGTTCTTGGCTAATTCGTGCTTGATTCTCTTCCGAGCTGAGGTCGTCCGACCAAAGCCGTTCTTCGATCTCCTCTCGATGTTGTTCCACGTTCGCGAAGAAGTCGGTAAAAACGTTCACGCCGTGAGCGTCGCAAATGGCGTCCAAATGTTGCACGACACGGTGGAGGTCTCCGAGGTATTGGTATGCGTCGAGGTCTAAATCGTCAGACCGCTTACCAATCATTGTTCCCATGCTCATTTCAACCCCCTCCTGCGGGCGGGATCTCACGTTTGAGCAAGTTCTCCCACTCCTCAAATTTCGATGCGAGAGAGTCATGACCGAACGCTCGGGCTATTTCAGCCCCCGTCCGCCTCTCCTTGTCTTTCAAGTGAAAGTTGGCGCCGAATTCGACAAGCAGCGCTGAGATTTCGAGACCGCCAAGTTCGAGCGCTAGGTGCCATGGGACAACCCCGCCAGCGTTTCGATTCGGCCCCGCGCCATACTCTAAAAGCAATGCAACGGCATCGGCATTTTGTCTGGCAACCGCAATGCTAAGCAGACTGTCGCCATCTTCATCGAGCCAATCCAAATCTCCATGATCTCTTAGTTTTTGAACAGATATTCGATCAATGGGTTCCGAGTCGTACAGTTGCGAGCGTAACTTTTCGTGTAGCTTCTTCTCGGTCCGACTTTTCATCTGCGCACCTTCCCCAATCGCGAATATTCAGAAATGAGAGAATCCACCACCGTAGCGAGATGTTGGTAAGGGTCGCCTGGTTCTGCATCTTCGCCGTCTGGAGCATTGCCCTTTACCGAGGCTGACAGACCTGTGCGGTCTTCGGGGTTATTCGAGTATTGGAGTGTTACATCGGGGTTCGCTCCGTGAGCCAGCAGTAATTGCACCATGTTCGCGTTCCCCCATTGGGTTGCTTCGAAAATAGGAAGGCTGTTGTTGACCATTCGGTTTGGGCATGCACCTCGTTTGAGAAGGTAGCGCACAACGTCTTCCCGCTCGTAGTTGACAGCTGTCATCAGTAGAGAGGAACCATCCCTTATCGCGTCCAGGTCCTCCACTCTTTCGAGCAAGGATACGAAAACGGACAATTTCTGTCGCTCAACAAAAGCCATCAATATTTGCGTCTCTAAATCCACACTTAATCCTCGATTGTATGACTACACGGCTTCGAGTCTGACGCCTCAAGGCACGAAAGACTCCAAATGAAGTCAATCGACATTTTTCGTGCTAAGCCGAGACTATTGCGGAGGAGGCCGGTCGCCTTTTGAAATCGTAAAAATCGCGCTTCGCGGCATTTTTACGCGCTAAAGCGCCATTCAGCTCGCGTCATCTACTTGCAATGCTGGCTTCGAACTGGACGCGCTTAGCCACACACAAAAATTCTGCAGCGGCTCAACAGATTGCTTAACCGCCGAGGCGGCCGATATCGCGTATCGTCACCAGGATCAGAACGCCGAGTAAGAAGAGAATCCCGATCGTGTGAACCGCGAGCTCGAATCGTTCGTTGGGTTTCCTGCGCGTGATGACTTCATAGCCGAGGAAGGCGAGGCGTCCGCCATCGAGCGCAGGGAAGGGCAGTAGGTTAAAGAGCCCAAGCGCGACCGAGAGGAGCATGAGCGAAACGAAGTAGTGACGCGGCCCGGATTCGGCGGCGTGACCGATCATCTCGCCCATGCCCACGGGGCCTCCGATATTGGAGGTGTCCCGCTCCTTGATCATCTGTCCCATCATCTTCAGCTGGAAGACGGTCAGATTCCACGGGACCTGGAACGCGCTGACGGCGGCTTCTCCGGCGGAGAGCTCGACGAGCCAATCTGGTGGCGGTCCGATGCGAATGCCGATGCGTCCGGTCTCTGCATCCGGCGTCACCGTGAACTCCATCTCTTGTCCATCGCGCCGCACAGCGAAGACGGTCGGCTCGCCCTTATGGGACGTACAGAGCTCCTGCAGGTGCCGCATATTGTGGACTTCCTCACCGGCGACGTGCAGCAGCTGGTCATCGATCCGGAGGCCGGCTGCTTCCGCCACGCCGCCTTCGACATAACCGTTGATCATCACGGGCTGGTCTTGGACTTCCGGATGGTCCGGAATCGCGCGCGCCAGCCAGCTTCCCGGCCACCCCGTTAGCCCGATGATGAAAACAATGAGCGCCGCGCAGAGATAGTTCGCGATTGGTCCCGCGGCGATTGTGACGATGCGGGCGAATGCGGATTTGTTTGGAAAGATCGCCGGATCGTCCGGGTCGAACTCCTCGTGGGGGTTCATTCCCGCGATTTGCACGTAGGCGAGGAAAGGAATCGCAGCGACCTGGAAGGTCGTGGGGCTATCCTTCGGCTTGTACTTAAAAATCGTGGGGCCAAAGCCGATCGAGTATTTGAGGACCCGCATCCCGAACGCTCGTGCAGCGAAGTAGTGCCCGCATTCATGAACGATGACGAGCAATGAAATGCCCACCACGATGAGCACGATGTTTAGGGGATTCGACACGATATCCCCATCGTACTCCATTGTTCGCGGAGGTCCATGGGCGTTTGGATTTTGAGCCCTCGACCCGGATCCGTCACCAGGAATCGCGCCCTCGCACAATCCTTCACAATCGTAAGGAAAGTTCTCTTCGCTCCGATACGGACTGTATCAATCGCTTCGACAACTTCCCTTACGACTGCGAAATCTTGCGCGATCATCACGAGCCTGGTGACGGATCCGGGTCGACGCCTTGCACGCTTCCGCTATGGTCCCGCGCTCATGATTCCGACCCACGTTCAAGATCTGGCGACCGCCGCCATTGTGTCCGTCAAAGCCACCGTCGGGGTGGAACTCGATTATACGCAGGATACGTTGCCTATCCTCCAGCACTACGCGACCACGGAACTGAAGGAGAGCTCCGACGAGACCCTCGCCTTGATGGCGCCAGCCGTGGGAGCCTATTTCGGAGAAGTCGTTCGCCGGCGCCTTGGAGAAGCGCGATGGCATGCGCCCCAAGGGGAAAACGCGTTATGGCGTCTGGAAGCAATCCCCTTCTTCTTCGCGTTTAACCCCGTTGGAACAACGCTGGAAGTGATCGCGCAGGACGACCGTCCGGGCTGGGGAGCTCACCTTCATATCCGCAAGGCGGATGAAGAGCGCGTCAAGAGCGCGCTCGAGGCGTACGGCGAAGTCCGCGAAGAAGACTATTATTCGTTCTCTGTACGCTTTGAAACCATCGAACAGGTGACGGAGCACCTCGCTCGCGCGATCGATCCTGAGAAGCCGGTCGTCTATGAGAGCGAGGACTATCAGACCTTTGTCGAGGCTCAGGCGGATGCGTAGTACGCCACCGCTTGAAAGGTGAACGTGATTCTTTCATCTTCCCTGCATGAAATACCTCGCGCTCCTTACCTCGCTTTTATTGCTCGCATGCGCCTCTGAGAAGGCGGTCGAGACGGAAGTCTCCGAAGACGGTAAGTTCGACACGTGGTGGTCGCCGACCACCCATGGTGAAGTTTCCTTTGGGGAACAGGCCATTGCGGACATTACATACGAAGAGAAGTTTCACGCGTTCGACTTCGTCCTTGACGGGCCGGCCACTGTCGCGATCGAGACCGAGTTCACGGATGAGCCAGCGGCAGATGCAGATCCAGTGATCTATCTCTACGAGTATACCGACGAGGGCTGGGGCGGGTACATCGCCCGCGATGACGACGGTGGCGAAGACCTGCATTCTCGCATCGAGACCACCCTTGGCGCAGGGCAGTTCCGCGTCGTGGTGAAGAATCACTTCACGCTTTTTGAAGACGACGGTCGCTTTGAGGTCGGTCTGCGGATTTCCTGCGAAGGAGCGGGATGCGATGCGCCCTCCGAGATCAACGCGGGCAATTTCGCGTCGGCATCGGAAGGTGCGAACTACACCTCAGAATCGGACTATGCCCCGGCGTTTATCCGTTCCGAGTCGCGGATTGATGCGAACGCCTCGATCACCGCAGAGCGCGTGTCGGAGACGTTTGAATCGACCTTCACGGCGTTCTTCGAAGACGAAGAGGGCGAGTATTTTGAGGGCTATGAGACCCTCACGATCGCCAACGCCGGCGACGCGGATGAGTTCTTGAGCGAGTTGAGCACGCTCGAAGACCCCGACTTCGCAGAGGACTATGAGATCGAAGAGGCAGAGGGTTGGAGCAACGTGGCGGGGCTGCTTCGTGCGCGGACGACCGATCGCGCCTTCTTCAAGATCGGTACCCGCGAAGAAGACGGTAGCCTTTCGTCCGACGATGGTCTGTACGGGTATATCGTCGTCGGCCGTGATGGCGCGGGCCATCTCGTCGGCTTCATCGTTGGTTCGGTCGAGACCTAGACGCGAATCACGAAAAGAAGAGCCCGGCCGTGTGAACGCGCCGGGCTTTCTTTTAACTAGGTCGTGATTCAAATCGGTAGAAGGGCCGGGCCCTCTTCGGCCAGGAACGCCGATCCGAGCTTCGCTCTTCCTTCGAACTACTCGGCATGTCGTCCGCCCTCCGAAGCTCGCCTCGGAGCCCCTGACGAAAGATCATCCCTTGCAGCGATCGGATGATCCCCGCACTAGCAGGGCGGTGAAAAAGGGATCGACATTGGGGTGAGGAGAT
>JAHDCI010000271.1 GCA_020629955.1 Myxococcota bacterium | reverse complement strand
TTCTTCTTCGCGGCCTTCTTGGCGGGCGCTTTCTTCTTCGCGGCCTTCTTGGCAGCCTTCTTGGCGGGCGCTTTCTTCTTCGCCGCCTTCTTCGTTTCTGAAGCCTCTTCTTCGGCCTTCTTAGCGGACGTTTTCTTCTTTGCCGCCTTCTTCGGCGGAACGCTCTTCGGTTTTTCCCCGATAAGGGCGGGTGCCGAACCGTCCGGGTTCAGCTGCACGATCGGTCGTCGCCCGGGTCGCTGCATTCGCGATGCCGGTAGGTAACCGCCCTTTTTCGCATCCCGGAGAGCTTTTCGCTCGGCATCCGAACTTGAGAAGTATCGCTTTAGGGGCTCAAGGTATCTCGAACGCCAGAGCTTTTTCAGCGCGTTGTCGAGTCCAGCTGGAACGTCGACCTGGTTCACCGTCATTTTGGTGCCACCAGGAACCGCATCGAGGCGAATTTCCGCTTGGGCATCGGGCGCGTCGACGGGAAAGCCGGACGTTCGCATTGTGAGAACGATTCGGCGCCCCGGTTCAAGCAACGTCAACGTGCCGTTTACATTGCCCCCGTCCGCCGTGTACCAACCGCCCACCCACGGGTCGACCGTCGCGAGCGCACCAGAGAACGCGCTATGACGCCGCTCGTCCATCCAAGCCTGGTAAATTCGGTTGGGGCTAGTCGGTATCGTTGAAGATACTCGAAGCTCCTGAATACGCGAGTCCTCGCCCATGGGGATCTTACCTCATCAACTCGGACTCAGAAGTCCAGCAAAAGAAGGACCACCGTGAAAACGGCGACGAAATCGTTGCGATTTTCGTCAGCAAGAATGGCTCCTCTGTGCATTTTTCGTCCGCTTGCCAGATCGCACTTGAAACAAATTCTTCGTGTTTCGCGCGAGCTGGAATCATCGTGTATGAAGCCCTATGGCTTCGGAGGACAGCTCATCACGACCGCTGATTGCCGTCGATCGGGGAGGCACGTTCACGGACGCCATCGCATGGTCCGGATCCGGCGAAATGCTCGGATCGCAGAAGATATCCTCAAGCGATACGAGCATCGAGGACGTCGTTGAACTCCTTCTGACGCGGCTGCGCCTTCCTCACCAGTTCGATCTTCGAGTGGGCACGACGCTCGCCACCAACGCGCTTCTTTCAAACGAAGGTGCTCGCTGCGCGATGCTTGTGACCAAGGGGTTTGAAGATCTTTTCGAAATCGATACCCAAGCGCGCGACGACCTCTTTGATCTTCGCGCACTTCGGAGACGTCCCCACGTCGAATGCGTTTTGGCCATCGACGAGCGAATCAGTAGCGACGGCGCGGCAATTCAAACGCCAAACGTCGCCGAGCTCGCCATCCGGCTGAGGCGACTACGTGCAGGCGGCATTCACTCACTGGGCGTCTGTCTCGTTCACGCGAATATCCATCCTGCGCACGAGTTGGCGATCGAAAAGGCCGCTCGCAAAGCTGGATTCGACGATATCTACCTATCCCATCGGACCAGCGTCGAACGGGGACACACCGCGCGCGCATGGGCGACATGGCTCGACGCGAGCTTAAGCCCGATTCTTCGTGAGCGACTAACTCGCCTCGAGTCCCGATTTCCAGAGGCCCGGTGTCTCGCGATTCGGTCCGATTCGATGTTGGTCGCGCCGAGTGAGCTGCGCGGAAGCATGGCGGTCCTTTCCGGGCCAGCCGGAGGCGCGGCCGCACTTCAAGCGATCGCAAACCATCTCAACCAGCCCGTCTTTGGCTTCGATATGGGCGGTACGTCGACCGATGTTTGCCGCGCCGCGCCAGGAGAAGAGCTCTCCGTTCTCGACACGCTCAGCGTTCAAGGCGGCACCTATCGCGTCGCGGCACTCGATATCAAGACCGTGGCAGCAGGGGGTGGTTCCATCTGCACGGCAGCACACGGCCGGCTTCAGGTTGGACCGGCGAGTGTGGGAGCGGATCCGGGGCCTCTTTTCTACGGGAACGATGGATCCAGCGCGGTGGCGCTCTCCGATATCGCACTCGCCTCCGGGCGCCTGCCCTTCACCCGCGGCGCGGAGGAAGCGTGGCTCGAAGCAAATCCTCCGATTCGAATCTTTCCAAAGCGAACCGAGGAAGGGGTCGCCCACCTTGCTCAGCAGGCTGGGCTTTCCACGGATGCGACCATCTCCGCGTTTTTGCGGATCGCCATTCAAGAGATGGCGTCCGCGGTTCAAGATGTCGCTTCTCGGCGAGGTCTCGATATTCGGGAACACGCACTCGTCTGCCTTGGGGGCGCGAGCGGTCAGTACATCTGTGATGTCGCCGCAGCACTTGGCGTCGATACGATTCTAGAGCATCCCCAAACCAGCGTGTTGAGCGCACTCGGGATCGGCCTCGCCGGCGAAGTGGAGCGACGGGTTTCCGGGCTGCAAGGGCGGCTCCGCGATTTTGTCCCAGAAGCGCTTTCTACCGAAGCGCGCCATTGGCTTGGACTTCGCGCTCATCGGGGAACTTCAAGCTTTTGGATCCCCGTGGAGCGGTCGAGCACCGATGTCGAGATACAGGCTGCTTTTGACGAAGAGCATCGACACGTCATGGGATTTTCTCCGGAAGGCGAACCCGAGCTCATCGGTTTACGCAGCGATCTTGAAGAAGCTGAACGAATTCGAAACGCAACGCAGGAACTTGAGCCGCGCACGGAGTCTGCCGCGCGAACGCAACCGGTGTTGATCGACGAGGCTTGGCATGAGGCCCGTTTGATCCCGCGAAGCTCGTTGAGGGTCCGAGAATCCGTCGAAGGGCCCGCGCTCATTCTTTCGGTCGGAACGACGCTTTACGTAAGCCCAGATTTTACGGCGACGATGGATGATGCAGGGCAGATCACGCTTCGCCGTTCGAAGAAGAAGCGTGCGAAAGCAAGTGGCGATACCAAGGTAGAGACCGAGCTTTTTGCACGACGGCTCCGCGCCATCGCATCCGAGATGGGAGTTGCGCTCCAGCGAGCCGCTCGAAGCCCCAACATTCGAGACCGACTCGATTTTTCCTGCGCCATCTTTGACGCAAAGGGCGACTTGCTAGCGAACGCGCCCCATATTCCTGTCCATCTCGGGTCGATGGGCGCATGTGTCAAAGCGCTCCTCCCGGACCTGCTACGCGCGCCCGGAGAGTGTTTCCTTACAAATAGTCCAAGCCGCGGAGGAACTCACCTTCCGGATATCACGGTAGTCCAGTCCGTGGCCGACCGCGATGGCGAAATCTGGGCGTTCGTTGCCGCACGTGGACATCACGCAGATGTCGGTGGGAGCACTCCCGGGTCGATGCCTTCAAGAGCCTTCTCTCTGGAGGAAGAAGGGCTTTGCATCGACGCGCTTCAGCTCACCGCCGGCGAGCAATTTCTGCGAACAGACATTCGCCGCGTTCTGAAATCGGGCCCATACCCCGTTCGTGACCTCGAGACCAACCTCATTGATTTGCAGGCGCAGGTTGCAGCGTGCCGGCGCGGCGCTGTACGGCTGCGAGACGAGTTTTGGACAAATGAGCCTCGAGGTGCCGATCATTTTCAGCGCCGTTCGAAAGACCTTCAGAAGCTCGCTTCGGATTGTGTGGAGCGAGCCCTTCGCGAGGTCGGCGATGGCGCGTATCACACGCGCGTTGCCACCGATTGGGGTAGTGAGATTGCGGTTCGGTGGGAGCTCCAGGATGGGCGCGCGCGGCTTTCGTTCTCCGGAACCTCTGGCGCCCACCCGGAAAATCTAAACGCGACCAAAGCCGTAACCGAAGCGAGCGTTCTCTACGCGCTCCGCTTGATGAGCGATGCTCCTGTGCCGCTCTGCCAAGGATGCCTCACGCCTGTGCGTATTGAGATCCCAGATCCGTCGTTGCTCTCGCCCCCATCCGATTCCGCGGTCTCCCTTGGAAACGTGGAAACCAGTCAACGCGTCGTGGACGCGCTGCTCTTATCGCTGGGGATCGCGGCGAGCAGTCAGGGCACGATGAACAATGTCTCGGTTGGAGGTAAAGGTTTCAGCTACTACGAAACGGTGGCCGGTGGCGCCGGCGGTTGCCAGAAGGGCGCGGGCGGCAGCGCAGTGCATTCGCATATGACGAACTCACGCATCACGGATGTGGAGATTCTTGAATCGCATTACCCTGTTCGGGTCGTCGAGTTTCGGGTGCGCCGGGGGTCGGGCGGCGCGGGACGCTTCGCGGGCGGTGACGGGCTCGTACGAGTGCTCGAGGCGCTCGCTCCGATGCGAGTGGAGCTCTCCGCCGGCGGAAGAATCCACGGCCGCGAGGGATTGTGTGGTGGGGAACCTGGTGCCCCAGGGGCGCAGAGAGTTTTGCGGCGCGACGGCGAATGGGAGAGCGTAGGTGGCCGCTGCGCGTTCGAGCTCGCGCCGGGAGACCGTTTTGAACTCCGCACCCCGGGAGGTGGCGGCTATGCGGAGTAGGTTCGTTTGGCGATGGTTCTTCCTTGCTGTCCTCGTTGCGGCGTGCGCAGAAAGTGATCCGCCGCCGCCGCCGCAGTTTCTCGATGTCCGGGAACTCCCGGAGGGTGTCGCCCTGCTCGATTTAGAGCGACCGACAGATGCCCGGATCTGGCTAACCGAGCACGTCGGCGGCAATGCCGAGCTTCTTCCTCTTTATGGGGCAGCAAGCTGGCGAACGCGCGTCGTAGCGTTGCGGAACCAACCTCTCGCTCCCGCGCTCGCAGCGGGAAGAACCTACCTCGTTCAGGGAGAGGGCGATGTCTGCCTTCGTGCGCGTCTCGGTGCCGGCCGGCGAGGAACCGAGATGGGGGGCTCATTGCTCACCAACGCGGACCGCGCGATGATCGAAGTGAGCATCTCGGATCCCAGCACACTAAATGCCCTCCACCGGATCCGACTTTGGCGCGTCGACCCCAATCCGGCTCGCCTTCGTTCCGTGACGCCTCGATACTTGGAGGCAAGCGTTCCCCGAGGAACCTACCGCGCTTGGGTCAGCATCCCCACATCGGGAGCGCGATACCTGGTCGAGGCAAATACAGAGGTTCAACGGGAGGTGGTTTCCCGTGCCTGGTCGAGTCCGCTCGAGGTGATCCGACCGTAGCCTCGAGGGAGAACCGACGTTTGCGTCAAATCTCAACGACAAGAAATGCTCGGGGGAGAATTTCTTGTCGGAGTTCGCTCTGGTCTAAGTCGTCTTTACTCTTCGTATTTCGCAAGTCGATCGGGCGCGTTGACGAGCG
>JAHDCI010000270.1:3121-5234 GCA_020629955.1 Myxococcota bacterium | reverse complement strand
TTGTCGAGCACATAGGGATCGAAGATGAGGTTGTAGTAGAGCGCGGTGTCGAAGTACGCCTTCGCGCGGAAGACCGCGTAGCTGCCCATGGTTTTGTAGAGGTCCTGGTAGATCACCAGCGTGTGATCGAAACGGAACTGCATAAACCGGTCGTAGAGGTCAGCGCGCTGGACGACATCTTCTCCTGCAGTCTCACGCTTGATGAGATCCGTGATGAGGTCATTTTCGACCGCGATGAAGTCGGAACCCGGGCTGTAGAAGGGGTCGGTGAACGCGCCCGAATCGCCGACCGTGGCCCAGCGCTCTTTGCCGCACCAGAACCGCTTGGTTCGGAACGCGAGCTGTGTGAGCGCGCCAACGTCGAGTGCCTCCGCATCTTCCATCAGGTAGTTCAGAGCGCCGTGCTCGCGGCAGAAGTCGAGAAGCCCCTCCGCGCTATGCCGCTTGGTATCCCACTGCTTTGATTCCTGAACGACGCCGACCGAGGTGATGCCGTTGCGGAGCGGGATCATCCAGATCCAGTAGCCGGGGTACATAAAATGATTGGTGCTCAGAACGCGCGACGTGTTCTTGCACACGTCCCGGAATTCCTCGGCGTTCGGCAGGTTTCCGATCGCGTGGTGGTCGTCCATATCCTTCACGTTCGTGAAGCGACCCCACGAGGCGGCGATCTTATGACCCTTCTCGGCAACCCGAAGCTGACGCTGCTTCTTCAGAATGCTCTCACGTCCGGTGGCATCAATGAACCAGCGCGCCTTCCACTCTGTCTTCTCACCCTCCTGAGCGACGAAGAACGTATGGCCGTCTTCGCTGAAGGTCGGGTCGACGACGCGTGCCCCTTGATAGATTTCGACGCCGTCTTGACGATTCATCTCCATGACGTCGGCTTCGAGTCGCTGGCGGTCGAGCTGGAAGCTCGGGTAGGGCGGGAGACCGTCGATGCCGATTTCGCTCATTTGCGTCAGCGGCGTGTCGCGGTTTTCGGAGTCGAAGAAGTAGCGGAGACCGTTCTTCGGAAGATGTTCTTTGTAGATATACGTCGAGAGGCCGAGGCGCCGGATTAGATAATGCGTCGCGATCTCAACGGTGGATTCGCCGACTTTGAAGCTCCTTTCGGTGCTCCGCTCAAACATCGCGACGGATACATTCGGAAGCTCCCGCCGGAGTTGCCGGGCGAGGAGATTGCCGGAGAGGCCGCCACCCACGATCGCTACATCTACGCTCTTCATCTCAGTCCTTTACCGCGCTTCGCAGCCGAGAGAGCGCGAAGGCATCCCCGTGTATAGGTCAGGTGCACGCGTCCTGCCAGAGACCTCACGCACGGGCAAAGGGCACGTCCTGTTGCTATGGTTTCTCCCATGCGCGTTGTAATTTGCGGAGGAGGCCTTGCCGGCCTGAGTTTGGCAAATCAACTTCGGGACCAGTGCCCCGAGGCGAGCGTTCATTTGATCGAACGCTCCCCAGGCGATTTGCCCGACGCCGGCCACAAGGTCGGAGAGTCGAGCGTGGAGCTTGCATCCCACTATTTCGGCGAGGAATTGGGCCTGAAGACGTACCTCAACGAGCACCATCTGCATAAGAACGGCCTGCGTTTTTTCTGCGGTGATACTCAAGGTCCTCTCCAAGATCGGACGGAGATCGGGCCCGCTGAGTTTCCGAACGTGCCGAGTTACCAGCTCGACCGCGGCAAGTTCGAACGCGACCTGCGTGAGATGGCCCGCGCGAAGGGCGCGGTCATCGAAGAGGGCCTTCTTGTGCGAGACATCACGCTCGCGGAGGATGGCCTGCACACGGTCCGCCTCAGCGACGGCCGCGAACTTGAGTGTGAGTGGGTGATCGACGCGATGGGGAGGCGTCGCATGATTCAAAAGAAGCTTGGCCTTCGGCGCGAGTCTCCGCAGAAGGCTTCGGCAGCTTGGTTCCGTATGAAGGGACACCTCCGGGTCGAAGAGCTCGTCGACGACGAAGAGCGGAGCTGGCACTCGCGCGATATCGACAAAACGCGATGGCTTTCGACCAACCATTTCATGGGGCGCGGCTACTGGGTTTGGATCATTCCGCTCGCGACCGGCTATACCTCCATCGGTATTGTCGCGAATAGCGACGCGCACCC
>JAHDCI010000270.1:0-3021 GCA_020629955.1 Myxococcota bacterium | reverse complement strand
AAGGCCGGGCCGAGCTCGATGCACTTCCGCGCCGGGCACGGGTCGAAGCGGTACCCGAAATCGGTCGCGATCTCGAGCGGGCGATCGGCCGAAAGAAGACCGACGTTCAGCTCAAAGATCGAGTTCGCGTTACGACCTGAGGCACGTTTCGATCGCGGCCTGTAACTCGGGCTGAACTGTCTCTTCCAGAACCGTTTCAAGCTCTGCGCTCGCTCCTTGTTTCTCGAGCAGATTCGCCGCGGCGATCCGGATGCGAAGCGCGCTATCCCTCGAGGTGACGGTCGAGAGCGATCTCGAGCTCGGCGAGGACAGTCTCGGTCTTTGCGGTCTCCAATGCGGAGCGTCCTTCAGAGCGAGAAGACAAGCTCTCCGCAGCGCGAACTCGAACGCGCGTGGGAGACTTCGGGTCTCGTAGCACGGAGATCAATCGCTCTACTGGGATGGCCTCGGCGTCGACACTGCGATACTCCGCGCTCCCCTCCGGAGCCATCAACGCTGCCGGTATTTCCGAGGACTCGCCGTTTCGATAAGCCTCGAAGAGGGCAAGGACTTGCTTTGTGCGTTCGGCCTCGTGTGACTGAACGACGAAGTAGCACCTCTTGGGTGCCCACCACGGCCGCCTCTTCCAGGTCATCCGAATTGCGGTTCGACTAAACTTGCCAACCTTGTGCGAGTCCGTAAACGCGACCGTCGCGACATCCGCCCAAGCGCAGCGGATCGGACCGATTTGGAAACCGTCCCGTTTCGCCTCGAGGGTAACTAGAAAACGGATCGAAGCTGTGACCGAAATGACCGACGCGAGAAGAAATACCGCAGGAATCCATCGAGGCAGCCCAACCATCGAAAATAGGCTCGACAGGACTAGCCCGGAGATCGAGAGCGAGGCTACGAGCGCTTTCAGATTTTGGAAGAGCGCACCGTACAAAGAAACGGACGGCAACGCGCGCTGCGTCGGCGATGCGTGCTTTCGCAACTACGACTCCTTCCTCGGCGCGGATAGAATGTCGATGAGAACCGTCTCGCATAGATCACTCAAAGTCCATCCCCTCGCGCAACGCCGCTTGCAGCGGTTCCGAGACTGTCTCGCGATGGGCGGCCTGCAGCTCGTCCTCGAAGCGCGGGTTTCCCCGCAGCGCTTCTGCAGCCCGGACACGTACTTTCGTCGGCTGTTTGGGGTCCCGCAAAACCTTCGCGAGACGCTCTGGAGGAATCGCGGATTCATCGGCGACGCGATACCGAGGGCCTCCCTCCTCGTCGGCGAGTGCTGGCGGTGTGCCTTGGGTTTCTGACCTTTGGTAGTGGGCGAACTGCCGCGCGACTTCGCTCGCTTTTACGCGATCCGCGCTCATGACCGAACAACGAAGCTCTTTGCCCGACCACCATGGGCGGGTCTTCCACCGGATGACCACGACATCTCGCGAGGACTGTCCCGGGCCGAGGCTTGCGATGTGTTCGACGCTCTCCACGTCTTCCCACCGCGCTCGAAATCTTCCGAATCGAAAACCGTCCCGCCGAACCTCGAGCACTCGTAGATGATTGCCTGCGAGCAGCGCAAACGCCGTCGTCGCTCCGCCGGCGATCGTGGCGACGATGGCCGCAGCTTTAAGAAACGGAAGGTACGAAAGCGTGAACATTCCGAGCCCAAGCAGCCCAAGGCCGAAGCGGGTCAGTTTGCGAAAGCTGATGCCGGCGTGAACACGGATGGGGCGAAACTTCGGTTTCACCTCACTCACGAATGCTCCGCGGGCGCAACGAGTCGTGAATGGTCTCTTCGATTGCGAGGGCGAGCTCTTCCTTCGCCGTGCCACGACGCTCGAGTTCATCTTTTGCCGCGACCCGAACCCGGATGGGCTCCGCGGGGTTTCTCACCGTCTCAACCAATCGTTCCTCGGGAACCGCTGTCACGTCGGCCGTTCGGTACTGTTCGTCGGTCTTCGAGAGCAAAGCCGCCGGCGTGTTCGGCGTCTTTTCTTGGAATTCGCGAAATGCTTCAGAAACCAGCTTCGCCACGCTCCAGTCTTTCGACGGTGGGAGCAGAGTCGCTAACCAGAAAAAGCGGATGCGATCGCGACGCTGACGAAAGCGGAGGCGTAAGACTTTCGATGCCCTGCCGCCTTTTTGAGTTCGTTTGGATGAGATCGCCTGAACCTCGTCAAGAAGCTCGAAGGGAAAGACGTGGGAGCCGATGCGTAGACCGTCCGGCGCGGCGACGAGCGGGAGCGTCAGCGTGGGTTGAAAAAGTAGGAGGGGAAGGCATGAAAATACCGCGATTCCAACGATCGTCGACGCGGACCAAAGAAAGCCAAGATTACGCTGCGCGATGAATGCGGTGATCGCAAATACGATGGCCGGAAGGAGGACTGGTTTCAGCGCCGCGAGCCCAACCGTTATCTCGTAGCGTTTCACTTTCCTCTTCGCGCTCAAGATACCGTTATAGCAAGACTCACTCTCGCTTGTGAATACGCGGAGAACGCGACGCCGAAACGGCCAAGGAAAGAAGCGAGTGCGCCTCGGCGAACCCTCGGCGAGAACTCACACGCTGATCGGTGGAAGCGCGCGACATCACTTCGCCCGAATGATATACCGGCCGCATGCACGCGCACGAAGGCCCTCTCTCTACCGTCGACCCCAAAATCTCCTCGCTCATTGAAGCCGAGAACGTCCGTCAGCAAGATTCGCTTCGGCTCATCCCGAGCGAGAACTATGCCTACCCGGCCGTGATGGAAGCGTGCGGTAGCGCGCTGAATAATAAGTACTCCGAAGGCTACGCTGGTCGCCGCTACTACGAAGGCCAGGCGAATATCGACAGCGTCGAGAAGCTTGCGAAGCAGCGCCTCAAGAAGCTCTTCGGCGCCGAGCACGCGAACGTTCAGCCGTACTCCGGAAGCCCGGCGAACCTCGCGGTGTACCTCGCGTTTTGCCAGCCTGGCGACACGGTGCTCGGCATGGGCCTCGCGAGCGGCGGCCACCTTACGCATGGCCACGGAGTCTCGATCAGCGGCAAGTACTTCAACGCGATTC
>JAHDCI010000047.1:24878-30603 GCA_020629955.1 Myxococcota bacterium | reverse complement strand
CTCTACCAACACTACCCTCACACTGATACTCCCCGCGGCAACGCCGCTGCGTGCACATGAGGTACAGGAGTTCGAAGAGGCTGCGCAAGTTTTCGAAGAATGAACGTTCGCGCGATTCGGCCGGTACGTTTTCGAGGGAGCGAGAGCTAAAGGATCGAAAACGTTCGAAAAATGCCGCTCGAAACCATCGACCCAACAAAGGTCGCATAGATCAATAATTTCAATGCTTTATAACGTTCATCTCCCGGTGCGGCCGCGCAAACTTTTTCGCGAACAAGATACCTTCTGAGCCCTTGCGGGATCCGTCGCATCGCGCTCTCCCGTCCAAAGGGATCACCCCCGCTACCAAACCGATTCATTCAAGTGACCGATGGGACACGTTCGGGTGGATTCTTATGGCTTTTCCGGTCCATACTGCGGCGGCAAAGAGAACGCGGCGTTTGATGCGGAGCGAACGTCTCAGGATCGTTGCAGGGATTGACGGAAACGGGATTAGGCAAGCGTGACGGAAACCAAGAACACGGGCCCGACGGCAACGCATGAGGCGTGGGAGGCCGCGGCGCGAAAACTCGGCGCCGAGCCAGAGACGCTCCTGTATCAGACAGGCGAACTGAGCATTCCCGCGCTCTCAACCACTGCGACTCCGATCGACGCTCGCCGGGGCAAGACCTCGTGGCAAGTGGCCCAGCTATACGAAGACCCGCGCTTCGATATTGTTGCCGAGCAGATCAAAAATGATCTTGCGGCGGGGGTGGACGCTATCTGGCTACGAAGCGGACTCGATCATGGGACCCGGATTCTTACCCCTGGAGACCTCGAAGCCGCACTTCGAGATGCTCCCCTCGACACGGTTTCATTCCAGTTAGAGCCCGAAGTGGACTCGCTTTCGGTCGGTATGAGCCTCGTCGCAGTCGCTTCCGCCCGCGGCGTGCGCGACGAAGACATGCGCTTTTCGTTCGGGGCAGATCCGATCGGCTCACTCCTGCGGCGGGGAACCCTCCCCGAGGGCCTCAGTGGAGGACGCCGGTCGCTTGTCTCGATGGCGCTTCACTGCGACGAAGCGCTCCCCCATTGCAAAGCCGCGCTCGTCAATGGAGCGGTTTTTGGAGATGCCGGAGCGAGCCTCGACGAGGAAGTCGCCTGGTCCATCGCGACGGGCCTCACGTACCTGCGCTGGATGATTGAAGCCGGCATCGAACCCGAGAAGGCAGCAAACCAGATTGTCTTTGCATTGTCGCTCGGTTCGGAATCATTTGCTCATGGCGCAAAGATACGAGCGCTCCGAACCCTATGGCGCCGCGCCCTCGCCAAAGCCGACATCCAAACCCGAGCGCAGATTATCGCGCGATCATCGAGAGCCAATCGTACGTCTCGTGACCCGTGGACGAACATGCTCCGGGGCACGTCGGAGACGGCGGCGGGAGCGTTCGGCGGCGCCGATTGGATCGCTGTCCTCCCCTTCGATGTTGAGGTGGGCTGCAGTGACCGTCTCGCGCGGCGCGTCGCGCGCAACACCCAGCTCGTTCTTCGCGAAGAGTCGCAGCTCGGACACGTCGATGACCCCGCTTTCGGCAGCTACGCCATCGAGAGCCTCACGGATCGGATCGCGCGCGCCGCATGGACTCGCGTCCGGGGGATCGAAGCCGCAGGCGGCATGCGCTCTTTTGTCCTTCGAGGCGATATGGTCAGCGCGCTCTCGGCCAGAGCGACCCAGGTGGATGAAGCGTCGCGAACCCGAACGAAGAAGGTCATCGGCGTCAATATCTTCCCGAACCCGGAAGAGGCGAAGCTCGAACGAGGCGAAGTTCGGATCCGAGACGTCGAGGTTGAGCTAGGCAGTGTCTTCGGGGACCTCAGCCCCGATGAAAGGCAGGCCGCGCTCCGAGAATTTGGTCTCGCGTGGGCACGCGAAGGCGAACGTGTCCTCGCGCGGAAAACCCGAGAAGCCATGGCGGCCGGGGTGGATCTCTATTCCATGACGGTGCTCGTTCGCGCGCAGCAACCCTCGCTCTATACCGAGCCTGCGCACAAAGCGTCGCCAGCCGCCCCTTGGGAGGCGCTTCGGAACGGAGCCTCGACAGAGGATGAACCGAAAGTGTGGCTCGCGGGAGACCCACGCTCGAAGCTCTTCGCGCAAACGCGAGATGTACTCCTTACCACCGGCCTTCGGTTCGGTACGCTCGACGACTCGGAGGTGATCCAGAGTTCCGATGGCGTGGTGATCGCTCGTGACGACCATTTCGACGAGTGGATTGAACGGCTCCGCGATGTCCCGACCGAGGCGCTCTTCTCCGCTGGCGGAGAGCCGGACGAGAGCTTCGATGGACACATCGATCTTCGGGGTGACGTTCTCGACGGCCTCGCGAAACTTTGCTCCCTTCTTCGACGAACAGAAGAAACGAAGCGCTGAGCGCGCACTCTCGAAAGAATCGACAGTCATGGAAGACAATCCCACGCTCCCGCCCCCAGGCCTTCGCTCTTTTGCCGACATCTCGGTCGACGAACTCCTCGAGAATTCGCCTGAGCCGCGGTCCGCAGATTACGCACCGGCTTGGACTTCGCCAGAGGGCATCACATTAAACCCTCACTACGAGGCTACGGCACTCGAAGACGCCCAACATCTTGGAACCTTCCCGGGCCTGCCCCCTTTCACGCGCGGTCCCTATGCCACGATGTACACGGGACGCCCGTGGACCGTTCGTCAATACGCGGGCTACTCTACCGCCGAAGAGAGCAACAAGTTTTACCGGAAGAACCTGGCAGCAGGACAGCGCGGGCTCTCGATCGCCTTCGACCTAGCGACCCACCGCGGCTACGACTCCGACCATCCGCGCGTCACTGGCGACGTCGGTATGGCAGGCGTTGCGATCGATTCCATCCTCGATATGCGGGTGCTCTTCGATCAGATTCCGCTCGATAAGATGAGCGTCTCGATGACGATGAACGGCGCCGTGCTTCCCGTGCTCGCGCTCTACGTTGTCGCGGCTGAGGAACAAGGAGTGGGCCAGGACCAACTCGCTGGAACGATTCAGAACGACATTCTGAAGGAGTTCATGGTCCGCAACACGTACATCTATCCGCCCTCCCCTTCGATGCGGATTGTGTCGGACATCATCGCGCATACGGCGGGCCATATGCCGCGCTTCAACAGCATATCGATCAGCGGCTACCACATGCAGGAAGCGGGCGCGACGCTCGATTTAGAACTCGCCTACACCCTGGCGGATGGTCTCGAGTACCTCAAGGCAGGAATGTCGGCCGGCCTCGAAGTCGATGCCTTCGCACCTCGCCTTTCGTTCTTCTTCGCGATTGGCACTAGCTACTTCATGGAGGTCGCCAAGCTCCGTGCCGCGCGTACGTTGTGGGCGAAGCTCGTGGGCCAGTTTGAACCGAAAAAGGCCAAATCGATGGCGCTCCGAACGCACTGTCAGACCTCCGGCTGGTCCCTGACGGCGCAGGATGTGTACAACAACGTGCCGCGCACTGCGATCGAAGCCATGGCGGCCGTACACGGTCATACGCAGAGCCTTCACACGAACTCGCTGGATGAAGCGCTCGCGCTGCCGACCGACTTCTCCGCACGCATTGCTCGAAATACGCAGCTCTTTTTGCAGCATGAAACCGAGTCCACAGCCCTGATCGATCCTTGGGGCGGAAGCCACTACGTTGAGCGACTTACACACGAGCTGATCCAAAAGGCCGAAGCCCATCTGCGCGAAATCGAAGAGCTCGGCGGGATGACAAAGGCCATCGAATCGGGGCTACCCAAGCGCCGCATCGAGGAAGCAGCGGCGCGCGCGCAAGGTCGAATCGACTCAGGGCTCCGCACGATCGTCGGCGTAAACCGCTTTGCCTACACCGGGGACGATTCGATTCCGCTCCGGTCGGTCAACAACGCTCAGGTTCGCGCCGCACAGCTGAAGCGTCTTGAAGAGCTGCGAGAGACGCGCGATGACGCGGCCGTTCAAAAGACGTTGCAAGCGCTTGAAGCCGGGGCCCGAGGAAAAGCGAATCTGCTGGCGCTGAGTATCGATGCGGCACGCGCCGGGGCCACGGTCGGTGAGATGAGCGACGCGCTTGAGCGCGTCTTCGGCCGTCACCAAGCGAAGGCCGAAACGATTCGCGGCGTCTACGAGGAGGCCCTGGTGGACGACGAAGCGGCAAAGCAGAGCCTGAACAATGTGAAGGCGGCGATTGAAAAGTTCGAGTCCGAAGAGGGACGCCGGCCGCGTATTCTTGTCGCGAAGATGGGGCAAGATGGGCATGACCGAGGACAGAAGGTCATCGCGACCGCCTTCGCGGACATTGGCTTTGATGTGGATGTGGGTCCGCTCTTTCAGACCCCCGAAGAGACGGCTCGCCAGGCGGTCGACAACGACGTTCATATCGTCGGCGTTAGCTCACTCGCGGCGGGCCATCTGACATTGGTTCCCGCACTGCGGGCCGCGCTCGATGAAGCGGATCGCGAAGACATTCTGATCGTGGTCGGGGGCGTGATTCCGCCAACCGACTATCCAGCGCTCAAGCGTGGCGGTGCGGCGGCGATCTTTGGGCCCGGAACCGTCATCGCGGAGGCTGCGCTCGAAGTGATCGAGGCTCTCGGGGAATAATCTCGTCGTGGGACGGCAGATCGATATTGACCGTCTCGCGTCGCAGATCATCGCAGGCTCACGGGGAGCATTGGCGCGAGGGATCACTCTCGCGGAGAGCACCCGCCCGCGCGATGCGCTCCTAAGCGACGAACTCCTACAAAAGCTTCCCGCAAAACCAAACTCGATCCGAGTTGGAATCAGCGGCGTGCCGGGCGCAGGCAAGAGCACGTTCATTGAAACGCTGGGGATGTACCTGGTGGAGCGCGGTCATCGCGTCGCTGTGCTCGCAATCGATCCATCGAGCGAACGAAGCGGAGGCAGCGTACTCGGAGACAAGACGCGCATGCAGCGACTCTCGATCGACGAGCGTGCGTACGTGCGTCCTTCACCGACGCGCGGAACGCTCGGCGGCGTATCCGCTCGAACCTTCGAAGCGATCCGGGTGTGCGAAGGCGCAGGCTACGATATCGTGCTCGTCGAGACCGTCGGCGTCGGTCAGTCGGAGACGGTTGTTGCCGACCTCGTCGATGTGACAATGGCTCTCTTTGTCGCCGGCGCCGGGGACTCACTTCAGGGAATAAAGCGCGGCATTCTCGAAGTCATCGATCTATTGGTCATCAACAAAGCAGACAGCGTTGGGGAAGAGCGAGCTCTCCAGGCAGCCGCGGAGTATCGCGGAGCGCTACGACTGATGCGAGGGCAGGCCATTCCGGTCATGGCGATGAGCGGTTTGACAGGTTCCGGCGTCGCCGAGGTCTGGCAAACAACTCTCGAGCGTCACGGCTCCGCTTCGGTTGCGGAAGTGCGGGCCCTTCAACGCACGCGCCACTTCGAACGGGCGCTGGTCGAAGAATTGTCGGCGCTCGCACGAGAGACGGAGAAGCATGCTGAAATGACGACATCCGTCACCGCGGGGACGCTGAGCCCGCGTGCCGCTGCCAGAGCGCTCCGTGACCAACTCGTGGCGTCGACGTGAAGGAACGCAGGCGTCCGCAAGCGTACGGCGCTCTCGCGGTGTAGAGTCTCTTCGTGGCCAGCAAGAAAGCCAAAACAACCAAGAAGTCGACCAAGAAGGCTACCGCCAAGAAGGCCCCGGCCAAGAAGTCGTCCAAGAAGGCTACCGCCAAGAAGGC
>JAHDCI010000047.1:20836-24778 GCA_020629955.1 Myxococcota bacterium | reverse complement strand
GCCAAGAAGGCTACCGCCAAGAAGACGACCAGGAAGGCCTCTGCGAAGCCAGGATCATCTGAGCGTGGCAGCGGCGCGAAGTGGCCAGCGATTGCCGTCGCGGCGCTTGGCCTCGGTGGGGCGGCTTACGTCGTCGCCCAGCAAGGCGAGCCAAGCGATCCGGAGAATGTCGAAGTTCGCTCCGTAGAGGTTGAATCCGGCGGCGTGGTCATTCCGGATTCGCTTCGGGTTCGCGTCCTCGAAGAGCATCCTCATCAAGAAAACGCGTTTACGCAGGGTTTGCTCGTCGACGGTGAGCGTATCTTCGAGAGCACCGGCCTGCACGGCGAATCCACCCTACGAGAGGTCACGCTCGATGGGGAGGTTCAGCGCTCCATCGATATCCCCCGACGCTTCTTCGCGGAGGGCCTCGCTCAAGTCGGCGATCGGCTCATTCAATTAACCTGGCGCTCGAACAAAGCGTTTGTCTACCGTCAGGACGACTTCGAAAAGATCGGCGAGTTCGACTACGAAGGCGAAGGCTGGGGTCTGTGTTACGACGGCGAGTCACTCGCGATGAGCGATGGCAGCCCGACGATTCGTTTTCGCGACCCGGAAACTTTTGAGGTCCGGCGCGAGATCACGGTCACCCGAGCCGGTAGACCGCAACGAAATCTCAACGAGCTCGAATGTGTTGATGGCGACATCTACGCAAATATCTGGATGACGAACGAGATCGTTCGAATCTCCCCACGTACGGGCGCGGTCACGGCCGTCATCGACGCATCCGGTCTGCTCACCGCTTCCGAAGCGCGCGGCGCCGACGTTCTGAACGGAATCGCGTGGCACCCGGCGCGGAGGCGTTTCTTGATCACCGGCAAACACTGGCCACGTCTCTTCGAAGTGGAGTTCGTCGAGCGGTGAACGAACGCGAACTCATTGAATCGCGGCTTGAGGCCGAGGACGGAACCATCTTTCGCGATGCACCGGAGCAGCTCTGCATGCTCTACCCGAGCCCGTATCGCGTCGGCATGTCCTCGCTCGGTTACCAAACGATTTACCGGGAGATTAACCAAAACCCGAATCGAGTCGCGCATCGCGCGTTCTTACCGGATGACGTCGAAGCGGAGCTCCAGGCGCGGCGTCCGCTGATGACCTACGAAGGCAAACGGCCCGCTGGGGACTACCCGATTATTGCGATGAGCGTCGCGTACGAGCTCGAGCTCGCCGGCGTGATTCAATCGCTGACGCTCGCCGGGGTTCCGCCGCTCGCGAAAGAGCGGGATGAGAGACACCCGATCATCTTGGCAGGGGGACCGCTCACCTTTTCAAACCCGCTTCCGCTTGCACCCTTCGTGGATATCATCCTGATGGGCGAGGCGGACCAGACGGTTCATCAAGCGCTCGACATCCTCTTTCGGGAAGGGGATCGAAAGCGGGCGCTCGAGCAGCTCGCCGACGCGATTCCGAGTGCTTATATCCCCTCGCTCCATGGCGACGAGATGCCTCCGATCGGGCGCGCAGACGATGACAATCTCCCAGCACGTTCCCAAATCCTGACCCCCAATACCGAGCTGCGCTCGATGTTCCTTATCGAACCCGAGCGCGGTTGCCATCGCGGTTGCAAGTACTGTGTGATGCGCCGATCGACGAATGGCGGGATGCGCACGGTAACCCCCGAGCGCCTCCTCGAGCTCGTCCCCGAGCGAGCGACCAAAGTCGGTTTGGTCGGAGCCGCCACCACCGACCATCCGAAAATTGTCGAGATCATCGATTCGCTCGTCGACCGAAATATCGAAGTCAGCCTTTCGTCCCTACGCGCCGACCGCCTCAAAGATAAGCTAATGGCCGCGCTCGTTCGCGCAGGTCATCGCGCTCTGACAACCGCCTCCGATGGCGCCAGTCAGCGCCTCCGTGATTTGATCGAACGTAAGAACCGCGAGGAGATCCTCATGGATACGGCGAAGCGGGCGCGTGAACACGGCATGAAACGTATGAAGCTCTACATGATGGTTGGGCTTCCGACGGAGACCGACGACGATATCGATGAGCTCATCGAAAGCTCGGTCGAAATGTCCAAGGTCATTCCCCTGGCGCTCGGGATTGCGCCTTTCTGCGCAAAAAGGAACACACCGCTCGACGGGGAACCTTTCGCGGGCATCAGCGTGGTGGAGAAGCGGCTGAAACGGCTTCGCAAGGGAGTAAAGGGCCGCGTCGACATTCGCGCGACGAGCGCCCGCTGGGCGTGGGTCGAATATGTTCTTGCCCAAGGCGGTCAGGCGGAGGGCGAGGCGGTTGTGAAAGCTGTCGCGGCCGGCGCACGCTTTCGGGACTACAAACGAGCGTTTGAATCCCTCCCCGAAGATCGGCCTCGGCGCGCCCTCGTAAAACCGGGAAATCGAATCGACCGCTCCATGCAGCAAAAGCGGCTCCGCGTCGTTTCGTAACCCGCTCCATTCGCTCCTCAATAGTGGTTGGCGTTGGCGCCTTCATCGGAGAGTTTCGTCCCGCGAGCATCGCGGACACTCGACAAACAGAGACCGATCGGTCACAAAACAAAATGTGACCTACTCGACCCATCGTAGCGCCGCCAAGAAGCGATTCGCTGCTTGCTTATTGATTCTCTGCCACGCCGCGTGCACAGCGATTCCCGAGGCGCCCGATGCCATTGGACGCTCGTCCTCGCCGCTCTCCCCCGAGGAGCGGCAAAGCCGGGCGGCGGAGATTCGAGACGCGGCCGCCCGAAAGGGTATTCGAAAAGGCTGGCTGCTCGCCGGCATCGCGAACGCCGAATCTCAAATGGCCCACTGCTTCAGTGAACGGCCAGTGAGTTGGTATTGCATGGGGCCTGCGAGCCCGGATTGTGGCGGCGGTCCGGTCGTGGCCGGAGGTGGAGATGGGCCTTGCGAAGAGGAAGAAGGCGGAATCGGACTGTTCCAATTCGATGGCGGCGATTACGCGGCCACCCTCGCCCGCGAAGGAGAGCGGATTTTGACGGTCGCCGGAAGCGTCGAGGCCGCGATCGAGTTCGTGACCGATATGGTGATCGACTCCGAGTTCATCGGCGGGGTGACCAACGTTCAAGAGGCAATCGATTGGATGAACGGTGTCGAGATTGGCAACGAGCGCTGGGACCCATGGCTGCGCACTGTGGTCACTTATTACAACGGATGCTCGCCCTCGTTCGATTGCTTCGAAGGACGGTATGCGACCTATCGAAACAGCACGACTGTGGTCTATGAAGAGATGGGGGCGCCGTTTTGGGACGTGGACGCTCTCGGGACCTATCTCGCGAGCTGGGTCGAGCAGAGTTTTCCGTTGGCTTCGAGACCGCTTCAGATGGGCCCTGGTGAGGAGGTTCACGGCTATTTCGAGATGCGCAACCGAGGAACCGCGACTTGGAGACCTGGCGAGGTCTACTTCGCGCCGACCCGTCCTCGAGACGAAGCGAGCGATCTCGCGGCATCCGATTGGGCCAGCGTGACTCGCGCGGCAACGGTGGATCGGGAAGTCCTCCCGGGCGAATCTGGACGCTTTCCTTTTTCGCTGCGGGCACCGCTAGAGCTCGGCATCCACGCGCAGTTCTTTAATCTCGTGCACTCTGAGAGCGGCTTCTTTTTGGCTCCGGGTGACGGGCTGCTCGAGGTTCGTCTCGAAGTTCTTCCTCGCCCGTGTCCGGCCGGACTGGGGACGGCGTGGGAATGCGTCGACAGCGAGCTTCAACGATGCAGCGATGATATTTGGCAACGAAGGGTTTGTCGCTCTGGCTGTGACGCCGATCGCTGCACCGCGGAGGATGCGGATAACGATGGCTTCGATGCGGAGTCGGACTGCAACGATGACGACCCCAACATCTACCCTGGCGCGGTGGATATCTGTGGTGACGGCATTGACTCCGACTGCGCCGGGGGCTCGGATCTATGTAGCGACGAGCGAGACGCGGGCGTAGACGATGACGCGGGC
>JAHDCI010000047.1:0-20736 GCA_020629955.1 Myxococcota bacterium | reverse complement strand
GACGCGGGCGTAGGCGATGATGCGGGCGCGGGCGATGACGCGGGCCCGAGTGAGGACGCCGGTGTTGACGAGTTTGAGACGGAGGGCGGCTGCGCCGTCGCGTCGACGAATGGGTCATTTCCCTTCATCGCCTGGCTCCTTCTACTGGGCTGGCATCGCAAGCTCAGGCTCTGAGTCTTCGAGATCGAAGGCACACGACATCCAAGGCACACGAGAACCAAAACGAATCCGCTTCACGCTCGATCTTCGACGCAACGTTTCTTACTATCGTAGCCATCACTATGAACTTAAAACGTTGGCTTCTCCCGGCCGTCCTCGCGGCGAGCTTTTGTATCGGCGCGCACTCGAGCGCCATCGCACAAGGGGCCGCTGAAACATCGGTCGCCCGACAGCTCTTTCGAGAAGGCATTGAGCTCGCTCAGGCGGAGCGATGGGACGAAGCACGCGACCGCTTTGAGCGGGCGTACGCTCTGGTGCCTCGCCCGCGTATCGCACTGAATCTCGGCTCAGCACAGGCCCAAACGGGTCAGCTTATCGAATCCGCCGAGTCGTACCGAGCCTTCTTGCGGACGGCGGAAGAAAACGACGAGCCGCTGCGAGCGGGCGCCGAGCAAGCACTCGCCGACGTAGAAGCACGAATCCCGCATCTCACGCTCTCGATCGACGGCCTCGACGATGGAGACTCCATCTCCATCGACGGATCCGAGTACCCGCGAGCGGCTCTCGACGCGGAGTGGCCGTTGAACCCAGGCGAACACGAACTCGAAGTTCTTCGAGGCGGCGTTCCGATCTCCCGTCATCGCGTTGTCCTCAGCGAACGACAAGGCGCGACGATCGAGATGACGGTCGCGCCGCTCAACCCCACCGCTGCGGCGAACCAAACCGTCACCGGCGGCGGAGCAACGTCGAACAGCAGCGCCGTTACGGGCCCCGGCGAAACGTCCGATCCGGACCGAAGCCTGCTCGCCTCGCCATGGTTTTGGGTGGTGTTTGTTGCCGTTGCAGGAGGCGCTGTAGCGGCCGGTATTCTATTGCGACCGGACAGCCAAGACCCGTTCATGGGCAATGTCGGAATGGGCACGGTGGAGATTCCATGACTCCGCGACTTCCAAGACGACTCGGCATTGCCTTGGCTGCACTTTTGCTTGGCTCATGCGCGACCGAGCTCACCGAGATTGTTGTCTTCGTGACGACCGATATCTCCGTGCCGGACACCATGGACCGAGTCCGCATCACGATTCGCGACGCGAGCAATAGCGAGATCATTTCGGAAACGCAGAGCGTCTCGAGCGCCGCGAACTTCCCATTGACCCTCGGTCTTCAAGCTTCCGATAGCTCGACCATGACGCAGGCCGTACGGGTGGAAGTCGTGGGCCTGCTCGATAGCGCCCCGGTGGCGACGCGCGAAGCGCAGCTCGCCTTTGTCCGCGGAGAATCACGACTCCTCGGTATGCCGCTTGAGCGACGCTGCGTCGATTTCGACTGTCCGAGCGGACAAACCTGCGCTCGTGGTGTTTGCTCCCCGACCGCGCTCTCAGACAGCTCGACGCCACCCTTCCTCGGCGATCTACCAAACGACGTGGACTGCCTCGTCGGCGCAGAGGTCTGCAACGAGCAAGACGATGATTGCGATGGTGAGGCCGATGAATCACTCAGCGGCACAACGCTGACGCAATGCGGCGCATGCGGCCTGAACTGCACGGCGCTTCCCAACGTGCTCGATTCACAATGCGCCAATGAGTGCATCATTGAGCGCTGCCAGGATGGTTTTGAAGACTGCAATTCGGACCCGACCGACGGCTGCGAAGTAAACCTCGAAAGCGACCCCGAAAACTGCGGCGGGTGCGGCAACCTTTGCTCCGCAAGAAACGCGGCCAGCGTCATGTGCGCAGCGCGAACCTGCCAGCTCGACACCTGCGAACCACTCTTTGGTGACTGCGATATGGACGGCACCAACGGCTGCGAAACCGAGCTCACGGAAAACGGAAACTGCGGGCAATGTGGCCGAACCTGCCCAAGCGGCGAGTGCACCGATGGGTTCTGCGCCGGCGAGCGCCCCGTCGCGGTTGCTGCGGGGGGTTCTCACTCCTGCGTCGCGATCGCCGACGGTCGTGTGTTCTGTTGGGGCAGAAATCGCGAACGTCAGCTGGGAACCGGTGACACAAACCCGCATCTAACGCCGGAGCTCGCGCGAGGTATCGGCGGCGGCGTTTTGGTCTCGACGACTTCTAACGCAGCAGGTCTTTTTGTCGGATTGAACCACGGCTGCGCGTTGCTCGATGGCGGCGAGTTCCGTTGCTGGGGAGAGAACACGGGCGGGCAATGCGGCGTGGAGGCCAGCGCCAGTGTTCGTGTCCATAGCGTGGTCGTCGACAGCGAGAGTTTCGAAGAAGTCGAAGATGTCGCCCTCGGCTCCGCCCATACCTGCATTCGCTTCGATAGCGCCGGATATTGCTTCGGAGACGACTCGCTCGGACAGCTTCTTGGGGCCGGCGCGGGAGGAAGCCGGCCCACTCCCACGTCCATCGAAGGGCTTCGCTCCGCTGGATACTCGACGACCTGCACGGCGAGCGGATGTTCGGATATCGAAGGAAGCGTCGAAGGGTTGAGCGACTTGGCGATCGGAAGCGGATTCGTATGCGGTCTCACGACCCGCGGCGTCGAATGCCTTGGTGAAGGACGGCAGGGGCAGCTCGGGCGCGGCTCGTTCGATAGCTCCGCAGGCATCGCCCCGGTCATGGGAATCGCGACGCGTCCTTCGCAGCTTGTCGCAGGCTCTCAACACGCATGCGCTCTCGATGGCACCGATATCTACTGCTGGGGAAGCAACGAGCACGGCCAGCTGGGCTCTGGCGCGATCGGCGAAGATGCGAACACAGCGCGTTTGGTCGACGATGGCCCTTACCTGCAAGTCAGCGCGGGCGCCGCTCACACCTGCGCCGTCCGCGTGGACGGGCGCGTACAGTGCTGGGGTCATAATAACCAGGGACAGCTCGGTGACGGCACCACCGCCGACCGGGAGCGGCCTACTTTTGTGCAAGGGATCCCCTGATGGACGCGATTCGAAAACACACGGCCCGCGCCGTACTCTCAAGTGGTCTGCTCAAACTCTCCGCGCCAGTTCGGGTGGATGGTCGTCGTCTCGATCCGACGATCGCAGGGCTCTTGAAGCTCGGTCAGGTCACGAACACGCCAAGCTTTGAAAAGCTCGGCGTCGAGGGCGCACGAAAAGCGTATTTGGAGTTCATCCGAACGTTCGAGGCGCCGGCGGAGTTTCGCGGCTCAGAGGAAGATATCGCTCGCCGCGAAAGCGTTCCGAGGCACCGCATTTATCGCCCTCATCACGCGACTTCGCCAGGGTTTATCGTCTATCTCCACGGGGGCGCGTTCGTGATGGGAGATCTCGAAACCCATCATCATATGTGCCGCGCGCTCGCGGAGCGGGCACAGGCGATCGTGGTCGCAGCCGATTATCGACGGCCCCCAGAGCATGAGTTCCCCGCGGCCTACGACGATTGCCTTGCGCTTGTCGACCATGTTCTACAACACGGCGATGAGCTCGGCGGCGACGCGAACCGAGTCGTCGTGATCGGCGATAGCGCGGGCGGAAACCTCACGCTTGGCTGCGCGCGTGAGTTCAAGCGAGACCTGCGCGCGGCGATCCCGATCTATCCGGCCTCGGACGCGATGACCGAGACCCCTTCGCGTAAAATCTTTGCGGAAGGCTTCGGGCTTGATCGCTCACTCACCAGCTGGGCCGTCCGCATGTACGCCCCCGGCGTCGCTCTCGACGATCCGCGCCTCTCCCCTTCCCACGCCGATGATTGGAAGCGCTGCTGCCATATTCACGTCGTCACCGCGGGCTTCGACCCGCTGCGGGATGAGGGCCTCGCTTTGATCCAGAAGCTTGGAAAAGCCCGGGTCAGCTTGTCCCATCGCGAACACGTCAGCCTATCGCACGGCTTCATCCATATGACCCGCATTCCAACGTGTGCGGCGGCTACGTCCGAAATCTGCGACGTCGCTTCCGACTGGGTCAACAGCCAAAAGAAATAGCGCCGCTAGCAGGCTTGTGAAACAAGCCGATTTCGATTCGTTGGCGACAATTGGATGGTGTTTGAGTACGTGAAAGTGCCGCGAAGCGGTTTCGGACGTTTTTCACTAGCCTGCTGCTAGGGCTCCATCGCCTGTATCCATTCGGCGACGCAGCGGCGCTGCTCAGCATCGATCTCGCCAAGATTCGGCATCGGGTCTCCGCAGATGGCCGGGCCGCCGAGCAGCTTCGCCAAAAAGAAGCTCTCCGCGGCATTCCCGGGGCTTAGGAAGGGACGGTCCCGGCAATCCATGTGGACGCTGATGTGCGCACGCATTCGATCCTCGATTCCCGGCGTGATGAGATCGATTTCGGCTTTCGGATCGAAACTATCGTGGCATTGGCTCTGTGCACAGCTCGGCTCGAAGACCATCGCGCGAACCACCTCCTCATCGGCGCAGCTCATGCCTCCCGTATCCGACGTGATCGACGCGTCGAGGTCGGGGAACGGGAGGGGATCCGAGCCGCAACCGAACAGAAGCAGGGTGAGAGCAATGCGCCGTTGCATCGAGTTAGGGCGCCGTGAAAAGGCAGCGCGCAATGGGCTGTGCGATATCGCGCTGGACATACAAGAAGTACTGCTGCCCAGAGACGAGAGCGGGGGCATCGCCCTCCTCGGGAATGACCTGAATCGCGTTTTCGGGCAGCTCCCCATACGACATGCCGCAACCCATCGCCTGAGCCTCCGGGTCCATGCGAATGTGCCAAAGGGTACCTTCCGGCATGTCCCAATTCGGCTGAACGCCAGGAGCTTGTGAACCTGGTTCGAGAATGTGCACATACCGGGCGCCGCCACCGGTCCAGCGGATGCTTCCGTCCTCGTCCATGCCGATACCCTCGGGGCACGCTTCCGGCTCAAACTCGATGAGCTCTCGGAAGAAGGGCGCGAAGGGCGGCTGCGCTTCAGCGTCCTCTCTGCTTAGGCCGCGTCGCTCAAGCTCACGGTCGAAAAACGCGAGCATCCGGTCCCGATCTGTCGTGGGAAGTCCGGTCGTCGAACGATCAAAACCATTGCTCTCGTCTGCGGGTAGGAAACCAAACGCAGCCGAGTCCGTGTAGCCACCGAGCATCGCCAGCGCTTCATCGGAGACGGTATCGATCCAAAGCGGTCCAGCTTCCGTGTCCCAAACCGCCGGCCCTTCGGGCGTACGAGACGCGGAGTGGCAGCAGACGCATGCGCTGGATTCGGCCTGCGAAGTCAGCCACTCGAGTTCCGCCATATACTCCTCGTCGTCGAGCCGCGGATCTTCAGGGTCCATCTCCACGGTCGATGGCGCCGCGTAGTAGGGACGTTGCGCCCGGACAACATCGCAATCTGCATAGTCGGCGAAGTGACGTCCAGGCTCCGTCGAACCCGAGATAATCGTCGGCGTACAAACCTGACCATCCGCCGAGAGACCGGGCGTATCGTCGAGCGGCTCGCGGCAGTCTTGAAACCACGGGATGAAGGGCTGCCCTTCGGTCTCCGAGGGCTCACAGGAACTGCATTCGGGCGCGGCGACAAAGGTGCCGCCGAGAAAACCCTCGCACGCCGAACCCGCCGCGCCGCACGAGCCCGGGTCGCCGGAATTCACGAGCACATAGCCTTCCGCAGTGCCGGGTTCTCCGACGGTACAGCGTCCCACTTCGCTCGGAAGGTCACATTCGCCGACAGCGAACGTTCCGGCGGCCCCGAGAAAGACATCGCCGCAATCCGCTTCCGCGGAGGCCATCGACCAACCTGGACCGCGATACTCTTTGCAGTCCTGCTCCATCGAAAACGGGTTTTCGTAGACGCACGACGCAACAAACGATGGGTCGCCGGGCGGCGCGTCCTCGCTGGCGTCCATGCCAGTGTCGGCGCCGGTGTCGGTTCCGGCATCCGTCAGGGCGTCATCATCCCCGCCACAGGCCATCAAACCAACACAAATAAGACAAAACAGTCGGGTCTTCATTCCCAGGAGATGGGGCGAGGGCGGTCGGAGGGCCAGAAGCGAAAGCCCTTCTTTACAAAAGAACACATTCACTGCGTTTGGGCTCGGACGGACTGAAAAGAGGTCAGTCGACAGCGGGGACGCCGGCTGCTAACTCCCCCTCCTTATGGCTGGGTGGTTTACCAAGACACGCGCAACGATTGAGGCTGAAGCCAAGAAAACCCTGGGAAAGGGCATTTTCCGTCGCTGCGTTGGCTGTTCTGAAACGATCAAAGACGAAGAGTTCGTTCGGAACTACGAGGTGTGCCCAAACTGCGGGCACCACTACCGCCTCCGCGCTCCCGGTTGGGTTGAACTCCTCCTCGATGAGGAGACGTTTGTCGAGCACGACGCCAATCTTCACTCGAAAGACCCGCTCGGGTTCGTCGACTCGAAGCCCTACCCCACGCGAGTCACCGCGGCGCAGAAAAAGTCCGGGCACACGGACGCATTCGTCTCCGGCTCCGGCAAGTTGAACGACCGCGATGTCGAGCTTGGGCTCTTCGCGTTTCATTTCATGGGGGGTTCGATGGGCTCCGTTGTGGGCGAGAAGATCACCCGGACCATCGAACGTGGCTTGGCCAATAAGGCGCCGGTTCTTCTCCTTTCCTCGTCGGGCGGTGCACGAATGCAGGAAGGCGCGCTCTCGCTCATGCAGATGGCAAAGAGTGTCTCCGCACTTGGCAAATTGCGAGAAGCGAATATCCCATTCATCTCGATTCTCGCAGATCCCACCACGGGTGGGGTCGCCGCCAGCTTCGCGCTCATTGGAGATGTGAATATCGCGGAGCCCGGCGCCCTGATCGGATTTGCCGGCGCGCGCGTGATCGAACAGACGATTCGCCAGACCTTGCCGGAGGGTTTCCAGCGCGCGGAATTCCTCCTCGATCATGGAATGGTCGACGCGATCGTCCCGCGACTCGAGATGAAGGCGCATATCGGCAACCTTCTCTCGCTCTGGCTCGACTAAAAAGCCTCGCGTGCGCTACCACGAGGCCCTCACCTGGCTTTATTCGCTCGAGTCTCGGGGGGCTCGATACGAGCTCGATCGAATGCACGCGTCGCTGGCCGCGTGCGGCCATCCCCAGCGCGGTCTCAAGACAATCCACGTCGCCGGCACGAACGGAAAAGGCAGCTCGAGCGCGATGCTCGAACGATGCCTGCGCGAAGCCGGATACAAAACCGGCTTCTTCTCCTCGCCGCACCTTCATCGCTACGTCGAGCGGGTACGAATCGACGGACGCCCCATCGCGGAGAGCGAGGCAGCGAAGCGCCTGAGCGCGTTTCGAAAAGCGGATCTCCCCCTCACCTTCTTTGAGTTCACCGTTCTCCTTGCCTTCGAAGCGTTCCGCGATCACGGGTGCGATATCGTGGTTCTCGAGGTGGGACTCGGCGGCCGGCTCGACGCGACCAATGTGGATCACAATGCGCAGGTCTCGCTCATCACCCGCATCGCCAAAGACCACACGAGCATCCTCGGAGATACTCTCCCGGCCATCGCCCGCGAAAAGGCCGGCATTCTGCGCGAGGGAACGCCGGCGGTGTTAAATATTGATAGCGCGCCTGCGCGCCGAGCGGCGAAGAGTTTTGCGAACAAGCGAAGTGTCAATGCGTGGGTCCTGTCAGAGGATTTCCACCTTGAAGGAGAAGAAGCCATTCTTCCCAAAGGCGAGCGCGTCTCGGTCGCCTCACTCGGACTTCGGGGAACGATTCAAAAGCGAAACGCGCTTGGGGTCGTCGCGACGCTTCACCGTCTCCGCGAGCGCGGATTCGACATCTCGGATGCAGCGATTGCAAAGGGCCTGAAGAACGCATCGTGGCCGGGCCGGCTCGAGCATCAGCGGGCTGAAAATGGGGCGGAAGTGATCTTCGATTGTGCGCACAACCCCGATGGTGCCGAGCGGTTCGCCGAGTACATCGGCACTCTCCCACAGAAAAAGCGAGTGCTGCTCTTTGGGGCGCTCGCCGACAAAGAGCTCGAGCCGATGCTCGCCGCTTTCGATTCGCTCGTCGACCACCGCGTCTATGCGATCCCGAAGATCCGTCGCGCGCCAAAGACGATGAGAGCGTTTCAGAAGATTCGTCCGGGACAGGTTCGCAAAGATATCCACGCGGCCCTCACGGAAAGCCTGCGCCTCGCCGGCAAAGACGGCGAAGTTTTGGTCTGTGGTTCCATCTTCCTCGTCCAAGCCGTGAGAGCCGCGCTTCTCGGTGTCCGCTCCGATCCGCCAATCGCGATGTAAACTTCGACCATGCGCTTCATTCGCGAGTTGAGCCCCTCAAACTGCGGCGAGGTCGGACGTCCGCGTGGTGTGTGGCGGAAGAAGCAACTCGTTGCGGTCGCATCGGAGCTACCACTCCTCTATTGGGCAGGTCGTGCGCTCTATGACGGGCATCGTGTCCGTTATCGACTGAGCCTCTATGACGAAGGTGTTTCGGCCGGGAACGAGAAGACGCGGCTCGCCCTCTTCGACGATGCACGCTTCCCTATCAACGACGTCGCGTTCCATCCAGCGGAGCCGCTGCTCGCGGTTGCCACCGGAAGCTACGACGGCGGGTATTGCTTCGAGGGGGAACTCTTTGTTTGGAACTACGAGACTGACGCCGTTACGCGCCCGCTTGGGGAGCGGCGAGAAATCGTGACGTGTCGCTGGAACGATGAAGGCTCTCTCGCGGTGTTGCTACGTCCGAGATTCGAAGACGAGTTCGGCGCGGCAGATCCGTTTTCGACGTATGTCGGCCTTGTTCTCAACGACGTTCGGGATATCGCGAAGACTTCGTATCAAACCTCAACGAGCGGAGACGCGCGCCTGAGCGGGCTGGAGCCGATCGATCCGGCGACGCTCGGCTTCGACACTGTTCCGGACTACTTCGAATCCGTGAGCGCCGCGAAAGACTGGCTCGGGAAAGACTTCGAAGCGCGAACGCGAACCTGGGATCTCATGTGGCTCTCCCGTGAGCGACTCGCGGCCGTACACGACGGCTGTCACGTGGAGATCTGGAACACCCAAACGGGGCAGCGCACCTTCGACGTTCGCGGCGAAGGCTTTGGCGTTCAGCTACTCTCGGCGTTTGAAACCAATGTCCTCCACGTACACGTGCCAGGGGACTTCCGCAAAAAGACGAAGGCGCAATCGAAGCTCTACGCGATCGAGGAAGACTCGCTCACGCATCTATCGACGTTCGACTACCCAGTCCTTTTTTCCGCGGACGCAGAGGGAAACCTCCTCGGGCGAGACACGCGGTCGCATTCGCAAGCCAGCCACCGCGATTTTGTTTTAAACGTCGAACGCGAGCGGACGTTCCTAGGCGACCTCGGTCACTACGACTGTTTTAACCACTACGTGCGTCTTGATGGGGGCGAGGGACTCGCCTTCCTGCGCGGAACCCCAGCCTCCTCGCACAAGCAAAAGCGGCTGTGTCGACTGAATGAGCGGGGCCAAGTCGAAGAGCTCGTGAAGTGGGACGACGCAAGCGTTCATACGATGCTCGGCAATGCGTGCTGGGTCGCTGCGCAGTCGCTCGTCCGATCCGGCAAGCGCTATTCCCCGCGACCCGGCGCCGGAGAAGTGTTCATTGAGCGACGAGATTTGGGTCGCTCGAAACCGCGCTGGTACGTTCCTCTTAGCGCGCCCGCGACCGCCCTCGTCGCCTCGGAAAAACGCATCCATTTCGCGCTGACAGATGGGACCCTCGGGACGTTCGACATCGAAACCGGAGCTCTCATTTACTCCGAAAAACTCGCAATCGACGGCGCCGAATCGTTCGCCACATCGCTTGCGCTTTGCGACTCGAGACTTGCTGTCGGCACGATCGACGGTCGAGTCATGCTCTACGAACTTCCGAGTATTTCCTCCTGAACGTGAACCTCGCAGCGAGGATCAACTCAGCCTGGTAGACTCCCGGCGATGCCTGAAATCGACATCAATATGATCCGCGCACTCCCCATATGGTTTGTCGCAACCCTCTTTTCGGTAACGCTTCACGAAGCGGCCCACGCGTGGGTTGGCAAACTCGGCGGAGACAATACGGCGCAGGCGCAGGTCACACTGAACCCGATGCCGCATATCATCCGCTCACCGTTTGGAATGGTTGTGGCGCCGCTGATCACCTTTTTCTTCTACGGGGGCCGCTGGATGCTCGCGTGGGCATCCGCGCCCTATGATCCGCGTTGGGCGAAACAGTATCCGAAACGCGCAGCGCTCATGGCGGCGGCGGGTCCCGTTTCGGACCTCCTCCTCGCGGCGCTCGCGCTGGGGATCATGTACGCAGGGACGGCGTGGTTCGGATGGGTCCCCGGGACGGGTCAACTCGACCGAATGGTGCTCGACGCAAGCGGCGAAGCGAATCCAGCAACGATGTTCGTGAGCGTGCTCTTCTCGGTGAACATTCTGCTTGGGCTCTTTAACCTCCTGCCTTTGCCGCCTCTCGACGGCAACGCGGTCGTGCCACTCTTCCTCAACCGCCGGCTCACCGAGAAGTGGTATGGGCTCTTCGAAGACCGCAACGCGCAGCTCTTCGGGATGATCATCGCGTGGTCTGTCTTCTCCCGCTTGGCGCCATATATCTTCGATTTCATCCGGCTGCTCGCTCCCTGATGCTCTTCTCTTGGTACGAGGATCTGCGTTACGCGGCGCGGCCGAAGCTCGCGGAGCTCCTCCGCGGACCGATCGGACGAGAACTCGACCGCGCTTTCTTTCCGGTGCGCGACCAAATCTCTTGGAGAAGCGCCGGTACGTGGTTTGAAAAAGCCGAAGAAAAAACGGGTCTTTCGACGTGGGACCCCGTCGCGAAACGGTGCTTTGCGGAACTCGTCGAGGGATACGCCGCTTCCGACCGTCTGAGCAGCTTTGGCCGCTTTACCGTCCGACAGTATTTCCTGCGGCGGATGGCCAATCACCTCGAGATGAACGAGACGATTCGCCGCCATCCGGAGATCCTCGACATCCCGGTTCAAGCGCCGATTGTCATCACGGGCTGGTTTCGAACCGGCACGACGCTTCTCCACAATCTCCTCCGCTCGGATCGAAGGTTTCGCGCGCCCCTGATGTGGGAACTGTGGCGTCCCTGCCCTCCCCTCGATCGGCGGGACGATCGTTACGAGCGCGCCTACGCGCTCTTCGAGTGGAACCGCGCGCTAATCCCGGAGCAGCGCCCGGTGCACGATGTGACCGCGGATAGCCCGGAGGAGTGCTTCTTTCTTCTCGAGAACGCGGGACCGAGCCTGACCGCGCTCAACTCCTTTCAGCAGCCACAACACGCACAGCGCTTGAACGAAGAGGTGATGGACGTCGCGTATGGAGCGATGAAAACGCAGCTTCAGATCTTGACGTGGTCGCTCCAGCGCGCCGGTGTCAAAAACGCGCGGGAGCTCCGATGGTGTCTGAAGTGTCCTTGGCATCTGTGGCATCTCGACTCCCTCACGAAGATTTTCCCGGGCGCAAAAGTGATCTGCACGCACCGCGACCCCATCAAAAGCTTGGTCTCGAACGCTTCTCTCTCGGCGATCACAACACGAGCATTCGCCCCTCACGGCAGTGTTGAAGAAGCGAAGCTCGGCCGCTGGTGGATGGAATACTACGATGTCGGGCTTCGCCGCTCGCTGGAAGCAAGGGAGCGGGGCGTCGAGCTCTTCGACCTCCCACTTCGTTCGCTTCTGGAGGACCTCGAAGGCTCGATGGAGGCGCTCTACGATTTCTGCGGAGAAGCGATCGGACAAACCAAGCTCGAAGTCTATCGAGGAACCCTCGCGGCGCAGAGCCGTTCCCGCTCGGGAAAGCACACCTACGATGCAAAAAGATATGGTCTCAATGAAGCGGAGATCCGCGAACGCTTCGCGATCGTGTACGATCGATTTCTGCGATGAAACGTTTCTTTAACCGGTCCTATCGAGAAGCGCGAAAGGCGGAAGCGCGCGGCGAGTATCGTGAAGCCGCGGAACACTATGCGGTAGCGGATGCCCCGGACGAAGCCGCCAACGCCCTTCTCTTTCTCGCCGCGAAATCCACGGACCTTGGGATTCGAATCAGCGCCTACCAAGACGCACTGCGATGGATCGACGAAAATGATCTGCGCTATGTGACAGTCCAAACCGCGCTCGGAGATTCTGTGATCGAGCGGGCTCAGCAGGATGGTGTTCACGAAGAGCATCAACGTCGAGCACTGCGCGAAGCCGCAAAGCGCCTTGAGGAAATCTCCGAGCCAGGAAAGGCGGCGACCGCTTACGAGCTTCTTGGAGACACGGAGTCGCTATCGCGATGTCTGCAGGAAGCCGGCGAAGTGGACCGACTCGAGGCTTTGCTCAACGCAACGACGGAACAAGCCCGCGAAGATCAGGAATTCGAGCGGCTCGCCCGTGAATATCGGATGTCCATGAAAGTGGGCGCGCGCATCGAGGCGAAACGAGCGATTCAAAAAGCACTGACGATCAAAGACGACCCCGGGCTCCGAAATCAACTCCGCATCTTGGATGAAGGTCTGCAACGCGGACGAGCTCGGCTCTCGCTGGCGCGCAGAGAACTGGTCGTGCTCTGGCGCCCGAAAGTGATTCTCGGTCGAGACGGTGATCTACGAGTCCGAGGAGTCTCCGTTTCGCGACAGCACACCGAAGTTCGCAAAAGTGAAAGCGGCCTTGAGGTGCAAGACCTCGAGAGCCGAAACGGCACGCTGATCGCGGGTGTACCGATTTCGGGAACTCTGGAAGTAAAGGGCGAAGCCGTTGTGGGGCTGGGAGCGGACGCATCCGTTCGGGTTTCGAAGTCGAACGCGACGATTCGATTCGAAGTCCTCAGCGGGCTTGACCGCGGGCTTGAGGCGTACGCTGCGGATTCCCCGTTCGATGTCGAAGAACTCGGGGGAAGAATCATCTCGCTCGAAGGCTGCTTAAGTCTTCGTCCGGCGTCGAAGGTGCGGCTGAACGGTGAACCGACGACCGCGCCGATCGTGCTGGTTCAGGGCGACGTCATCGAAACCGCAAGCGAGCGGATCGAAGTCCAATGATCTGGAAGCGGATCAAGGGAGTATTCGGTGGCGGTGAGGACGAATCTTCTTCCGGCAAAGAGCCCAAGAAGCCCCACCAAAGCGACGCCGAGACAGGGTCATCGAGCGCTGCCGAACCGGTCGAGATCACGGATGCTCAACTGCTTCAAAATGCCCTCGGCCGGTACCGAAACGGAGATGAGGTCGCCGCGATAGCGCTTGTCCGAAATCGGCTGCGTGAGAACGGACCGAGCGCGATGCTCTCGCTCTGGCTCGGGGAGACCTTGCTCGTGCGGGGCCAACTTGAAGAAGCCGAAGAACCCGTTCGAGAGCTCGTGGAAAGCGGGCCCGAAGAGAGCGATCGGCTTCGAGCCTTGCGTTTGCTGGGTGAGATCTACGAGGAGCTCGGACAGCCCGAGCGCGCGCTCGCTGCATACGAAGGCATTTTGGCGGTTGACGTCGAGTACCCTCAGGTGAAGGCACGCGCCGCCGAGCTTCGACGGGCCGCGATCCCGCAAAGCCACGATGTCGGCGCGACGCTTGCCGCATCGGGTGCCCTCGCCGGAGGCCGCTATCGTATCGAGGCGGAACTCGGTCGGGGCGGCGCCGGCACCGTTTTTGTCGCCCGAGACGAGCGCCTGAGCCGGCGAGTCGCGTTAAAGGTGTACCACCGTCAGGGAAAGGCGGAGCTCAAACGACTCTTCCGGGAAGCGCGTCCTCCCGCGCAGCTCGAGCATCCCGGCATCATCCGCATCCTCGATATCCAGCCGGAGCTACATGCGATCATTATGGAGTACCTGCCTGCGAAGAGCCTGAAACAGCTCGGACCGGAGACCTCCATCGATGCGCTGCGTCCCATCCTCGCGTCGTCCGCACGCGCGCTCCAGTTCGTGCATCGTGCTGGTTTTGTCCATCGAGACATCAAGCCCTCAAATATTCTCCTCCGAAACGAACGACAGGCGGTGCTGACCGACTTTGGCCTCACCCGAAAGGTGGGCGAAACTTCCAATCAGCCAGGGGGAGAAGGGACGCTGCGATATATGTCGCCGGAGCAACGCTCGGATGCTCCTTCCAGCGCCGCGATGGACCTCTACTCCCTCGGTAAAGCGTTTGAAGAGGTCCTTGGAGAGCGGGTGGCGCCGAAGGCTTGGAAAGAAGCGATTTACGCGTGTCTCGGCGGAGAAGCTGGACGGCCAAGCGCGGCCGAACTTGCGAACACCATTCTCGGATAGCGCACTTTTCGTACACCCGATCGTTTTTTTTCGGAGGCGTGTTCAGTGAGAACGAAGGGGGCCACGGGGTGTCTCGTTTTTGAGAATCGCCATGAAAAATAGGCAAAGAGTGCACAGGGCAGGATCGGCACGCTGGTGGCCACTTTTGTAGACTGGCAGGTCACAAGCATTTGCAGATCACTCGCGAACCCACTTCGCACGCTTTTTGCTGTACCATTGAGCAAGATGTTCACACCGTCCCGCACACTCCTCACTACCTTCTTCGCAGCCTCGCTCGCGGTCCTCGGACTCAGCGCGTGTGAGCCAGCGGACCTCTTCGCAGAGGGAACCTCTTTCGGAACCGGTGGCGGTTTCCCTCCGCCTCCCGCGGATGGTGGCATGCCGGACACCGGGATGGACGCGAGCCCGGACTCGGGCGGCGGCTCCTGCACCCCGAGCTGTGGTGGACGCACGTGTGGGCCGGACGGCTGTGGCGGCCTCTGCGGCTCCTGCACCGCTCCGCAGGTCTGCAATCAGGCCGGCATGTGCGAGGACACCGGCGGCGGCACTTGCACCCCGAACTGTGCGGGTCGGACGTGCGGACCGGACGGCTGTGGCGGCGACTGCGGGTCATGTGCCAGCGGAACGAGCTGCACCGCGGCGGGAACCTGTGAATCAACCTGCACGCCGAGCTGTGACGGTCGGATGTGTGGTGGCGATGGCTGCGGCGGCTCCTGCGGCTCCTGTGGCTCCGGTGAAACCTGCAATGGCTCGGGGATGTGTGAAGGCATGACCGCTCCACCGCCCGCCGGCGTCTGTGAAGGTTCTGGTGGACCAAACGTCGGCGACGATATGCCCGCCGTGAGCTTCCCTGACAATGGAAACTCTCAGGTCGCGCTTCGCGACGTGGCCTGCTTCGGTGGATTCACCTGGGTCTACCGCTTCAGCCAGACCTGCGGCATCTGCCGCAACGAAATGCGCTCCCTGGCCGATTGGGTCCGCAGCCTTCCCGCCGACCGCTTCCGCGCGGTGGTCATCGTCGGTAACGCCCGCACCGGCGGCGCACCCAGTGCGGCTGTCGTCGATCAGGTCATTTCGGAGTACGGCATGGGTGGCGTTCCGAACCTCGAGGTTCTCTGGGACCAGGACCGGCGCTTCATGAGCTCCTTCTACTACTCCGGCGCTGGCGCAACGGTGCACTACTTGAATGGCGAGATGATCCACAAGGGCAAGCAGTCACGCTCCTGGGTGGAAGCGCAAATCCCCTAAACGACTACCCAATCGCGTACGAAGAGCCCCTCTCCACGAGGGGCTTTTTCGTTTCTATCGCATGGGTCCGGGTCATCTTGCGTCCGCGAGAACTTTCGTCTTCCACCTGCCTCGGCGCAGGCTGAGCTGAAGGAGACTTGAGCGCGCGAACCAATCCGCGGTGGTCCCAAGCCAAACCCCAAGCAAGCCGAGTTGCAGTTCAAAGGCGAGCAGGTACACGGCGCTCAACCGAACCACGAAACCACCGAAGAATGTGATCAGAAAGGCGCTCCGGGTATCGCCTGCCCCTCGATGCGCAGAAGAAAGAGCATCCGCGGCACCAAGAAGAGGGGCGGAGAGCGCGGCGGCAAACATACATGGAAGCGCCAACGCGATTCGCTCTGGGTCCGATCCGAAAAGGCGAAGTAGAGGTTCTGGAAAGAGCACAAAGACAACGCCATACGCAGCGAGCAACACCATCGCCTGATTTCGCGCGAGTTCGGCCGAGCGCTGTGCAAGGTCCGGGCGCCCTGCCCCAAGCGACTGAGCCGCAAGCGCGGCCGCCGCGATCCCAAACCCCTCACCACTCATGAATACGATCGACTCGACCGAGAGAAGCGCCTGATTGGCAGCCATCGCCTCGTCACCAAGCCGGGTCACCATTCCGACAAAAATCATGAACCCGGCATGCTGAACGCAGCGCTCCCCAAGTGCCGGCATGGAAATCCGAAGGATCTCGTGCTGAAGTGGACGCGCAAGCGAGCGCCGAAATCGAAACCGAACCCTGGCTCCTTTTCCCCAGCGCACAACCCCGAAGAGCACCAACGCCTCGACGAGTGCTGCGCAAAACGTGGCAATGCCAGCGCCCTCGCTACCAAGTTCGGGCAGGGGCCCGACGCCAAAGACCAGTCCGACGTCGAGCGCAAGATTGGTCGCGTTGGCGAGCAGAGTCGCAACAAGGGGGGTTCGAGTATCGCCGGCTGCTTGAAGAGACGCAGCGATTGTTAAGGCAACGAGGGTCTGCGGCATCATCGCAAGCGCAGGCCTTAAGTACGCCTTCGCGGCGTCCCGAACGCCCTCCCCGACCTCTGGCAACAACGAATCAAGCCCGAGCAGCCCGAGGCGGCCCACGATCAAAGCGGCGATGCCGAGGCCGAGCGCAACGAGCACCGCGAAACGCATCGCTCCTTCGGCCTCTCGCTCTTCTTTGGCCCCTACCTTGCGGCCGATCACCGCCACCGCACCCACGACAAATGCGCTGAAGATGCTGTAGGTCGACCAAATGACCGGTCCGCCGATCTGCATCGAAGCGAGCGCTTCCTCGGAGTAGTTTCCGAGAATCGCTCGGTCACCCAGAAAAAGCGCAGTGTGCGCGAGATGCTGAACGATTGCCGGCCAGGCCAAAAGCCAAACTTCTCGATGCCCAATCTTTGTCATCGAATGCCCCGAGAGCGACTTCCGTGAACCTCAAGCGAGCTTGGAACAGGAAGGAAATATTGGGAAGAGCGGGAACGCATCGCGAACGCGCTCCGTAAGACTCATCGACCGGAAAATCCACCGAAACGTGACTTTGTTCGAAACTGGACCCAATCGCGCGCTTCGGTGAGGCTCATCGCTCCTGATGACTTCGAGAAGGCGACGTGGACAAGATCCCAAGGACGAGGAGCAAGATAGCGCTCCTGCGCCTCGGGTTCGCAATCGCCGCCTCACGCCTCGTCCAGGGCTCAAGCACGCAAATCAAGTCGATGCCGAATCTGGCGAACACTCGCTAGCGGAAGAGGTCGAGCCGTATGCGGCGACTCCGCTCGCGTCCGTCCCGCCGGGCCCTAGAGAACCCTCCGCGCTTGCGCGAAAGCTTCAAGGGGTACGACGTGTTCTCTGGACCATTACGCGGCTTGCGCTTGTCGCAATGGGCGTCGTCGGGGCCATCGCGCTTGGACGCTTGATCCGAGACTTTGCCCTCACCGCAGAGGCTTTTGCCATCGACACGATCACCCTCGATGGCAACGAGCGTATCGAGGATGATGACATCCTTTCTCGCACAGGGATCACTCTTGGCACCAACGTTTTTGAGCGAAGCGCCCTCGAGATCGAACGGGATCTCGTGAACCATCCATGGATCGCCTCCGCTACCGTTCGGCGACAGTTGCCCGCGCAATTCTCGATCGAAGTCACCGAACATCAACCAGTCGCGATCGTCGCTCTGCGAGATTCGCTCTATCTCATTGGCGAAGATGCTTCGGTCTTTAAGCAGGTGGAGCCCGGTGACCCTGTCGATTTTCCCATCCTCTCCGGTGCTGACGCGGACCGCTTCACGCGAGACCGAGCCTACCGAACGGGTCTTTTGACCGACTTCGTTGGCCTGCTCCACGATCTGCGCGCAGCGGGTCTATGGCGCCGCGAACCCCTGCAGCAGCTGACGGTGGATTCGAGCGAACGCTTCACTGCCTACCTTGGAGAAGACGGCCTCGAGGTCTCGCTCGGACGAGGCCCCTTCCTCGCGAAACTTCAGCGTTTGCGGCGTGTGCTCTCGCGACTTGGGGACGAGCGCCCGCTCTACGTGAGACTTGATAACGATCGACGGCCGGGACGCGTCATTGTCCGACTCCCAGACTTGATCGAACCCGTCGTCGAGGAGCCCGCGCCTTCCGAGAGCGTTCAGGCGAACGCGCAAGCCAGCGATACGAGCGGACAGAATGCCGGCGCGAACGCAGCCACTCCCGGCTGATGTGAACGAGCTGCGCGAGAGGCTTCAAAGCCACGGCTGCCTCGATGCTCCGCTGCCCGTCCCGAGCGCCCGGGTCGTGCAGGTTCCCCTCGAGCGTGTCTTCGAAACCACGGCTCATCGGCGTGAGTCGGTGACACTCCTGCGCGTCGAATGCGGGCGCGGAAGAGGCGAGGCCTTCGTCCACGAACGCTCCGGCTGGACGATGTCGCAGTGTCTCGAGATCATTCGCGCGATCGATCCCGCGAGGATTTCGCTGTTCAGCATCCTCGCGCTCCCAGCCTCCCCGGCGCGGAATGCACTTTCTGCCGCAGCCCTTGATCATCACTGCAAAATGCAGGAGCGGCGAGCATGGGAACTACTTGGCAAACCGAGGCCGTCCGGCGTGACGTCCATGGTCACGATGAGCCGTGCGGAGTCCGCTGCCGAGTGCGCCGCGCGTTATCCCGGATTTCGACAATTTAAGATCAAAGCCGGCCCAGAGGATGTCGTCGAGCGTGTCACTGCGATTCGTCACGCGATACCGGATGCTCGGATACTCGTCGATGGCAACGAAGGGTGGACTCCGGCAGAAGTTCGCGCGTCTGCGGAGCAACTCCACTCTCTGGGCGTCTTCTGTTTGGAGCAGCCAGTGCCAAGTCATCTCGAACACGAGCTCGCAGGGGCATCGCTCCCAGTGCCGCTCTGCGCGGATGAATCGATTCAAGGCGAGCCAACGCGCGTCGAGCTCGAAGCGGCCGCGGAGATCTACTCGCTTGTAAACTTAAAGCTCGATAAGAGTGGCGGGCTCATCTCTGCGCTCGACACGATGGCGCTCGCCAAGAGTGCGGGGCTTGGCGTGTTGGTTGGGTGCATGGTCAGCACCTCGCTTGCGATTGCGCCAGCGCTTATTGCGGCAGCAGAGGCCGACTACGCAGACCTTGATGGGCCGCTGCATCTGCCAAAAGACGAAACGCCCGCGCTGAGGTACAGCGAGGGCGTTTTATCGGTGCCAGAGCCGTCGCTCTGGGGTTGACGACGACGTCAGCCGCCGAGCTTTGACTTTAGTAGGTCGCCAAACGTGCCGAAGCCTTCTTTGTTGGCTTCCTTGCGGTAGTCCCGAACGGCCTTGCGCTCTTCGTCGAGCACCATCGCGCGGATGGAGCACTTGAGGCGTCCGTTGCGCTCCTTACCGACGATCTTAACTTTGAGCTCTTTGCCGACCGCGTAAGCCTTTTTGCGCTCTGGACCTTCGATCGTGAGGTCGCGGTTGTTGATGTAGCCGCGGCCACGCTTTCCGAGCATGCCCTTCACCTGAACGAAGAGCCCATGCTGCTCGACGCGCTCCACGATGACATCGACGTGAGACCCCGGCTTCATGCTCTTCGGCGCCGTCGCCGGGTCGTAATCGCCGGATTCGATGGCTTCGAGGTCTGCCTTGGTCAGAGTCGAAAGGCCGATCTTTCGGTCTTTTTCGTTGAGACGCTCGATGGTGACGTCGAGCTCTTGGCCGACCTGAACCGCCTCATTCGCGTGCTCGAGTCGCTTCCCGCCGGACGAGAGCTCCGAGATATGAACGAGCCCTTCCACACCGGAAGCGATTTCGACGAACGCGCCAAACTCGGTCACGCTCACGACCTTGCTGGCCTTAAAGATGCCGCCGACCTTGAGGATGTCCGCATGCTGCGTCCACGGATCCGGGAGACATGCCTTGATGGAGAGCGAAACCTTGCCGGCGCGGTCGCGACGCTTGGAATCGGAAAGCTTCAGAACCTTTACTTCGGTTTCGTCACCCACCGAGATCGAATCGGAAGGCTTGCCTCCGCGGACCCAAGAGATTTCGCTCATGTGGACAAAACCATCAAGACCGCCGCCGAGGTCAACGACGACGCCGAAGTCTTTCACTTCGCTGACCTTGCCCTTGAGAACATCGCCCGCGCTGATCTCGGCAAGACGCGCCTTCGCAGCCTTGCGTCGCTCGCGCTGAAGGATCCCGCGACGAGAAACGACGATGCTCCGTCCCCCGCGGCTCGGGGGAACCGTGAACTCGTGGACCTGACCGACGTAAAGCGATGGATCCTGAATGTCTTCGAGCGCGAGCGCGCCCGCAGGACAGAACGTTCGAATGCCATCGACCATGACGTCGAAACCGCCACGGTTAAATCCAAAGACCATGCCTCGAACGCGGAGCTGCTTGTCGCGGTTCGCCCGAATGCGAGCCTTCATATTCGCGCGGTCGATCACGCGATTGAGCACGGCGATGTGGCCGCTCTCGGAAACGCTTCCGACACGTCCACGGTAGATGCTCCCCACAGCCGGCAACGCGGCGGGAGGCTCCGTCGGAAGCGCGAGCGGTTCCGCTTCCGGCGCAGGTTCCGCGCTTTCGGGAGCGGCTTCCGTTGCCTCTGCCGGTGAGGCGGTGGGCGTTTCGGCAGCGTTTTCGCCTGCGTTTTCGGGAGCAGCTTCCGGCGCCGCTGCTTCCAGTGCCGTTTCCACATTCGCCGCAACGATGGGCGCGGGCGCATCGGGCGTCGCGTCTGCGGGAGCCGC
>JAHDCI010000269.1 GCA_020629955.1 Myxococcota bacterium | reverse complement strand
CCCCCGTTCGGCCGACATCGCACGTGATCGAAAGGAGCCGAGTCTGCGCAGTCTCGGGCGCATACTTCCAAGCGGTCGCCCACTTGGGCGCGCGCGAGGTAAAGCCGACCGTTTCCCGCGCGCCGATATCATCCAGCTTGATGACCACGCCGTCGGTCTCATACGGAAGCTCCGTTCGAGTTTTGTCGAAGGTCGCGATATACGCCTTCGCAGCTTCGAGCCCGGCACACTTCTTCTGGGCGCGATGCGTTGGCAGCCCGAGCGCCAAAAGCCCATCGAGCATCGCCTCGTGACTCTCAAAGTGTCGCTCAACCAAATCATAAAAATAGACGCGAAGCGGACGCTGTGCAGAGAGCCGAGGGTCGAGTAAGCGAAGTGAGCCAGATGCCGCGTTCCGCGGATTTGCGAAGGGAGCTTCCCCGCTCGCGACGCGGGTTTCGTTAATGGCATCGAGATCGGCACCGTAGATAAAGATCTCGCCCCGAAGCGTAAAGGTCCGCGTATCCGGGATGGTCAGCGGAAGTGCCCGGATCGTACGCACATTCGCCGTCACATCCTCACCGACCTGGCCATCTCCCCGCGTGGAAGCGAGCACCATTTTGCCACCCTGATAGGTGACCTCGATGCTCGCGCCGTCGATCTTCGGCTCGCATACATAGAGCGCCTCGTCGACGCCGAGCGCCTCGCGAACGCGGCGATCAAAGTCTGCGAGATCATCGCTATCGTAGGCATTGCCAAGCGAGTACATGCGCACGCCGCGGGTGACCTTCACAAAGCCTTCTCGCGGTTTGGCCCCAACGCGCTGCGTAGGGCTCTCTGGGGTGACGAGCTCCGGTCGCGCCTCTTCGATATCCCGAAGCTCGTTAAAGAGGCGATCGTATTCCGCGTCCGTGACGCTCGGCGCGTCGAGCACGTAGTACGCATGGTTGTGTTTTGCGAGCGCCGCGCAGAGCTCGGCGTGTCGGGTCTTCTGGGCGTCGGATGTGGATGGGCTGCTCATATCTGCTGGGCGAGCATGCCCGCTCCCTGTGACATCGCCAAGCTTCGTCCCGCAGTCGACTTCCTCCTCGAAGAAAACCACCCGGTTTGCTCCGATGTGGGCGGCGCCCTAAGCCCCTCGAAGGCGCTGCCTTTGATTCCTTCATCGGGTCCCTTTTATTGGTCTATTTGGGGAACCTGACTACCCTCGTCGCCGGACTTTGCCCGCTCGCCCATTTTGTCTTTTCTCCGCCAATCACGAATCTCATTGCGCCGTCGCGCCGGGGTGCGCCTGGCGGACGAGGTTCGACGATAATGGGTGGTCGCGTTTGGTCTCTCCTCGGGTCGGCTTCTGCGCTCTATCTGGTCGCGGATGCGGCACAGCGGCAGGCGGGGCTTTCGATTTCGCAATGGGCGCTCGCACTCGCGGGCTTCCTTTTCACGCTTCTCCCATGGTGGTTCGCGCCGAAAGGTGAGAAGCCGCCGAGCGGGGCGCGGCGGGTGAGTGCGATGGCGACCCTCCTCGGGCTCGCGGTAACGACCCTCGCCTCGGGGGATACGGATTCGCTGATCAATGCAGGTGTGTGGGTCTTGACGCTGCCCGTCGTTGGCGCCCTCACGCTCGACCTCGCTCTCGATACACCGGACCGTCTCGGTCGGGTGCGGCGCATTCGTCCGCTCCTTTGGCTTTTGGTTGCGGTCTCCATCGCGATCGGAACCCTTTCGATCGCTCCGGCCTTTGAGCTTTTCGGTGAGCTTCGATTGGTACCCGCGCGAGGATTTCGTTGGGCACTGTGGCTCGGTGCGAGCGCGACGATCTTTGCGCTCGTCCTCCGGCTCCTTCGGCGGCCACTCGGTTCCGCTCCCGAAGCCCTCGCGGGCAACGCTTGGGGGCTTCTCGCCCTTCTTCCAACCGTATCGATCTTGGTGGTGCTCTACTTCGAGAGTTGGTGGCCGACCTCCGCGATTGCCCTGCGCCCCTTCGTTGCGCTCGCAGGGGCGGCGATCTGCGTACTGGGTCACGGAGCGCTTATTGATCCGTCACGCCGGCCCCGAGCGGGCCGGAGCACCCGAGGTGTGCTCGCTGCATTTGGCGCGTCATTGCTCGTCGCGAGTATAAGCGCACCGATTGCGCTTGCGCTCGGCTTCGCAGGCGAGACTCTCTCTGGCTTTTGGGGAAGCTGGATTCCTTTTGTCGCGGTTCTTTTCGGCCTTGCGTTGGTCGTTCACCGGCGCGCGCAGCGGCTCTCCCGGAAGCTTCTCGCGCCCTTTGGAGGCCGGCTGCTCGAGGCGCTGGAGGAGGCCAGCAAAACCTACGGTGGCGAAACCGAAATCGAACGGGTGGCCGAACATTTGTTGCTGCCCTTTCGGCGCGCGTCCGCGTCGGCGGAGGCACGCCCGATCTTGTGGATGATCGACCCAGGACGGGAGATCGATCTCGACGCGGCAGGGATCTCCCGCGTTCAGAGTGCGGAGGTCCCACCGAGTCTCGTCGAACGCGCGCTCGATGCGCCGGGTGAGGTAATTGTCGGACGAGATATCGCGTCTCGCTTGGTGCGGCATCCGGAGCTTCGTGCGTTAGGCGCGATCTTGGAGCAGACCGACGCGCTCTGCGCACTGCCGATCGCGCGCGGGGTTGAACTCGAGGGGATTTTGGTGATTCCAAAGGGGCGTCGACGTAGCCGTCTCACGCTCGAGGAAATCAATGCCCTGCGCGCGTTTGCGCAGGCCGCGGGGGCGCTCCTCGGGACCATCGCGCAGCGGGATCGAGCGCAGGCACGCATCGCGCTCGCGGAGCGTTCGCGGATGGAGGCGCACGACGCGGCGGATGCGGCGGAGGCGGAGAGAGATCGTCTGCGGACCGAAGCGCAGCTGCTTCGCGAGGGGAGGGCGCTTGGACGGCAACGGTCCGCGCTCGTGGCCTACAGCCCCGGTATGCGCGCCCTTGATGAAAAGGTTCAGCGATTGGCTTCCGCGGAACTCCCTGTCCTTATTTTGGCAGAGGCGGGGCTCCCCATTGATCGGGTCGCGCGGCGCCTTCATGCGGAGAGCCCACGCGCCGAAGAAGCGTTTGTGGTCGCCGATTGCTTATCGGTTTCCGAAGAGGACGAGCTGTTTCGGCTTTTTGGGGAGAGCGGGCGTCCAGGATGGATTCAGAGCGCTGGCTCCGGCTCGCTTCTGCTGGCGGATATTACGGCCCTCTCTGAGAATGCCCAGCGGCAGCTCGCGGAAACCATCGCAACGCGCCGGGCACGCACGGTGGACGGCGTCGCGTTTGAGGCGCAGGCCCGCATCATCGCGTCCGCTCGCTTCCGTCCGCGTCGCGGCTTCGATGAGGAACTGAAGCGCTGGTTGACCCGCGCGACCCTTCGAATCCCGCCCCTTCGAGAGCGCCGAGAAGACTTCTCATCGATCGTCTTTCTCGCGCTCGCTCGGGCCTGTCGTCTTCATGGTCTCGAGAGTGCGGGAATCTCGGAAAACGCGCTGCGTATCCTCGGACAATACGAGTGGCCCGGGAACTTGCGGGAGCTCCAGCACGTGATCGATCTCGCGGTCGCGAAGCTTGCGACCGAGGGCGAGAATCTCGGTCGCGTGGAAGAGGCGCATCTCCCCCCACTTCCGCAAACTTCGACGCGTGGAGAGGACCCCCTTGTCGGAAGCTATGCCGACGTCGAGCGCCGCGTCCTCCTCCGGGCGCTGGAGATTGCGGGAGGCAACAAGAGCCAGGCCGCACGGGATCTGGGGCTGAAGCGAACCACCTTCCTCGATAAGTTGCGGCGTCTCGAGTCGTAACGCGATTCCGGCCCCTCCCTACACAGGGTGTCGACACATCATCGTTGTTTGCCTCACCCGTTTTAGTGAAAAAACAACGGTTTCGCTCTCCGACAGTCGCTTCTAGAAAATTCTGTCTCTGTCGAAAGTCTCGGAATTTGAAACGATTTTTGGCGTTTCTTGGCCATCGCAAGCGGGCCCGTTGTAAGCTCGTACTACGTCACTCCGGTGGCGCTTCTCATGCTGGAACCTGAAGGCATCATCATCCACGAGGACGGCTCGATTTCCTCCCACGGCTCGACGCGTTCGGAGCTGAAGGAGGAGGTCGGAGAGTATGCCGTCGCCCTGCGTAGCAACGGTGTGATACTCCTCCGTCGCGAGCTCTCCCCACCCGTGCAGATGGCCGGGGAGATCTTGTCACCGATGACCGTGATGGAGATGATCAATGTCATCGCCAACGCAGGTTGGCGAGGGGATCTTGTGATCGGCGACGATTCGATTACTCGAACCCTCACCTTTGACCAGGGGGCTCTCAAGAGCGCGCGAAGTACCGCGCCCGATGACCGGCTTGGGGAGGTGCTGTTCCGCAGCGGCGCGTTGACGCGAGATCAGGTTGCCGAGCTCGCCCGCGATACCTCGGAGAAGCGATTTGGCGAGCTTGCTGTAGAGCGCGGCTTCGTCGATGCGAAAGACCTCTTCAACTTCCTCCAGCAGCAGGCTCAAAGTGTGTTCTTTAACGCGCTGATCATGAACGATGGCTACTTCCTATTCGGCCAGACGGAGGAAGAGCCCGACGGTGCCACCACCGTGCATCTATCGGTTCAAGGGCTGCTCATGGAAGGCGTGCAGCGCATCGATGAGATGTCCCTTTTCCGGGATAAAGTTCCGAACTCATCGCTTTGTCCGCAGCGCTTGCCAGCGGGCACCGCACGCGAGCTCGACGAGGCGACTCAGAAGGTGCTCGACCACTGCTCGGGAGAGGCGACGATCGATGAGATCGCGCGCACGACCGGCCTTGGTGAGTTTGCGACGACCAAAGCGATCTACCACCTGCTTCAGCAGAAGTTGGTCGAGCTAAAGAGCCCGTCTCAGGTCGATCCGGAACGTGTTCGTTCGCTCATCTCACGCTTTAACGATGTGCTCCAGGATATCTTCGTCGCCGTCGCAACCTATGGCGGGCTCGCGCAGACACGTGTGACCCTCGACGCGTGGATTGCTGGAAGCGGCTACGAAGACTATTTCGGTGGCGGCGTTGATGACCTCGGTGTCATCGATCACGAACAGGTGCTCTCTGCGATTCAGATGGCGCGAACCGACCACCCGCTTGAGGCGCTGCATCAGGCGCTGCACGAACTCGCGGCCTTCGCGCTATTTAGTGCAACGACGGTATTGCCCCGTGATCAGGAGCTATCGCTCGCCCGCGACGTAAACGCGCGGCTCAAGGCGATTCGTCTCAACTGATTTATCTAGGGGTCTTTCATAAACTGAGCATTGATCACAAATCGTCTCTCCCATGAATTTGGAGGCTTTCGCTGC
>JAHDCI010000268.1 GCA_020629955.1 Myxococcota bacterium | reverse complement strand
AGGAAATCTGCATAGGTCTTGCCGCGCGGGGCATCGCCGCGCTATGCCTCTGCACGGAGTCGGCAAGGCGCCGAGAACCGAAGGAGAAGTGTAGTGGAGAAGGTTGATAAGATTTGGCTCGATGGTCAGCTCGTCGATTGGGACGACGCCAACGTTCATATCCTCACCCACACCCTTCACTATGGTCTTGGCGCGTTCGAAGGCATCCGCTGCTACAAGCTCGACGATGGTCGTAGCGCCGTGTTTCGGCTTGAAGAGCACACCCGTCGCCTTTTCGATTCGTGCAAGATCGCCATGATGCCGATGGAGTTCACCGAGGAGCAGATCAACACTGCGATCTTGGAAACGATTCGCGCCAACGGCCTCGATGAGTGCTACGTGCGCCCGCTTGTTTTCATGGGCGATGGCGCGATGGGACTCGGCGCGACCAACCCGACGCGGGTTGCGGTCGTGGTCTGGAAGTGGGGCGCCTACTTGGGCGACGAAGGCATCAACAATGGTATTCGCGCGAAGATCAGCTCGTTTGCGCGTGCCGGCGTGAACTCGTTGATGGCCAAGGGCAAGATTGTTGGCCACTACGTCAACTCGATCTTGGCGAAGCGCGAGGTAAAGCTTGCCGGCTATGACGAAGCCATCTTGCTCGATCCGCAAGGCTACGTTTGCGAAGCCTCCGGCGAGAACATTTTCATCATTCGTGACGGTGTGATTTCCACACCGGCGCTCGGTGGCTCGATCCTCGGAGGGATCACGCGACACACCGTCATGACGTTGCTTTCGGATCTTGGCTACGAAGTGAACGAACGCGTGATCGCGCGCGATGAGCTTTATACCGCAGACGAGATCTTTATGGTCGGTACGGCCGCGGAGCTGACTCCCGTTCGCGAAGTCGATGATCGTACGATCGGCAACGGCTCGCGCGGACCGATCACGGAGCAGATTCAGTCTCGGTATTTCGCTGCGGTTCGCGGAAATGCGCCGGCCGAGTGGCTGGCGATCGTTTGAGCTTCATTCCGTTCTTCGGGCGAGCTCGGCGAAACAACCAAGGGCTGCTTCATGGCGGCCCTTTTTCCTTGTTTCGCTGTGAAAGTGACGAGATGGTTCCGCTCTTTTGAAGATGCATCCTTTCCGATGAGCCTTGCGACGAACCCTTCCGCCAATCTAGACTTTCGCGATGGCGGATTCTTCGAGCGAGGACGAACGGGGCGACGAGCGAGACTCAACGCCCGACGAGAACGCGACCGAAGCTTCTGAAGAGGCGGTACAGGATGCCGCGGACCCGCCGACGACGGATTCCGACGAGGATGAGGTTGGGGCCGAGGAGCGCTCGGACGTCGGAACGGAAGAGGCGAAGGAAGAAGCGGAGAACGACGAGGCTGCCGCTGACCCCGACAACGACGCATCCGCAGAAGACGATGTTGCTGACGATGACGGTTCCGAGGAGGCGCCTCTTGCAGATGACTCCGCTGCGGAAGAGGATGCGGAAGAGGAGGACTACGGCCCTGGTCTTGTCGATGACGATATCGAGCGACCGGAGCAGGAGACGCCGGAGTATCCCGCAGCGAGCCCTACGGCGGCCCGCTGGACTGGCATCGGATGCATGGCGCTCATGGTCCTCCTTGCATTCGGGACCCTTTATGGTGGCCGCAGGGTCTTTCAGGCACTGACGGAAGTTTCGAACGTAGAAGCGGATACGCTCCCGGGGCAGGAAGTCGAGACCGAAGAGGAGCGACGCGTCCGCCGTCTCGAAGAGGCCGCGGCCCGTCGAAATCGAGCGCTGCGTCAGGAGGCGCGTCGCAACGAGCCGCAAGAACCTCCGGCGCCTGCGTTCGAATCCGAGCCGGCCACAGCATGGTCCGGCAACTACAACGACTCTCACGAGACATCGATCACGCAATCACGCCCAATGGTCGTGCTTTTTCATGCGCAGAATGCGGAGGGAAGCGAAGCCCTTCTCGAAATGGCGAACCTTGATTCGACTGCCGAATCCCTCGTCGGTTTCGTTCGCATTCAGCTCGACCTCACCAGCGGCGAAGGCGATGGTGCGGACCTCGCCGAACGACTTGAAGCGACGGACTTTCCCTCGATTCACTTCCTCGGCGTCGATGAGCAGCCGTTGGTAGAGCCGCTCGTTGGTGATTGCTCTCCTGGGCAGATCCGTGAGCGCGCCGGCGAAGCGCGGGAACGTTTCGCGGCCGACCTAGAAGACCTCCGCTCGCTCTTTCTTCCTGAGAACGAGGGAGACGGGGACGATGAGGAAGAGGCGTCACCCTCCGGGACGCATCTCTTCCCCGCGCTTGAGGAGGAGGGCGAAAGCCTCGGGGAACCCGGCGAAGCCCCAGAGCCCACCGAGGAGAGTTCGGAGGCGCGCGAAGAGAGCGTGCCTTCCCGAGGGTTCGTAACCCCCGGAGAAGAGCAAACGCCATCGCGCGCACCGAACCCTCATCTCTTTGCGCCCGTCGAAGAGTAGCCTCCGTTTTCGACTCGCTTCGCCACTGCGGGGAGCAAATCGATGGAAGAGATAGTCTTTCGTCAGGGGCGCCGAGGCGAGCCTTGGAGAGCGGACGACATGCTGATTCTATCGAAGGCGGAAGAGGGCCCTTCTAGCGATTTGAATCACACACTAGCGTAGCTGGTAGTCCGCTTGGAGCTCTGGTCGCAGGTTTCCTTCGGTATCGAGCAGCCAGGGCATCGCCAACTTTCGCGGAACACGGATCAAGCTTGGGGTCTCGTAGGTACGAAAGACCCAATCCCAAATCGGCGTCGTGACGCCGTGGTTCATCGACGGGTTGTGAAAGTGATGATGGAAATGGTGCCGCCGCAAAAAGCGTCCAAAGGCAGTCTTCGGCGCATGCGTATGGTCCCGGCGGTGCACCCATTCATACACCAGATAGCAGCCGACAAGCCCGCACGCGTACGCGACGCCCGGTCCCAGACCCCCACTTCGAACCGCCGGCCAAAGAATCGCGGCCAAGACGGCGATTGCGGTTAGACCCTTTTTCCATGTCGGAGAGAAGTAGTTTCCCGAGCTGTGATGCCGCGTGTGTTCACCACCGAACGGAGTGTACTTACGCAGCAGGCGATGATGACCAAGCCAGCGATGAATCGAATACTCCATGATGGTCCAGGTGAGAGCCCCCAGGATTAAAGCGATTGCGATCATCATAAAACGCACTCTAGCTTAGTGACCGTTCGGTCACAAGTCGAACCTGGGCTTTTCTTCTTCCGAGCTTCGCCTTCGGCTCAGTGCAACGTCATGTGCGATGAATGCTGTGCCTGCTCGAGAAGGTCTTCGGCCGCCGCGCGCGTCTTCTTTGTGATCTTCATTCCCCCGATCATCCGCGCAACTTCCTCGGCGCGCTCCTCTGAAGAAAGAAGCGCGATTTCACTTCGGGTTCGATGACCATCGTTGTTCTTTTGCACCAATAGATGCGCATCGCCGTAGACTGCGATCTGAGCGTGATGGGTGATGCAGATCACTTGGTGGTGCTCCGCGACTTCGACCAGCTTCCGCCCGATCACTTCCGCGATGGCACCGCCGACGCCTGTGTCCACCTCATCGAAGATGTACGTTCCGCCGCTCCCGATTTGACCGAGCACGCGTTTGATCGCGAGAAGCGCTCGCGAGAGCTCACCACCCGAAGCGATCTTGCCGAGCGGTTTCGCTTCTTCTCCTTTGTTTGGCGCGATCAGCATCTCGCAACGATCAATCCCAGTTGGGCTCAATCGGGCCCCATCGACGATCAAAGAACGTTCGTCACGCGCCTCTCTTTTCGCAAGCTCGACCACGACCTTCGCTCCGCCCATGCCCAACGATGCGAGTTCGTTCGAGATTGCCTTTCCGAGCTTTCCGGCCGCTCTTTGGCGCTTCTGGCTCAGTTTTCTCGCAACCTCTGCAGCGTTGCTCAGGGCCGCCTGAAGGTTCGCTTCCGCGCTCTCGATTGCCTCCTCGACCGACTCGAGCCTCAAAAGCTCCGCGCTGGCCTCTTCCCGATGGAGGATCGCGGCGTCCAACGTGCCGCCATACTTTTTGGAGAGCCGAGCCAGCACTTGCGCGCGCTGATCGAGCTCATCGAGGCGGATCGGATCGACCTGAATATTGCGAGCGTAGGTGCCGAGCTCCGCGGCTGCATCTTCGACCTCCGAGAGCGCTCCTCGTAGCGATTCAAGTGGGGTTCGTAGCGTTGCATCGAGCTCGCTCGCCCGTTCGAGGTTGGCGATGATCTTCGCGATCTGCTCCGAGACGGAACGGTCGGCCGCATAAAGTTGGCTCTCGGCCCCGGTCGCCGCGCTCGCGAGCGTCTCTGCGTGACGGAGTCGACCGCGCTCGCTTTCGAGGGATTCCTCTTCTCCTGGCTGCGGATCGGCTTCTTCAAGCTCGTTTAGCTGAAAGCGAAGAAGATCCTCGCGGTCCGCACGATCGCGAGCGGCGGCTTGAATCGCGGAGAGTTCGTTTGAGAGCCGCTCCGCCTCGCGATAGGTTTTCAAGAGCGCAGCAAGCGGCTTTTCGAGTTTGGCGAAGGCGTCGAGCGATGCGAGATGAGTTCTTGGATCCGTGAGCGAATGATGTTGATGCTGTGAAGAAATATCCGCCAGCCCGGCTGCCAGCGTTCTGAGATTCTGTTGCGTCGCCATCCGCCCGTTGATGTACGCCCGCGAGCGCCCTTGCGCTTGAATGACTCTTCGAACAATGAGCTCATCGGCTTCCTCAAGCTCGAGGCCCTTTAGTCGCGCTTGAACGCTGGGGAGCTTTGAGATGTCGAATAACGCCTCGACCTCGGCCTTTTCCGCTCCTGCGCGAACGATTTCAGAACTCGCTTTGCCTCCAAGGACGAGATCGAGCGCCGTGATGAGAATGGACTTTCCTGCGCCCGTCTCTCCGGTGATGACGTTCAGTCCAGGAGCAAACTCGACTTCGAGGGCTTCGATGATGGCGAGGTTTTGAACGCGAATACAGTTGAGCATGATCGTTCTTCAGTTGGTGTCTGGCTTTATGTTCAGTGATTGGGTGTTCAGTGATACGAGTGATCTGCACCTTAAGCAAGCCTAAGTTGCCCGTGTGACATTCTCGGCCCGATGTGCGCCCAGTTGCGCGTGGGTGGGAAGATTCTGAAACCCACGACAAAATCCGGTCATCGCGCGAGCTCAGAGGTCCTTCGCGCTTGAAATCTGCTCGCTGCGCTTCGACGGGCACCAGATTCGGCTCATTCCGGAATGACTGGACGTCAATCCAGGAAATTCTGTGCCGTTCTGACAGCGATCGGGTCAATAGGACGCGGTCATGACATCGATGTCATGGTCGCACACCCCTTGGCACTCAGAGTCGCCGGC